>CAYUJX010000010.1:0-25303 GCA_964445125.1 uncultured Microbacteriaceae bacterium
ACACGAAGAGCCGGCATAGCCCCAGTGTACTTTGCTCCGTCGCCAAGCCCCGGGGGCATATCCTGAAGCCATCATGCTTTTTATCTTCGACATGGATAACGTCCTGTATGACTACCATTGGCGCCAGCGGATGGAATCCCTTACCGACATCACGGGAATCGACTTTCACGAACTTCGTCGTCGCTGGTGGCATGACGAAGGAGAGTGGAATGCGGAGGCGGGGATTCCGGACACGGGGGCGGAATACCTGCGTTTAGTGAACGAAGCTTTCGGTTCTAACATTGCGCGGGAAGATTGGGTTTCCCTGCGAAAAGAAGCCATGGTCTTCCGCCCAGATGTCATCGGAGCCGTTGAATTTGCCAAGCAACACGGCCAGGTCACACTTCTCACCAATAACGGAATGCTGATTGGCGAACATCTCGCTGATATTGCCCCCCACCTGGTGCCCGTCTTTGGTGAGCACATGTTTGCTACTGCTCACTACGGAGCACGAAAACCCGACACTCTCGTCTATGAAAGAGTGTTGGAACGATATCGAGCTAAAGGGGCGGAAACATTTTTTGTCGATGACACCCCAGAAAATCTCCGCGGGGCCAACGAATTAGGAATCACCACACAGTGGTTTTCCCCCCACGACACAGGAAAAACGATCATCGGTGCGATAACCGAGTTCCTTGGCACCCGTTCTTAGCTCTGGAACCCCTGGGTGAAACGCTCCCGCCCCACGAGATCGAGCTCAGTGGAGACCATTCTGAGACCCGCTTCCTTCAAAGTGAAGCGCACAGCGTCGCCCTGAAGGTTTGAGTGCTCAATCGCTAGGTACCCACCTGGTCGAAGAGCCCTGGTCGCCAGCGTCACAATCTCGTGCACGGTGTCCAGGCCGTCCTCCCCGCCGTACAGCGCCATCACGGGGTCATACCGGGAGACTTCGGGGTCATTCGGGACCTCGGCGAGGGGAACATACGGGGGATTTGCGACAATCATGTCGATGCTGGCGTCTTTCACACTCTGGCCAAAACTGACCACGTCGGATTCCACAACCGTGATGTTGGGGGCCAGAGTGTCCACATTGTGGCGCAAATACTCCACTGCGGAGGCAGATGCTTCGACGGCGACAACACTGGCGTGAAGGACCGCTCTGGCCAGAGAGATGGCGACAACTCCAGAGCCGGAGCACAAGTCCACAATGTGCAAGCCCACTTCGCGCACCGCCATCACTTGCGCCTGAGCGATTGCGTGCTCAACCAGCGATTGGGTTTCGGGTCTCGGAACGAACACGCCGGGACCAACTTTCACTTCAAAGGACATGAACGCGGCAGTACCGGTGAGGTGCTGCAAAGGTTCACGGTTCTCCCGGCGAACAATGAGCTTGTCCCATTGCGCTAAATCGGCATCCTCAACAGTTTTCCCCGAGTGCACCCGCGCAAGGAGTTCCCCGCGGGACACTCCGGCCGCGTGGGCGAGCAACATCTCGGCGTCGACCTGGGGGGAAGGGACACCCGCTTGTGCCAGTCGCTGGGTCGCGTCTCTAAGGGAAGAGGCAAGGTCCATTAACCACCGGCGAGCGCCGCGAGACGCTCGGCTTCGTCCGCCTCAATACACGAGCGGATAACGGGCTCCAAAGAACCGTTTAGTACCTGGTCAAGGTTGTAAGACTTGTAGCCCGTGCGGTGGTCCGCGATGCGGTTTTCCGGGAAGTTATAGGTGCGAATACGTTCGGAACGATCCATCCCACGAATCTGGCTCTTCCTCGCATCGGATTGCACAGCCGCGAGCTCCTCCTGTTGCCTCGCAAGAATGCGCGCCCGCAAAACCCTCATCCCTGCTTCACGATTCTGAATCTGGCTTTTCTCGTTCTGCATCGACACAACAATGCCGGTGGGCAAGTGGGTAATACGAACCGCGGAGTCAGTGGTGTTCACGGACTGTCCACCAGGGCCACTGGATCGGAACACGTCGATTTTCAAGTCATTGGGGCTAATGCCCACCTCTTCGGGTTCATCAACTTCAGGAAACACCAACACTCCGGTCGTGGAAGTGTGAATCCGACCTTGTGACTCCGTGACGGGAACCCGCTGCACGCGGTGCACGCCCCCCTCATACTTCATGCTGGCCCACACGCCTTCGGCCGGATCTGTGGCCGAAGACTTGAGAGCGACCTGGACGTTTTTGAAACCCCCCATGTCGCTTTCGGTTTTGTCCAAGACTTCTGCTTTCCACCCGCGTGATTCCGCATAGTAGAGATACATGCGCAGAAGGTCGGCTGCAAATAATGCACTTTCTTCACCGCCTTCGCCACCCTTGATTTCCATGATCACATCACGGCCATCATCCGGGTCACGAGGAATAAGCAACGCACGCAGTGCTTCCGTTGCCTCCACCAGGCCTGCTTCGAGCCCCGGAATTTCAGCGGCCAGGGACTCATCTTCGCTCGCCATTTCAGTTGCGGCAGCGAGGTCATCAGCCACCGCGGTCATGCGATCATGGGCCGCCAAGATTTTGGAAACCTCGGCAAAACGTCGATTCAACTTTTTAGAAAGACCTGCGTCAGCGTGGACCGCGGGGTCGCTGAGCTTCACTTGAAGCTCAGCGTGCTCCGCGACCAACGCGTCAACAGATTCAAACATGGTGTCTTAGCCGCCTAGGTTTTTCTGCAAGGCCATCAACGCTTCCGCGTTGGACGCGCTTGACTTCACAGTCGACAGTACAGAGGTAAGCCCCTCCAGCGAAGAATGCGCGCTGAGCCTGTGGCGGATAGTGGCGATAGCGCTCACTTCGTCCTTACCCAGAATGGCTTCTTCTTTCCTGGTTCCCGACCGAGCAATGTCAAAGGCGGGGAGCACGCGAGCTTGCGCGGCAACGCCGTCCAAAGTGAGCTCCATCGTGGCAGCTCCCGAAATTTCGCTGGCTACGACATCATCCATAGCGAGACCGGTTTGGGTGACGAGTGTGGCGAGCATGGTGAGCGATCCACCGCCTTCAACGTTCCTGGCAGCGCCAAATAGTTTTTTGGTCGGGTGAACCCAGGCCGTGTCGGTTGCACCAGCTCTGGAAGCTCCCCCCAGACTCAGCTGGTACGCACGAGCCAACCGGGTGAGCGAATCTACGATGACAACGACGTCGTGTCCGAGCTCCACCAGACGCTTTGCTCGCTCAATGGCGAGTTCGGCAATCGTGGTGTGGTCATCTACTGAGCGATCGAAGCTAGACGCGATGACCTCGCCTTTTGCTTCGCGCTGGACGTCTGAAATAGTTTCTGGTTGCTCATCAATCAGCACCACCATGAGGTGAGCATCCGGGGTGTTCTGGGCGACCGAGTGCGCCATTGACTGAACAATCTGTGACTTGCCGGTCTTGGACGGCCCCACAATGACGGCGCGCTGTCCCTTAGCGATGGGAGCAAAAATATCGACCATTCGACCGCTCACATTGTCAGCGGTCGTTTCCATCCGAAGCTGATCCGTAGGGTACACAGCACGCAGGGTCGAGAATTCAGGCCGTGTCGCGGCCTCGTCAACGGTTTGCCCGTTGACGGTGTCGACACTGACCAAAGCATTGTATTTCTGGCGGCCCTGGTGTTCGCCCTCGCGAGGCTGACGGATAGAGCCAATAACCGCGTCGCCTTTGCGCAGGTTGTATTTCTTTACCTGGCCGAGCGAGACATACACATCGGTGAGCCCGGGAAGGTAACCCTGGGTGCGAACGAAGGCATAGTTGTCCAGCACATCGAGAATTCCCCCGATGGGGATTAACACATCGTCGTCGGCAATTTCTGGTTCACCATCTTCGCTTTGTCCGCCACGACCGCGCCGACGATCGCGTCCGCGACCACGAGAGTTCCCGTTATTGCGTGTGCGGCTGTAACCGCCATCTCCGGAGTCATCGCCCGCATCACTGGTGTCGCCAGCATCGCCGGTTGCCTCAGATTCTCCATTGTCAGCTTGGGGTTTAGCGCTAGAGCGACGACGCTTGGGGCGTTCTGTTTCTTCACTCGACGACTGATCAGGCTTCTGGTCTTTGGGCTCTGACTCCTGGGGGGCCGAATCCTTGGCCTCCGAGGGAGCTTTTGCCTCTGTGTTTGCTGAGGACACTCTTCTAGGGGCTCTCTTGCGCACCGGGGCGGCCTCGGGTGAGTCGCTCGCACTGGGCGTTGAGGGGCTATCTTGATCCACGTCTTCTCCTTTGTTAAGCCACGAGTGTGGCGTCGTAAATGCTGTTTACCTCGCCAAGCCACAGTGTGGGCCGAGGGAGCCTGCGGCTCCCCTGTCACGAATGACCCTCTCGCCTTCGCAGATGCGAGGCGGTGTGGTGATGAGGAATTCCGGAGCGCTAACTGGGGTCAGTCCGCGAGCGCCGGAAGCGTCTCCACTGTAGCACCTCGCTCATCGACGGTCAGCATATGGCTGGACCAGACACCCCCTTGGTGTGCTTTAACGAGCTGAGAGACTTTAACCCGCTGACTGGGATCGGAACACAACACCAGGACGGAGGGGCCCGCACCGGAGATAACCGCCGCAAAACCGTGGGCGCGCAACTCTTGCAAAAGCGCGTCTGTGTCTTTCATCGCACTGGCGCGATAATTCTGGTGAAGACGATCTTCTGTGGCCTCAAACAAAAGCTCGGGGCTTTGAATTAGAGCAGCAATAAGAAGCGCTGACCGGGACAGGTTAAAAATCGCATCCTGGTGGGGAACGGTATCGGGCTGCAAGCTTCTGGCTAACTGCGTCGACATACTGGCGTCTTCGGGAACCGCGACCACGAGGGAGACCCCGCGGTGAACGCTGAGCTTTTTGTGCTTGGGTCCGTGCTCTGTCATCCACGCGATGGTGAGCCCACCAAACAAGGAGGGCGCGATGTTGTCGGGGTGCCCTTCCATTTCGGTGGCAAGCGCGAGGAGCTCTTCTGAGCTGAATTCCGCGCTGCCTTCAAGTAGTCCTTTGGCCGCCATCACACCGGAGACAATCGCAGCTCCCGAGGATCCCAAGCCTCGGCCGTGAGGAATGACGTTGGTGGCCACCAAATCAATGCCGGGCATGTCGATGCCTTTGGAAGAAAAAGCGTGCGCCATCGAGCGAGCAATCAGATTGGTTTCGTCCGTGGGGACTTCGCCTTCGCCCACACCGTGGACAGTGACATGCACCCCGGAGCCTTCACGAATGGTGGCGGTGAGGTGATCCTCAATAGTTAACGCCATTCCCAGCGTGTCAAAACCAGGACCCAGATTCGCGGTCGTCGCGGGGACTCTCACCGCAACACTGCGCCCTAACAGCAGTGATGCCTTCATGGCGTTGCCTTCAAACCAAGAACCTGCGCGATGTGGGAGGTGTCAATGGGGACCTTGGTGGTTTCAATGTCAGACCCGTCGGGCTTTCGAAGCGCCCAAACAGGATCCTTTAAACCGTGACCGGTGACGGTCAGGACCACTGTTGCCCCTCGCGGAATAACGCCGGCTTCGACTCTGTCCATCAATCCCGCAACACTAATCGCCGAAGAAGGCTCTACGAAAATTCCCTCTTCCTGGGACAGTAGGCGATGCGCTGCCAAGATGCCAGCATCGTCAATAGCGCCAAAGTAACCGTTACTGTCTTCCCTCGCGACAAGCGCCAAGTCCCAGGAGGCAGGATTTCCGATGCGGATTGCGGTGGCAATCGTGTCAGGGTTCTTGACTCGCTCACCCGTCACAAACGGGGCGGAACCGGTGGCTTGGAACCCAAAAATGCGGGGCATGGTGTTGATGACCCCGCGCTGCGCTTCTTCCTTATAGCCCCGGTGATAGGCCGTGTAATTTCCCGCGTTACCCACCGGGAGAAGGTGGAAATCGGGGGCCCTGCCTAACACCTCGATGACCTCAAAAGCCGCCGTCTTTTGGCCCTCAATACGGTCGTTGTTGACCGAATTAACAAGGTGAATCGGGTAGTTGTCGGCTAAATCTCTCGCAATATCGAGACAATCGTCGAAATTGCCAGCGACCTGCAATACGTGAGCATTATGGGCAATCGCTTGGCTGAGTTTCCCCATCGAGATTTTGCCATCAGGGACCAGGACCGCGCTGGTGAGACCCGCCTGTGCGGCGTAGGCAGCGGCCGAAGCAGACGTATTACCCGTCGAGGCGCACACCACAGCCTTGGCGCCTCGTTCTTTTGCCTTCGTCACGGCCATGGTCATCCCGCGGTCTTTGAATGACCCTGTCGGGTTCATTCCTTCAAATTTTACGAATACCCGAACTCCCGTCATCGCAGAAAGGTGGTGGGCTTCGATGAGCGGAGTTCCGCCCTCCCCCAGCGTGACGACGGGGGTGGCTTTACTCACATCTAGGCGATCGGCGTATTCGTGAATGACGCCCCGCCACTGCCTCGAGCCACGACGGTGCTTCGGACCTACTGGCCTGGAGCGATTAAAAATATTTCTACCCTGAGCCACGGACTAACCTTCCACTCGCAACACACTCGTCACGCTGACAACTACCGGATTTGCCGCAAGCGCTTCGACGGTTTCCCGTCCGCGAGCTTCGAGGGCGCTGTGTGTCTGAATGACCAGCGTAGCGGTCTCACCTTCGCCACGCGTGTCTTGGCTGGCGCTTTGATGCAGTGTTTCTACCGACACCTCATGGTCACTAAATACCTGGGCAATGGCGGCCAAAACTCCCGACTGATCTTTGACGACCAAACTAATATTCAAGCGGCTTTCCACGTGTTCCAAGGGGATGCTCGCCAAATCCGCGTGGGTACTTTCGCCCACGCCTGGGCCGCCCGCCACATGGCGCCTGGCGGCAGAGACAACGTCACCCAGCACAGCAGACGCTGTTTCTGGGCCTCCGGCACCCGCCCCATAAAACATGAGGGGCCCGGCCGCCTCCGCTTCCACATAGACGGCATTATTCGCCCCGTGTGCAGCCGCCAAAGGGTGAGATCGAGGTATCAGTGTGGGGTGAACCCGGGTGCTCACGCCCTCCCGTCCCGTGGCCGGGTCGATGCGTCGTTCACAGATAGCCAGCAACTTGATAACGTGACCCGATCGCTTGGCGGCATCTATCTGCTGCGCACTCACCGAGGTGATGCCCTCACGGTAGACATCATCAAGCGGGACCGCGGTGTGAAAAGCGAGGGAGGAAAGAATGCACGCCTTCTGGGCGGCATCAAATCCGTCGATATCCGCGCTGGGATCCGCCTCGGCATACCCCAGCTCGGTTGCTTCAGCCAACGCTGACTCAAAACTTAATCCCTTCGAGTCCATTTCATCCAGGATGAAATTGGTCGTGCCATTAACGATGCCCATGATTTTTGTGACGCGATCCCCTGCCAACGAGTCACGCAGCGGCCGAATAATCGGAATAGCTGCCGCAACTGCCGCTTCGTAATAAAGCTGGGCGCCAACACGAGCGGCCGCATCAAAAAGTTCAGGCCCGTGCTCGGCCAGTAGCGCCTTGTTCGCGGTGACAACATCAGCACCCGATCGCAGTGCTTCCAAAATGAGGGTTTTCGCCGGCTCAATACCGCCCATGAGCTCGACAACAATGTCGGCTTGGAGAATAAGCGAGTGGGCGTCGGTCGTCAACAATTCCGCAGGGATGGGCGCGCTGCGGGGGGCTTTGATATCACGAACCGCCACCCCTACCAGGGCCAGTCCCGCACCAGACCGGGAACCTAATTCGTCGGCACCCTCGAGAAGACGGTGAGCGACTTGAGCTCCAACCGTTCCCCCGCCGAGCACCGCAACACGTAAATCGCGATAGTTCTCTCTCATGGTCTAACCCCCACCGTTTCCGTGAATCCTCGGTCCCTGGCGAGGACATCCTTAATGCTCTCGCCCGCCACCATCAAAAAATGGCGTCCTTCGTGCACACCCACCATGGGCGGCCTGCCCAGGGCGTTGTAATTGCTGGACAGGGAGTAACAGTAGGCACCCGTCGCCGCCACAGCAAGCAGATCGCCGGGTTCCACATCGCCGGGAAGATAATCTGCGTCGACGACGATGTCGCCGCTCTCGCAGTGTTTACCCACCACCCGAACGAGGAGCGGTGGTGCCGAGGACACACGACTGGCAATCCGGGTGCTGTAGTTCGCGTGATAGAGCGCAGGGCGAGCGTTATCGCTCATCCCTCCATCGACACTGACATACAGTCGAGAGGCTTCTCCCCCCTCATCGTCATGCACGGTAACGGGTTTGGTGACGCCCACGGAATACAACGTCACCCCCGCTGGACCGGAAATAATGCGACCTGGCTCAAAAGCGAGGTGGGGCATCGGCACATCATGGTGCTGAGCTCGGGCTGCCGTGTGGTCCACAATTTCTACAATCATCGCCTCAATATCCTCGGGCTGATCCGCTTCGGTGTAGGCGATACCGAAACCGCCGCCCAGGTTAAGCGTTGCCACGGGTCCCAGGGGAAGGAGAGTGGCATAGAGATCCATGAGTCGTGTTGCCGCCTCGAGGAAGCCTTCGACCTGAAAAATTTGAGAACCAATGTGGGAATGCAATCCCTCAAAGTGCAGGTTCTCCATGGCGCGGATGTCTGCGACAAGATTGACTGTTTCACCAGGGGAGAGGCCAAATTTCTGATCCTCACGTGCGGTCGCTAAATATTCATGGGTATCGGCATGGACACCGGTGTTCACCCGGACCATGACCGAAGCGGTGATTCCCAGTTCCCCGGCAACCTCGTTGATGCGAAGCGCTTCAATGGGCGCATCAATCACCAGGCATCCAACGCCTGCGACAAGCGCCTGCCTCACTTCGAGAAGTGACTTGTTGTTTCCTTGGAATTCGAAGCTGGGCGCTAAAGCACCACCGGCGAGCGCAATAGCCATCTCTCCACCGCTGGCCACATCAAAACCCAAGCCTTGCTGCGACACCCAGGCCACCACGTGCCCGGAAATAAGGGCTTTCGAGGCATAGTAGACGCTTCCCGTCACATTGTGGAGAGCGCATGCGCGCTCCACAATGTCGAGAAAACGAGCGGCCCTTTCTTCGAGCTCACTCTGATCCATCACGTAGAGAGGGGAGCCATAAGACTCCACGAGGGCCTTGGCAGACACCCCACCAATGACGAGTTCGCCGGCATCATTGCGCTCGGCGCTTCCTGGCCACACACCTGGGTGAAAGGCGTTGGAGTCAGCGGGGACACTGAGCCACGAGGGAGATAGGGGATTAATCATGAACGTCGCACAAACCTCACGGGTGGGGAGTTGGGGGTGTGAGGCGAGCGAACCTGGATTGGTTCCTTAAGCCTCCTCCAGGATAGCGAAGGTGCATGGCAAAGGGCTCACATTCGCTCAGGTGCGCCCACTCCCACAAGGTCAAGACCATTGCGCAACACCTGACCGGTGGCGTTATTCAGTAACAGCCGAGTACCGTGAACCGCTTCGACGGGGTTGTCCCCCTGAGGGGTCACTCGGCATGCGTCATACCAGCGGTGGTACCCCGCTGCGACCTCTTCGAGGTAGCGCGCCACCCGGTGGGGTTCACGAAGTGTTGCGGCCTGGGTAACCACCCGGGGGAAGTCTGCGAGGGAAGAAATCAGCGCCGCCTCTGTCGGATGCACCAGCAACGCAGGGTCAAAGACATCCGTTGTCACCTTGGCAAGGGTGGCATTTTGTGCCACCTGATGAGTCCTTGCGTGAGCATATTGGACGTAAAAGACGGGGTTGTCGTTGCTGCGCTTGGTGAGGATTTCGGGGTCCAAACTCAAGGGCGAATCCGCGGGGTAGCGCGCGAGGGAATATCTCAGCGCGTCCACGCCCAACCATTTCCTCAAATCATCTAACTCGATGATGTTGCCGGCGCGTTTGGAAAGCTTGGCCCCGTTAATGCTGACGAGCTGTCCGATCAGGATTTCGACATTCGTTTCGGGGTCTTCTCCCGCCGCCCCTGCTAATGCTTTGAGGCGGTGGATATAACCATGGTGGTCAGCACCCAACAGATAGATTTTCTTCGTGAAACCTCGGTCGGTTTTGGAAAGGTAGTAGGCGGCATCAGCGGCGAAATAGGTGTAGACGCCGTTTGCCCGCGAAATCACGCGGTCTTTATCATCACCAAAGTCCGTCGTCCGAACCCAAATAGCGCCCTCGTCATCAAAGACGTGGCCGCCGCCGCGCAATCGTGCCACGGAAGCATCGATGGGACTCACTCCATCGGGCCCGGGTTCATGAAGCGAGCGCTCCGAGAACCACACCCCAAATTCCACGCCAAAAGACTCCAGAGAGTTCTTAATGTCCGCGAGCTGTAATTCATACCCGACATCTCGTGCGCGGGTGATTTGTTCCGCTCTGGGTTGGGAGGCTAAATCCGGCGCCCTCTCGAGTACCCGGGCGGCAAGGTCAGCTATGTAGCCGCCCTGATAGCCACCCTCTGGTGGTGGCTCCTGGTGGATACTCGCCACAATCGATTCGCCAAACGTGTCCATTTGGGCGCCCGCATCATTGACGTAAAACTCGCTGGTGACATCCGCTCCAGCGCTTCGAAGAATCCGAACGAGGCTGTCGCCAAGTGCCGCCCACCTGGTGTGACCGATGTGGAGGGGCCCTGTGGGATTAGCCGACACAAATTCCACGTTGATGGTTTCCCCCGCAAGTTCGCTACCACGCCCAAAGGTTTCCCCCGCGGTCACGATGGTGGCGACGAGTTGGCCTGCGGCCGCCGCTTCGAGGGTGATATTGATAAACCCCGGTCCCGCAACCTCTGCCTTTGCCACTCCTGCCAGAGCTTCAACATCCCCCGCGAGCGCCGCGGCAAAGTCCCTGGGGTTTTGCCCCGCAAGTTTTGCCACCTTCAACGCGATTGATGTTGCCCAATCGCCATGCTCTTTTTGGCGCGGCCGCTCGAGACCCACATCGAGGGCATCGGGGACATCCTGGGCTCCCTGGGCGCGAAGCCGGACGATCGCGCATTCCGCTATGAGAGCTGACAGCGTCTGGGGATCCACAAGTGAGCATCTTACCCCTGGGTCTCTTCCCCAGGCCGTGAGGTTGTAGCCTTGTGGTGTCCTAGAGCCCCCATAGCTCAGGGGATAGAGCGTCTGCCTCCGGAGCAGAAGGCCGCAGGTTCAATTCCTGCTGGGGGCACTTTTTCTCGGTTGCCACGCTACTTCGGACAAAGATCTACTTCTCAAGAGTTTGTGGATCACACGCGACCTAATGGTGATGCGAGAACACTAAGGAGCCTCCACCCTCGTTTTCCCAGTATGAAATCTCCAACACACCCAGGGCGCTTCAGTACCAACTACGTGGACTGGAGGTACCAACAAGGGCTACTCGCCACCGAAATAGACCATTACCGTGTGCTTGGCCCGAAAATGGACCCCGACCTGACGTGCAGGGGTTCGCCTACTCGCGAAAGTCTTAAATGACTTTAGAAATGACAGTCGAAGCGCAGATAACTCTGTCCTTCGTCCTCAGCCAGCCACATTATTGCGCACGAGGACAGTTCGGATAACGCCGACGATTTGATCTTTCTGTTCGGCTGAGGAGGCTGCGGCGACGAGAGTGAGCGCGCCGTTCTGTTCAAGGTAGTACGCCGCCAATGCGGTTGCACTGCGCTTGTTCCCATCGGATAGAGGGTGATTTTTCACTGTTAGGTAGATGAGGTTCGCAGTTCGGTCTTCAACCGTCGGGTACAGCGGCTCTCCGAAGGATGTTTGCTCCATCTGTCCAAGTACTGCGCTGAGCCCGTCACCACGTTCGATGCCAAACAGTTCGTCCGAGGGGAACTCGCGTCGAACCTCGGCAAGGACTGCGCGCTCCAGAGAGATCAAGCGACCAGGTTGGAATTGATCCTGTTGTCTCGTCGAATTCTCCTCGATCCTACGCGTTGAGGAGGTTCAGATCTTGCGTGTATCTGCGGACGACATCGGAAATACCTGCCACATTTTCGTCACGCGAGTTGGAAAGAATCTCGGTGAGTGCCGCGAGCTCTTGAACACGGCGTTCATTTATTGCCGAGCCTTTGAGGATGTAACGCTGGAGGACATCATTGGCCCAGCGACGGAACTGTGTTGCTGAGGAGGGACGTACGCGATAACCGACCGAAAGCACAGCGTCGAGGTTGAAATGTTCAAGGCCGCGCTCCACCTCACGATCACCCTCTTCTCAAACTACCCGGAAATCCCGGGTAGTTGCCTCGCGGACGGCCTCGCCTTCTCGATGCAGGTTGCCAAGGTGTTCACCGATGGTATTCCGGTCGACTCCAAAAAGGTCAGCCATCTGAGCTTGAGACAGCCACACAGTGTCTCCATCAGAACGCACGTCTAGGTCCACAACTCCGTCTAGAGACACGCACAACTCAACGCTTGGCATAGCTCGATGTCTTACAACGGGTTCCACATCTGGCTGCGGCAGGAAGTTGGCCGGGTAAAACAATTTCGACACATTTACCGCACGTGTACACAAGCAAATACGGTTCCCCGCGCAACCATCGCCCACTTCACCGTCCCCATGTAAGCAGTCGTCGCTTGGTGGTGCCAGGGTTGCAAAATCACCGTGAGGCCGTGACCCGCTGGCAGGGCTACCTTCTAGAATCGGTAATCACAGTTGCCGGGCTGCTCCATGAGAGGGCGCACCTTGGCAATGTCACACCGAGTACAAGACAGAATTGATGCAGCTCGCCGACACCGCAGCGCATACACCGGTCAGTGGCACCCCATACTTGCAGCGCAAGAGCGCTCCCCTGGGGTTCATCGCTGACGTCAAGCGAATCTCGGGCTTATGATTTAGGTGAGATCACCCGGCAATCAGTGATGGTTGGACTAATCAGCCCTGTTGAGATCTGCCCGAACACCGGCGTTTGCGGGAGTTGTGCTCGCCAGTCACCAACTTGTGGGGCCAAAAGCCGGTCCTAAGATGACTGATTACCGACAAGGTCGAGTGCATCTTCGGGGATGCCTAGCCACCGATTTCTGGAACGCCGATGCGCCGCGCATAGAGGGAGTAACGTCCGCTACATCGGACACTGTGCTAATATGTCCTACTGAAAGGACACATCGGTGGATACGACAAGTTTGAAAGCATTTCTCAACGAGACTAATACCGCACCAGCTGAGCTAGCTCGGAAGGCTGGCGTGTCCAGAAACACGGAGTGGTCGCTGCGCCGCGATCCAAGCCGCGCAAAACTTACAACCCTGAGGGAGCTCGCCCTCGCCTGCGGTCTCGATATAAAATTCGGCACGACAGTAGCCAGCGATCCGTATGCCGCCGCTGCCGCACGGGTCATGGTCGGGGACCTACCCGCCGACAATGTTGAAGATCAAACGCGGCTCAATGAGTGGATAACTCGACTCGAGCGATGGGCACCTGGTGCGGCACCGCTTCATCTAACCGAAATGGCAGCGGATGTATCGGCGCCACAAAACAGGTCTGGGGCAACCTTCCTCATCGGACGACACGACGCCGATCGGTTGGCGTCTGCTGCGTTCGCAAGCGGGGAACCGTGGGTGCTTTCCGGTGCCGCTGCCCTGGACGCACTCGATGTAGAACCTATATCAAAAACCGCACCGACAGTATTGTGGACAGCCGCCCCCGATATCGTCACCGGGATGCTTCTCGGGACGCATAGGAGGACAAAGGTAGCCTCGGCGGCGAATGTCATTGTCGCACCCCTCCACCAGACGGTTGTAGAAGGAAGCGCCGACTTAGGTGGGCTGGCGCTCGTTAGCCCAGTGCAAGCGGTTATTGACAGCCTAGGTATTGGCGGGGAACTTGGGGTTGCCGCACACAACATCGCTGGAGGGTGGTGACCAATGATGGATAAGCAACGGTGGGGTGTCGGCTCCAACCAATACCGAAAAAGACCAGTGAAACCTGCAGGCCCAGATAGTCGGGCGGAACGTCCACCACTTCGACATAGTGCAGAAAATAGCAACGAGCACCCAACATGTGGAATCACTTGGGACTTGGGCCCGGTGGACCTCGATTCAATCGGCGGTGATGGAAACGTCAATCGATCCCGAGCCCGTTTCCGCTCGCGGTTTCCGGACATGATTTGGGACGCAGCACGGTTGGAGGGCAACAACTTCACACTGCCAGAAGTGCAGACACTGCTCGATGGTATAACCGTCGAAGGGAAAAAGCTCGAAGACCAGAAGCAGATCCTCGCCCTGAACGCGGGGTTCAACGAAATTGACCAGCTAGTCAAGGGGGGTGAGTTTCGCCTAAACAAGCGGGTGTCTGACCGAATTCACGGGTTGGTTGCGGTGCATGAAGCAATTGAATCGGGTAATTTTCGTGGTGAGGGTTTGGTCACCAGTGGCGGCGCTGTTCGTCTCTCAAGCGGTGGTGTCGTTGATGGCAGAACTACTGGTGAGGGAGGTGTCAGCCTGCGGGAAGCCCACGACAGTCTCCTCGATTACCTCAGCACTGAACCGGACCCGCGTATTCGAGCTCTCGTGTATGCCGCGTCAGCGATTCGCCACCAGTTCTACTTCGACGGTAACAAGCGCACCGCCAAATTGATGTCGAGTGGTGAACTGCTGGCGCATGGTTACGACGCAATATCTGTCCCGTACACGAGGCTGTATGAGCAGAACCTTGCCCTTGATGAGCTATTCAGCACGGATGATGCCACGGGGCTAATGGTGTTGTTCGCCGATTGCGCACGAGAGTAACAGGGCAAGCCGCAGCAATTTCCGTCGACGCGGACTCTGCTGCTTCCCATCTCACCCAAATCATATGTCCGGCAAATCTACTAGTCGGCCATTGACGCCTCTCAGCCAAGGGTTTCGGAGAGAAACGTGACTAGCCGTTCAGAACGCTCAGTCGGCACAGTGTCCCTATGCACACACAGTTTGGTGACAATCGCCAACAACGCCGGAAACTCGGGTGTCCGAAGTTGGCAATTTGTCCGAACTGCGTTGGCACCCGCCACTTTTTTTAGGGGTCTTGCGTCCCGTCGGGACTTTCGTGGCTTCGGAGAAACTCAAAGAGCTCCACGTCATCAACGCCTGGGAACATCCCCCCACGCAGCGGTGACAACACGTGAGCATGCAAGCGAGCACTGGTCCACGCTTTGCCCGACCATTTGCTGCGCATCGGGTCACTGGCGTTTCTGCAACAGGCAAGGTCCGGGCACTGCGATGCTTTTCGCCCGGTGGTGTCGCGTCCACGGAACCATTTCGCATCTTCAAATCTCACCCCCACCGTGATGGAGAATTCGTCACTGGTCGACGTGCCAATTTGGGTGGACTCCCAGAAAGTTCCTTCTGGGGTGTCCGTAAATTGGTAGTACTCCGTTGTCCGGTTGGTGCGCACGAACGCTTCCCTGGCGCTCCAATGGCGGCACACAATCTGACCTTCTGGTGACCCGGTCACATCAACCGGAAGGGCAAGGCCGTCATTTTCGTAAGCCTTATAGACAACGCCGTCATCCCCCACCCTCAAGAAATGCAGGGGAAGGCCTAAGTGTGTGGTTGCCAGGTTCATAAATCGCAGCCCCGCAGCCTCGTGTGTCACCCCAAAAGCGTCTCGGAAGTCTTCCACAGCGAGATTTTTTGCCTTTTTTGCCTGCGCGAGGAAGTCGAAGGCTTGTGTTTGTGGCATCAGACAGGCAGCGGCGAAATAGTTGATATCGAGGCGCTGTTGCAGGAATTCTTCGTAAGTGTCGGGTACGCGATGCTCCAACACCTGGTGGGCAATGGCTTGCAGCGCGAGCGAACGCAAACCGTGACCCCCAGGAATCGACGCCGGGGGCAGATAAATACGCCCGTTCTCCAGATCTGTCACGCTTCTCGCGCTGCGTGGCAGGTCTCCGACGTGGACAATCTCCAGCCCTAATCGTGTGGCCATCATGGCCACTTCGCGGTGGGTGAGGGCTCCCGCCGTGGTGTGACCCACGGCGGTCACAAGGTCTTCGGCGAGGATTTCCAGGTCAGAGCGGTAGTTATCAATGTCTCGCATGGCTAAGCGAAGCTGCGTGTTTGCTCGCCTGGCTTCCTCGGGTGTCGCCAGGGCGCGTTTTTCCCGGCGCACCAATTCGGAGTGCAAACCCAGGAGAACTCTGAGGTAATCATCCCCCACCGATTTCGTCACCTTGATGGGCGCAACCCCGAGAGAGGAAAAAAGCTGTCCACTTTGGGCCTGTGCCCACTCACGCTCGAGCTGAGCGCGTTCACTCGGGGGAGTTTGATCGAGTAGCTGGGAAATTTCCACACCTAGTTCAGCGCTGAGCATCGTCAGCAGACTGACTTTCGCCTCCCGCTTCCCTGTCTCGAGCAGGGAGAGGTGACTCGGTGTCACACCTAAGCGTCCGCTGAGCTCCTCCAGTGTCAAATTTGCCGCCTGACGAAAGTGCCTCATTCTTTGCCCTAAAGCCAATATTTCCACCATAAATCGACACTACAACAAAAACAGCTATTTTTGACACGCTATTTGACAAGGGTTGGCGCTGCTTATTGACCAGAGTGGAAGTAACCCCAGCTCAAGGAGTTCACCATGACTACGGCACTCGATCACACCCTCACCGGCACACACCCCGGCGCCGCCGCGAACTCCACCCGTGTTCCCGCGGATGTTGAGGCTTGGGTAGCGGAGATTTCGGCCCTCACCACCCCCGATGCCGTGGTGTGGTGCGATGGCTCAGCCGATGAAGCCAGCCGCCTCATTGAGGACATGGTGGCGCAGGGCACACTCATCGCTCTCAATTCCGAATTGAGGCCAGATTCCTACCTTGCTCGCAGCGAACCCAGCGATGTCGCTCGGGTTGAAGCGAGGACCTTCATCTGCTCGGTGGACCCCGACGATGCCGGACCCACGAACAATTGGGAAGACCCCGACATCATGCGTCGCACACTGCTGGACATTTCAGCCGGCAGCATGAAAGGTCGCACCCTCTACGTCGTTCCCTTTTCGATGGGACCGCTGGGTTCCCCCTTGGCGCGGCTCGGGGTGCAGATCACCGATTCCCCGTACGTCGTTATCAGTTTGCACATGATGGTTCGAGTCACCCAAGACGTCTTTGATGACATCAACGCTGGCCGCTCGTGGGTCAAATGTGTCCACACCGTGGGTGCCCCGTTGGCGCCAGGCGAGACCGACGCCGCATGGCCATGCAGCGACACAAAATACATATCTCACTTTCCCGAAACGAGGGAAATCTGGTCTTTTGGCTCCGCTTACGGCGGGAACGCTTTACTTCCCAAAAAAGCTTTCGCCCTTCGCATCGCCTCCGTCCTTGCCCGCGACGAAGGCTGGATGGCAGAGCACATGCTCTTAGTGAAGGTGACAAGTCCTGAACAGAAGTCATACACACTCGTTGCTGCCTTCCCGAGCGCGTGCGGAAAAACAAACTTTGCCATGATGCAGCCGGCTCTTCCGGGCTGGAAAATCGAAACCCTGGGAGATGACATCGCGTGGTTAGCACCGGGCCGAGATGGAAGGCTCCGCGCGATAAATCCCGAGGCTGGTTTCTTCGGAGTTGCTCCCGGAACGGGACCTAAAACCAACCCTGTCGCTATGAACATGCTCTGGGGCAACGCTATCTTTACCAACGTTGCGACCACGGCAGAAGGCGACGTCTGGTGGGAGGGAATGACCAAGGAAGCACCGCATGACCTCACCGACTGGCAAGGAAACCCCTACAGTGCAGATAGCAGCGACCCCGCCGCTCACCCCAACGCCCGATTCACGGTGTCCCTGAATCAGTGCCCGACATTGGCACCCGAATGGGACGACCCCGAAGGTGTCGTCGTGGACGCGATAATTTTTGGCGGTCGACGCTCCAGCACGGTCCCCCTGGTTCTGGAAGCGCGAGATTGGAACCACGGGGTTTTCCTCGGAGCCACCATCGCCTCAGAACAAACGGCCGCGGCCGAGGGGACCATCGGAGAGGTCCGTCGAGACCCCTTCGCGATGCTACCTTTTTGCGGATACAACATGGGTGACTACATGGGTCACTGGCTGAGCATGGGAGACACTCTGCGCCAGACGGGCAGGCTCCCGCGCATCTTCCAGGTGAACTGGTTCCGCAAAGATGCGCAAGGGAACCTATTGTGGCCAGGATTTGGCGAAAATGCTCGTGTGCTGGAGTGGATGGTGCATCGACTGGAGGGACGCGTGTCCGCCGCAGCCAGTCCCATTGGTTTGCTGCCGCATGAACTCAATACGGACGGCCTCGAACTGAGCACAGAAGACATCACCGAGTTACTGAAGGTGGATCCCACAGAACAGCTCGCGGAACTTGATGCTGCCGCCGAATTCCTCGGAAAATTTGGCTCCAGGCTCCCCGCTGGAATTCACCAGGAGCTCGAAGCTACCCGTTCACGCCTGATGTCGTGACTGGCTAGGCTCGCTGTATGACGACAGAATCTGGGCCCAAAGTCACGGTAGAACGCGAAGGTCACCTTCTTCTCATCGGTCTCAACCGCCCCGAAAAAAGAAATGCGGCCGATGGCGACATGCTCGGGCTGCTTTCTTTGGCGTACGGCGAGTTAGACCGTGATCCCGACCTTCGGGTGGGAGTCGTGTTCGCCCACGGAGCTCACTTCAGTGCGGGACTTGACCTCATCGATGTCGGGCCCAGCCTCCAAGCCGGTGGCACTCTGCCCATACCTGAGGGCGGCCTTGACCCCTGGGGAATCAGCACTGTCCAGGTGTCTAAGCCCGTGGTGATGGCCATCCAAGGCACCTGTTTCACTTTGGGAGTGGAACTGGCCCTGGCAAGCGATGTCGTCATCGCCCACAGCGATTCTGTTTTTGCCCAGCTGGAAGTCGCTAGGGGAATTCTTCCTTTTGGAGGGGCGACCACGCGAATGCCAGCGTCAGCGGGGTGGTCCCAGGCCATGCGTTGGCTTCTCACCGGAGACACTTTTGATGCCCTTACAGCACTGAAAATGAACATCGTGACCGAAGTGGTGGAGGCAGATCCAATCTCCCGCGCTCGGGAAGTTGCCTCCCGCATCGCGATGCAGGCTCCGCTTGCCGTTCAGGAGACTCTGGCATCAGCCCGCGCCGCGCTCACCAACAGAACCGCTGAACACATCGAGCTCGGCCATCGTTTAGGTCGCCTGATGGCGACGAAAGATGTCCAGCGGGGCCTCCAATCTTTCATGACAAAGCAGCCCGCCACTTTCGAAGGCAACTAAAGCTCACCACTCCTTTAGGCTGGGGACCAAGGGAAAGGGCCCGATGAACCGAACAGTGGTAATCACCGGCGCCAGTAATGGGATTGGTGCCGAGGTAGCGAAGGAACTGGCGCGCCGGTCCTGGCGGGTTGCTGTGGTGGGTCGGAACCCCGAGCGCACAGAACAGGTTGCCCGGATGGTCGGTGGCGTTGCGTTCGTATGTGACTTTGACCGCCTGGATGATGTTCGCGAACTCGCTGAGAAACTTGACTCCCGCTATGACCGCATTGATGCCTTGGTTAACAACGCCGGAGGCATTGTTGCCAAGCGCCTGGAGAGTATCGATGGACACGAACTCACCCTGCAGCGCAACGTGTTGGGCTCGGTGGTTCTGACCGAACGATTGGTCCCCAAGCTCCTGCAAACCAGAGGCCGGGTTGTGCACACCTCCTCCATGGTGTCGAGGTTTGGTCACATTGGTCAGGGAGATCTTGGATACTCTCGGCGGCGCTTTGGAGCAGGGTGGTGGCCCTATGCGTCGGCAAAGCTGGGGGTCGTTCTCTACGCCCGGTCTTTGGCCATGAGAACAGGACTTGAAAGCTTCCCCGTTCACCCCGGATATGTTCGCAGCGGCTTCGGAGCCGAGTCCCGCAGTGGCCGCGTGATTCTCGCTCTCTCCGGGTGGATGCGAATAAGTGTTCAGGCGGGGGCCGCCCCCCTGGTGCACGCGGTTGACACACCCGAGTTGGGCGTGCCCAATGGTACCTACTTTGATGGCCTCACGCCGTATGGTGCCACCCACCTGTCTGCCGGAGATGAGCATGTAATTGAGGCATACTGGCGGGAGATAGCTTCGCTCGTGGGAACACCCGCTGAGCACCACCACGCGACATAGTTCAAGGATTCTTCATGAGGGTAACCTCCAGGCTTTTACTTTCCCTCTCTCTATGCAGTGCCGTTGTTGCGGGGCTGGGGGGATGCGCTGTGCTCGAAAGATTGGGAGTGGACGTCTCTCCTGACCCCGCGCTCACCGCGGATACCCCCCTTGATTCCCCAGGTTCCGACGCAGAGAGCTCCCTCGCAGACGAGACACTCATGGAGATGGCTCCCGAGGGGTTAGCGGTGCCGGGATGCGACACGCTGTATTCTCCCGAGCTGACCGCGGCGCTTGTGGAGCAGCTTCGCGTCAATCAAGGCGACACCAGCGAAGGTGCCGTCGGATTTGGCACGACCAACTCTGACCTGGCGGACCTGCTGAGTGCGGTGCGCTTTGACCTAAAAGTTTCGTGCACCTGGTATCTCCCCGGCAGCGAAAGCGTTTCCGTCACGTCTATTGCCATTGTGGGCGGCGACACAGCGTCGAGCGTAGAGAGTGTGTTAAGGATTCTCGAGGCAACACAATCGAGAAACGGTGCCGGAATTCTCTGGGACCTGGAAAAACCGGCATCCCAGGAGTCACCAGACTTCATTGCTACCGAAGCACACTTTCTGGTGGACACCCCTTGCCCGTCGAGCCTTGCCGAAGCGACGTGCGCGGTGTGGGTGAGTACCAACTACACCTTTGGCCAAGCACAAACCTTGACCGTGGATGCCGCCACCCAGATGGGAATTCTGGGTGAATAGCAGCTCAGCGTTCTCGCTAAGTGATTCCGATTGGTCTGAGGTCAGGCCCGTATAATTGTGGCTGAGGGGGAACATATGGCGCCAGCATTTAGAGGTCGGCTCAGTGTTTCCGTGGCGGCTATTTTTGTTCTTTTCCTCTCCTCATGTGCACCGACCCAGGAACTCAACCTAGAACAAGACGTCTCGGTGGAGGACACCCCTACCCCGGAACCGCAAGCGCCCCCGGAGCTGACCCTAAGCCTTCCGAGCAGTTGCGCTGATCTGTTGCCACAAACAATGGTGAATCAATTGGGCTCGACCGGAGTGGAATTGCTTCGAGGGCGGGGAAGCCCGAGCGCTGAGCCTGTGTACTTGGATGGCCAGAGTCCCGAGGAACTTGTTGGTGGATTGTCGTGTCTCTATGGTCTGCCGGGAGAAGAAGAGTTGGTGGTCAGTATTGTGCTGAGCGTCGCCCCCGTGGATCCTGCGGGGAGGCCGCAGATCATTAGCGACCTCTTGGCCCAAAACCTCAATATCGGTCAGACGTTAGATGCCAAAGGCTTGACCTACTGGATCTGGGGAGACGACAGCGTCCGGTCCGCACTCCATAATGAGCTCTATGCGGATGCGTGGTACTCCGCCCTGGTCCAACCAGGTGGCCGACCCGCGTACGACCAGGCCGTGGCCCTGGTGGAAGCCATGCGTAAATCCACGACGCAATAGTTTCTCTGCTGTGACGGTCAACATGGAGAGCTACCTGCCCTCCCACCTTCCTTCCGCGTGGTCCGCGCTTTTAGGAAGCAGCGGTCTTGCGCCTCTCGCTCACGTCGGCGCCGCTCTTGATAGTGCCGGTGGCACAGAAAATGTCACCCCTGGCTATACAAAAATCATGCGGGTATTTGACCTTCCACCCGAGGAGGTCGCAGTCATCATCGTCGGTCAAGATCCCTACCCTGGCAGCGGTTTAGCCTCCGGTCTTGCTTTTTCAGTGGAAAAAGATGTCTCGACCCTGCCCGGGAGTCTGAGAAATATCCGGAAGGAGCTTTCCGATGACCTGGGGGTTTCTTTACCCCTGCATGGCGATCTCTCAGCATGGAGCCACCAGGGAGTGCTGCTCCTCAACCGTCACCTCACCACCACCGTGGGAAAGCCTGGCGCGCACCGATCTCTCGGCTGGAACGCCTTTACCGATGCGGTCTTGCACGGTGTGGTGAGCTCGCGCCGCCAGTGCGTCGTCATTTTATGGGGAAGAGAGGCAGCGCAGTGGGCAAAAAATTGTGGAGATACTCCGACCATCGTGTCAGCCCACCCCAGTCCGCTGTCAGCCAACCGGGGCTTTTTGGGCTCACGGCCTTTTAGCCGCGTCAACACTTTCCGAGAACACGCGGGCCTTGCTCCCCTAGATTGGTCTCTAGGAGAGGAGAGCTAATGCTGGAGCAGGAATACCAACCGCGCCGCAAGCCTCCCCGAGCAGCGCTAAAACCTGGCACTCTCCCCACACAATTCACGTTCACCCTGGGAGAGGCAACCCTCGAAGATATGCCTGCAGTGTTGGCCCTTTATCGACACTATGTCCGAAACTCCGTGGTCACCTTCGACGAGACACCCCCCACTTTGGCCGTTTTTCGCTCGCGTTTCCTCCATCGTCAGAAACTGGGATACCCGTTTCGGCTCGCCCTCTCTCCTTCAGGCACGCTCCTAGGGTTTGCCTATGTGTTTCCTTTTCGAGAAAAAACTGCTTTTCGCAAAACGGTCGAGAGTTCTATTTATCTGGGCCCGGCCGCGATGGGACGCGGCTTGGGTTCAGCGCTCATGGAGGACCTCATTGCGCGATGCCAAGAGGCGGGTCTCAAGGAAATAATTGCCGTCATCGCTGATCAAGGCGCTGAGGCATCTCTCGCACTACACACCAAATTTGGTTTCACCGAGTCCGGACGAATGGGCAAAGTAGGGTTCAAGTTTGAGCGGTGGATCGGCATCATCATGATGCAGAAGTCCTTGCGCTAAATTCGGCCTTTGTTACCTCGCGTTACAGGCAGAGCGGAAGTATTGGGCCCAGAACCCTATTCTGTTTTCCACGCAACCCATCCGGGAGCATCCCTTCTCGTGAAAGACACCCCATGGCTGATAACTGGAAGTTCGAAACGCAACAAATTCACTCCGGCGCTAGCGCTGACCCCACCACCAAATCTCGGGCGACGCCGATTTATCGCACCACGGCTTACGTCTTTGATAGCGCCGAGCATGCCGCAAACCTTTTTGCACTAGCCGAATTTGGCAACATCTACACCCGAATTATGAACCCGACTCAAGATGTTGCCGAACAGCGCATTGCCGCCCTGGAAGGCGGCACCGCCGCGCTGCTGCTGGCCTCTGGCCAAGCCGCAACAACCAACGCCATTTTAAACATTGCCCACTCAGGTGACCACATCGTGAGCTCTGCATCTGTTTATGGCGGAACGTACAACCTGTTTAAATACACGTTGCCCAAACTCGGCATCACCGTCACGTTTGTGAACGACCAGGACAACCTCGAAGAATGGCAGGCGGCTGTCCAGCCGAACACTAAAGCGTTCTTTGGTGAGTCAATCGCTAACCCTCGCATCAACATTCTCGACATCGAGGGTGTCGCCGGCGTTGCCCACCACAACGACTTACCTCTCATCGTGGACAACACGGTCGCGAGCCCCTACCTCGTGAGGCCCCTCGAATATGGGGCTGACATCGTCGTGCACTCGGCAACCAAGTTCCTCGGCGGTCACGGCACGGTTATTGCCGGCGCCATCGTGGACGGTGGTTCCTTCCCCTGGTCGCAGCACTCAGAGAAATTCCCGGGCCTCACCGAACCTGATCCCTCGTACCACGGCGCTAGCTACACCGGCGTCCTCGGAGATGGAATTGCGTACATCATCAAAGCGCGTGTGCAGCTCTTGCGCGATCTGGGCGCAGCAGTCTCACCGGACAATGCATTTGGTCTTATTCAGGGAATCGAAACTCTGAGCCTTCGCATGGAACGCCACTGTGAGAACGCCAGCCAGGTCGCAACCTGGCTGGAAAACCACGATCAAGTCGCCAGCGTTAACTACGCAAGCCTGGAATCAAGCCCCTGGAAAGAGGCGGCTGACAAGTATGCGCCGCACGGTGTGGGAGCCGTGTTGTCTTTCGAAATCAAAGGCGGAGTTGATGCTGGTCGTGCATTTGTGGACAATGTGGAGCTCTTTAGCCATGTGGCCAACATTGGGGATGTTCGCAGCCTAATCATTCACCCGGCCTCCACCACCCACTCACAACTCACTCCGGAGCAACAACTCACCGGCGGAGTAACACCGGGTCTGGTGCGCCTCTCGGTGGGACTCGAGCACATCGAAGACATCCTCGCGGACCTGGGCATCGGCTTCGCCGCTGCCAAAAAGGTGGGCGAGACCAAGGCGTAGAGCCCCGGGAAGCCTCTTTTCCTCTGGTGCCGCCCGGCAACATCGCCTGGCGGCATCAGGTAGGGAAGAATGGACACACCATGGACTGGCAGTCACCCGCAGAATCTATTCCTTCGGCTTTTATCTCCGAAGCCCAGCAGGCAACCCTGCGCGGCACGCCCCCCATCTCGGGTGCATGGCGCGATGGTGACCCACTTGGTGGGCGCGCCTTTGTTGGGCTTGGACCATTCGAAACCGAATATGGAGAAAAGCTTCCCCATATTCGCCTCGCGTACGAGACCTTTGGTGAACTCAACGAGGAGAAATCCAACGCCGTCCTCGTCTTTCACGCCCTCACCGGTGACTCCCACATCTCCGGGCCGGCAAGTGCTGGTCACCCCACTGCAGGGTGGTGGTCTCCACTGGTGGGGCCGGGGCTAGCTCTCAACACTGACGAGTACTGCATCATTGTGCCCAACGTGCTCGGGGGGTGCCAAGGCTCCACAGGACCTTCCAGTTACTCTCCGCGCGGCCAGGAATGGGGCAAGTCCTTCCCCTACCTCACTATTAGGGACCAGGCTCGGGCAACCAAGGGGTTAGCGGTGGAGCTTGGTATTAGTACTTTTGCCGCTGTTATCGGTGGGTCGATGGGGGGAATGCACGCTTTAGAGTGGGCCCTCCTGTTTCCGAACTCCCTCTCCAGGCTCGCCCTGATTGCGACGTGCGCCATCACCAGTGCTGACCAACTGGGGGGAAACTCTCTTCAAACCGAAGCAATCCGGGTGGATCCTTTCTTTTCAGGAGGGGATTTCTATGACCTTGACGAAGGCCCCTACCGCGGTTTAGCGCTGGCGCGAAGAATGGCTCTTCTGAATTACCGCTCGCCTACTGAACTGAATGAAAGGTTCGAGCGCACGTGGCAAAGCTCGGTTTCCCCTCTGGGAGATAGAGGTCGGTTTGCTGTAGAAAGCTACCTTGATTTCCACGGAAACAAATTCACCCGACGTTTTGACGCCAACAGTTACATCACGCTCTCGGAGGCGATGAACTCCCACGATGTGACCCGGGATCGCGGACCTGTTCAAGAAGTTTTGGGCTCGCTATTGGTCCCGACTTTGGTGCTGGGGATTGATAGTGATCGTCTCTTCCCTCTTGAGCAGCAGCATGAGCTTGCGCTCCACATCCCCCATGCTCTTTCCGGTGACGAGGCCCAGGTCGTGGAGTCCCCCTACGGCCATGACGGGTT
>CAYUJX010000011.1:0-6965 GCA_964445125.1 uncultured Microbacteriaceae bacterium
ACAGAGGGCCGTTCCGGTGTTTCTTTTATGACGCAAGAGTTGGCCGACCAGTTTGGCCAAGCCGCGTTGTTTGGATTGGCCCCACTGCAAGCGACTATGTCTTATGCGCTTAGCGAAGCTTCGACGCTTTCGTCCTCCGCGACCGCTGCAGTTATTGTGACCGCCTCGGTCATGGTGGTGGCGATGTCTGCATCACAGTTTGTGACGCAGCTGCAGATCATGTCGAAGAACCAGTCGCCGGCCATGAAGGAAAGCCCGATGTACCGCCAACAGCGCATCCTGCTGTACATGCTTCCTTTGGTGTTCCTCTTCTCTGGTTTCTATTTCTCGCTTGGTGTCATGACCTACTGGCTGGTATCAAACTTTTGGACTATGGGCCAGCAGTTCATTGTCATTCGAAACATGCCCACCCCCGGGAGCGAAGCCGCTATCGCGCGGGATGTCAGATTGGCAAAAAAGCTTGACCGCAAAGGCATTGTCCTCATCGAGGATGAGCCCAGCGAAGAGGAGACAGAGGAACCCAAACAGCGCCAACAGCCGGTCAGTAAAGACCGTGCTAAGAAAAAGAAAAAGAAGAGGAAGTAATGGCGACCAAAGACGAAGAGATTGTTGCCCCCGATGAGGGTGAACTTGCGGCCGACTACCTAGAAACCCTGCTTGACATCGCAGATCTCGACGGTGACATCGAGATTGAGGTGAAGTCTGGGCGTACCTATGTGACGGTGGGCTCACCCGATAACGATGACCTTCGCGTGTTATCTAGCCCTGATGTTGTGGGTGCGCTTCAAGACTTGACTCGTTTGGCCGCTCAGCAGAAGACGGGAGAGTTTGCCCGCCTCGTTCTCGACGTAGCGGGGTCGAGAGACAACCGGGTCAAAGAGCTGGAGAAGCTAGTTTCTGTAGCTATCGAAAAGATTGACGGGGGCGCTAAAAGTGCAGCGCTCCCTCCTATGAGCAGTTACGAACGTAAACTGGTGCACGACATGGTGAGCGAGAGAGGCTATCAGTCGGGCTCGCAGGGTGAAGGCCCTGATCGCCATACAGTTATCAGTCCCTCTGCATAGGTAATGTTTCACGTGAAACATTCAGAGTATGAGGCGGAACCAGAAAGCGCTCCAGAGGTATGCGGGGAGGCGCTGCCGACCCTTCGCGAATTTGCTGGGCACGTGGGGACGTGGGGGGAAGAGCTAGGGCTGGTGGGGCCTCGGGAACTGGGCCGTTTGTGGACCAGACATATTCTAAACTCGGCCCTCTTGGCCCGGAAAGTCTCCACAGGAAGCCTGGCAGACGTGGGGTCTGGAGCAGGTTTTCCCGGGCTAGTGGTCGCGGTAATGCGTCCTGATGTGCACTGCACCCTTATCGAGCCGCTAGGGCGCCGCGCCACGTGGCTGGAGGAGGAAGCGACGCGGTTGGGGTTGGTGAACGTGCGCGTGCTTAATGCACGGGCAGAAGGTCTCGGGGATCAGGTCAGTGTGGACAGTGTTACAGCGCGTGCTGTCAGCGCGCTCAAAACCCTTATTCCTTTGTGTGTGCCTCTGGTTAGAGGTGGTGGCGAGCTGGTGTTAATGAAAGGCCAGAAGGTCGATGATGAGATTCGGGCCGCTTCGAGCGAGATGGTTCAGGCTCGCTTGATCAATCCTCGAGTGGAAATCACTGGTCCGGAGTACGGCACAGAGGAGACCCGTATTTTTCGGGCTACAGTGGCATAGCGTGTCGATTGTTTCACGTGAAACATTGAAGGAGTATCTCCGGTGATCCAACAGAAATTTGACGCTTCAACGCCGCTTGCTACCGAGTTAGCGGACCTTTCCCGTCGGCGCAGCGCGCTCAAAGGAGCCCACGCGCCTCTGCCCCACTCTCCCCGTGTTATGGCGGTGGCGAACCAAAAAGGTGGCGTCGGAAAGACCACCACGGCAGTGAATATCGGTGCCGCTTTGGCGGACTTCGGCGCAACCGTCCTCGTTATTGACCTTGACCCTCAAGGCAATGCTTCCACCGCTTTGGGGATTGATCATCATGCCGACATCGACAGCATTTACGACGTTGTCGTGGGAGCCACCGAATTGGCAGACACGGTGTTGAGCAGCCCGGAGAACCCTCGCCTGTTGTGCTCCCCCTCAACGCTTGACCTCGCGGGGTCAGAAATCGAGCTGGTGACCATGGAGGCAAGGGAGTATCGGCTCAAACGGGCGCTTGATCGCTACCTGGCCTCACCGGCCGGCTCGGAGGTGAATTACGTGATCATTGACTGCCCTCCCTCCCTTGGCCTGCTGACCGTAAACGCTTTGGTGGCGGCTTCGGAAGTCATGATCCCCATTCAGTGCGAGTACTACGCGCTCGAAGGTGTTAGCCAGTTGGTGCGCAACGTTGAACTTGTGACCGGCCACCTCAACCCACACTTGGCGCTTTCCACCATTGTGTTGACCATGTTTGACGGGAGAACGAACCTGGCGCACCAGGTAGTGGCGGACGTCCAGGAACACTTCCCCGACCAGACCCTCAAAACCATCATTCCCAGATCAGTCCGTGTTTCCGAAGCCCCCAGCTATGGCCAGACGGTGATTTCCTATGACGGGGGTTCACCGGGAGCCGTCGCGTACCAAGAGGCGGCGCTAGAAATAGCCCATAAAGGAGTGCAGCACTAATGGCTCAGAAGAGAACCGGGCTGGGTCGAGGTATCGGTGCCCTCATTCCTAGTGCCCCTGTTACTGGAGATCGGCCTGCAGATGTCTTTTTCCCGGCTTCGACATCGGAGGACAGTCCTCTCGTGGCTGTCCCCGGCGCAACACTTGCGCAGATTGCTCCCGCTGCTATCCGACCCAACCCTCAGCAGCCTCGGCGCGAGTTTCGCGAGGATGAGCTACAGGAGCTCATTCACTCGGTCGGCGAGTTCGGTGTATTGCAGCCCATTGTGGTTCGGCCACTGACCCCCCCGGTTGGCGGGGTTTCTTTCGAGTTGATTATGGGCGAGAGGCGGCTGCGCGCCTCCATCGCGGCAGGGCTAGCAACAATCCCCGCCGTTGTGCGCGATACCGCCGACGATGCGATGTTACGCGACGCTCTGTTAGAGAACCTCCATCGGGCTAATTTGAACCCCATGGAAGAGGCGTCTGCTTATCAGCAGCTTCTTTTCGACTTTGGCATAACCCAGGAGGAACTGGCTACGAGGTTGGGTCGCTCGAGGCCCCAAGTGACTAATACGTTGCGCCTTCTGCGGCTCCCAGAGGCCCTCCAGTCCAAGGTCGCCGTCGGAGTGCTCAGTGCGGGGCACGCTCGGGCGCTGCTCTCTGTGAGCGATCCCACGGCTCAGGCAGCATTGGCCAAGAAGATTGTGGCCCAGGCTCTCACCGTGCGCCAAGCAGAGGAAGCTGCTGGGACGGTCAAAGGCGCAACAGGAGCCACAAAAGTCAGAGGCGGTAATCGCAGTGAGTACCTGCGCGAGATTGCCGAGCGCTTGGGAGACCGCCTCAACACCCGAGTGACTATTAATTTGTCTAAGACCAAAGGAACCGTGGCCATCGACTTCGCCACGGTTGCAGACTTGAATCGGATTTTAGCCGAGCTTGGTGAACGAGGCTTTGGGGAATCTAGCGACGGGCGGAGTTAACCAGCGCCGCATAGACACTCCCGACGTCATAACCGGCGGAATCCAACGCGAGGACTGTGCTGGAGGTTTCTGTAAGACCCGGCATCGTGCTCGCTTCGAGAAACCAGGGGCGTCCTTGGGTGTCGACCATGAAGTCCACGCGCGCAAGGTGACGCAGACCAAGAGCTTCAAAGGCCAAGGTCGCGTGGTGGTGAAGCGTCTGCGTGGTCGCTTCATCGAGCCTGGCTGGGGCAAAAAATCTCGTCGCTCCAGCGGTGTAGCGGGCCTCGAAATCGTAACGCCCCGAGAGGGGCTCAATTTCCACCGGAGCGATTGCTACGGGCCCGTCTCCGGTGTCGATGATTGTGACGCA
Organism: uncultured Microbacteriaceae bacterium; assembly: GCA_964445125.1. Lineage (GTDB taxonomy): Bacteria > Actinomycetota > Actinomycetes > Actinomycetales > Microbacteriaceae > Pontimonas. The sequence goes on from CAYUJX010000011.1 coordinate 3,960, forward strand.
GACTTCCCTCCCGATGACGCGACTTTCTACCAATGCACTATCGGCATAAGTGAAAGCATGAACCATGGCCTTCCGGAGATCTTCGGTGGAGTCGACCCAGCTCACGCCTTGCGCAGAACCTCCGAAAGCAGGCTTGACGACTAAGGGCATCCCGAGGTGCTCAGCCACCGTGTCCAAGACGCTTTCGGCACCGAGTTCGCGAAAGGCGTCGCGGGAGAGCGTGATGGACGCAGGAGTTGCGACACCCGCACGCTCCACGAGAGTCTTAGCAACGGGTTTGTTCCAGGCGATTCTGGTGGCTTCGCCATCGGAGCCGACGTAGGCAATTCCGAGCATGTCCAGCAGTCCTCGAAGGGCTCCGTCTTCCCCTGAGGCGCCATGGAGGACGGGCCACGCTACATCGGGGGCATAAGCGCTGATGAAATCGATCAGGCTGGCGTCGGGGTCCCTCAACGTGACATTAAGGCCGTGGGCGCGAAGGCCCTCAGCGACCTTGCGGCCAGATTTCAACGAGATGTCCCTCTCGTGGGAAATTCCCCCGGATAGGACGAGAACTTTGCGTTCCGCGGCCATGTCAGTGAACCTCAGGCGGTGGCGCATCCAAGGTGTTCGCCAGCGGCGTCTCAGACGAGGTGGGCCCAAAAGTGTCGATGAGCTCGACCTCCTCGGTAATCACACGTGCCAGCCTTTTGATGCCCTCTTCGATAAATTCTGCGGTGGGGTAGCAGAAGGCCAAACGCAGGTTGGCTCTCCCGCCCCCGTTGGCATAAAAAGCGGTCCCCGGCGTGTAAGCAACCAGTTCTTTGATGGCCCTGGGCAACATCTCTTTGGAGTCAAGCCCTTCGGGCAACGTGAGCCACATATAAAAACCACCCGTGGGGTTCGTGTGGGCGATGGTGGGCAAATAGGTAGCGAGGGCGCTCGCCATGGCGTCCCGTCTCTCGCGATAAAGGTCGCGGAAGACATCAATCTGGCCTCTCCAGTCGTTACTTTCGAAGTAGTCGGTCAGAATCATCTGGGAGAAGGAACTGGGAGATAAAATGGCTGCTTCGGACGCCAATACGAGTTTTTCTCTAATACCATGCGGGGCCACCACCCATCCCACACGCAACCCTGGCGCAAAAGTCTTGGAGAAAGAGCCGAGATAAATCACGCCTGCGTCATCAGCGGAGCGGATGGCTTGAGGGGGAGGCTGATCAAACCAGAGCAGACCATAGGGGTTGTCCTCTAGCACAAGAATACCCTCGGCCTTGGCGATATCGAGGATTTCGAGTCGCCTGGCTGCGGAGAGCGTCACCCCAGCAGGGTTCTGGAAGTTGGGGATGAGGTAGAGAAACTTTATGGGGATTCCCGCGTGACGAAGATGGCCAATGCGTTCTTCCAGGGCTGCGGGAATCATGCCCTCTTGATCCATCTCCACGTGCTCCACGTGGGCCTGATAAGAGCGAAACAACCCTATGGCCCCCACGTAGCTCGGGGACTCAGCCAAGACGCCGTCCCCGGGGTTGATAAACAGCTTGCTCACCAAGTCAAGACCCTGCTGCGAGCCCGTCGTTACGACGATGTCATCCGCACCGGCGCGGATTCCCTCCAACGCCATGATGTTCACAATTTGCTCACGAAGGGCGGGCAAGCCTTGTCCTGAGCCGTATTGCAGCGCGCTGGCCCCGGAACGCTTCAGGACGCGCTCGACGGTGCGGCTGACCTTGTCAAAAGGCAGGGCAGCGACAAAGGGCATTCCCCCGGCGAGAGAAACTACTTCCGGCCGATTGGCCACAGCGAAGAGCGCTCGCACTTCGCTCGCAGTGAGACCTGATGCCCGATCGGCATAGGTATCAAACCACGGGTCGAGCGAAATCCCTGAGCCGGGAGACATCATGGTACCCCTTGGTGTTGGAAGGCCTAAAGACCCAAGGTTACGCCTGAGGAGCTGATAACCCCAGGATTTATTTCAGGAACTCAGCCAACTCTGCTTCCAAAGCAGGCTTCGGCTTCGCTCCGATGACCGTTTTGACGACCTCGCCGCCTTGGAAGACCTTCATCGTGGGAATGGAGGTGATTTGATACTTCATAGGAATCTCGGAGTTCTCATCCACGTTCAACTTCACGATATCAATCTTGTCCGAGTATTCGCTGGCGATTTGATCCAGGATTGGTGACACCGCGCGACAAGGACCGCACCATTCAGCCCAAAAATCCACCATCACCGGCTTGTCACTTGCGAGGACTTCGGCGGCAAAGGTGGCGTCGGTTACGGATCGGGCTTCACTCATGATTTTCTCCTTAGGTGGGGTGAGATTAAGGTGCTAACGCTTCGAGGTAGTGCTGGGCATCCAGGGCCGCGATACAGCCAGAGCCTGCCGCGGTGACCGCTTGACGATAGGACGAGTCAATCACGTCACCGGCAGCAAAGACACCGGGGATGTTTGTCACAGAAGTAGGACTCTCCACGACAATCGTGCCCTGCGCGGTGAGGTCCAGTTGGCCATGGACAATGTGTGTCCTGGGATCAGAGCCGATGGCGATGAACAACCCTGCGACGTCGAGAGTTGTTTCCGCCCCGGAGACGGTATCAACAATTCCGATACCGCTCACCAGGTCATCACCGTAGATGTGTTCCACGGTGGCGTTCAAGATGAACTCAATCTTGGGATCAGCGTGGGCGCGTTCTAGCATGGCTGCGGAGGCGCGCAACTTGTCGGAGCGGTGAACGATGTACACCTTGTCCGCAAAGCGGGTCAGGAAGGTCGCTTCTTCCATGGCGGAATCCCCGCCCCCAGCCACAGCGACAGTCTTCTGACGAAAAAAAGCACCGTCACAGGTAGCGCACCACGACACCCCGTATCCGCTTAACCGGTCTTCATCAGGAATACCAAGCTTCCGATAGGCCGATCCCATGGCCACGATGACTGTTTTGGCTTCCACAACATCTTTGTTTCCGAGGGTGATTTTCTTTATCGACCCGCTCAGTTCCACGGTGAGGACGTCATCGTAGACAATCTCAGC
>CAYUJX010000011.1:7065-13879 GCA_964445125.1 uncultured Microbacteriaceae bacterium
TCTTTATCGACCCGCTCAGTTCCACGGTGAGGACGTCATCGTAGACAATCTCAGCCCCAAACCGTTCTGCCTGCTTCTGCATCGACATCATGAGTTCTGGACCCATAACTCCTTCGGGGAATCCGGGAAAATTGTCCACATCGGTGGTGTTCATCAGATCGCCACCGAATTCGACTGATGACGCGATAACCAGAGGGTTCAAACTTGCTCTAGCTGCATAGATTGCCGCGGTATAGCCGGCCGGACCGGACCCAATAATGACTAGCTCGCGCACAGTTTCCTACTTCCCGTTTCTGAGAAATAAGTCTAGTTAGATTTTCTAAGCGTTCACTGTGGCGCGCGCCTTCGTTGAATAGCTGCGAGAAGATCCCTGACCTCTCTGTCGCGCAGCAGCACCAGCATCAGAAAGTAGACGACAACCATGGACACCGTAATAAGCGCCCCCACACCCATCGCAGACAGCGCCGTAGCCGTGGCCACAGCGCCAGGTTCAGCACCCCCGAAGGCAATTAAAATACTCACGCCAGCCACAGAGGCTGGCAAGGCCGCCAGCCCAAACCGCGCATATGATGCGAGAACGGGGCCAAAGGTGAAACCACCCAATTTTCTGGATAGCACCATCAGGGAGAGCACGGTTTGAATCCCACCGGCGATGGTGGTGGAAAGCGCCAGCCCAAAAGCAATCTGGCCCGTGGGGAAAGTCGCCACGACAAGAGCCAGCCCCACAAAAATGCTCGACTGAGAAAGCTGTAGGAAAAATGGCGTGCGGGTGTCCTCGAGGGCATAAAAGACCCGTTGGATAACAAACAAAACGCTAAATGGGACGACACCCACGGCGTAAAGGGAGATCACCAGAGCCATGTCTGTCAGTGACTCCTGGTTCGCACCAAATTGCCTGGCAAAGGGCAAAGCTACGGTAATGACCCCCGCGCAGGCCAAGACCATAAATACTCCAATACGGGAGAGGGACTCGCGGATGTCGTGGCCCAGCGCCTCCACATTTCGGTCCCGAGCGTGGAGAGACATGCGAGTGAAATATGCGGTGGCCAAAGAAACAGCCACGACGGAGTGGGGAAGCATGAACACCAACCAGGAGAAACGCAAAATCGCGAGGCTAGGAGCGTCAGACCCTGCCGCCAGTGACGCCACATTGGCCTGAACAACTCCGGCCACCTGAGACACAACAATCATCGCGAACATCCAGGACGCCGCTCTGCCCGTGTGAGCAAGACCTACTCCACGCCATCGGAAGTCCGGTCGATACTCCAGACCAGCTCTGCGCCAAAAGATAAAAAGAATGAAAGCCTGAGAAGCCACACCCACAGTCGCCGAGCCGGCCAGCAGCGATACCATTCCTGGAGTCCAAGACAGCGCCTGAGAGGGATCCGCCACAGGGAACACGATGCCGAAAGCCACAAGGCCCGTGATTGCCACCACGTTGTTGAGAGCTGGCGCCCACGTAAAAGGACCAAACACTTTCCTGGCGTTGAGGACTTCGCTGAGCAAGCTGTACAGCGCGTAGAAAAGAATCTGAGGCAGGCACCAATACGCGAACGCTGTCGCAAGTGCCATTTCTTCCGGCGAGAGACCTCGACCCCCGTCGCTGCCTTGCTGGGCATAGAGGGCAATCAAAGCGGGAGCCAACAGGGTGGCAATAATGGCGAGACCAAGAAAAACGACGAAACCCAGCGTCACGATTTTGTTGATGAAGCTCTGCCCGCCATCTTGATCCAGGCCGGCCTTCACAATGTGTGGCACAAGAATGGCGCTCAGAACGCCCCCAGCAACGAGGGCATAGATGTTGTTGGGAATTTGGTTGGCCAGAGCAAACGTGTCTGCGCCTGCGCCCACAATGCCCAAAGTCCTCGCCAGGATGATGGCACTGAGAAAGCCAAGCACCCGAGAGACGACTGTGCCAGAGGCGAGAATCATGCTGGCGCGACCCACACCTGAACTCTCCGGGGCGGCCATCACGGTGTCGCCTCCGGTTCTTTGCGGCGGCGCTGAATGGCACGAATCATCCCGAAAGCGAAGGTTCCTCCGACCAAGGCTGCCAACACGAGAGAAATTACTCCCTCCCATCCTGCGCGAATAGTAATCGGGATGGTGACGACGTCCCCGACCGTGTCACCGGCTTGGGACAGAAGGGTGAATTCCACCGGAGTGGTGCCATTGGCCAACGACTGCACGGGGATGAGAGCCCGCACCGAGCTGTTGGCGGGGATGAGTAAGTCAATGGTGGGAGTTTCAATGGCGAGGATGGCGGTAGTGGGGCGAACAGAAAGTGTGACGAAGATGTCCGAGGGGAGGTCGTTTTGCACGGTGACGGGTAGCGAGGTCTGATCTGCAAGCACCGTAATGTCACTGCCCTGCTCGACGCGCACAGAATGACGGAACTCTAGGGAATTTTCCTGCGCGCGTTCCCACTCGGTAGCGAGACCATTCGGGTCTTCGCTCCACGTAGACGAGAGCAAAGCCTGGTACCTCGTCCATCGCCCAAAGACCGCCCCCTCTGCGTCGGCAGCAATCGTGGCGAAAGTAACATCGCTTTCCCACAACTTTTTGATATCGGCGACGAAGGTACTGCGCTCGCGACTAGAGGGAACGGTGACCACCCCTGGGAGCACCTCTGTGGCGGGCTCCGTGAGGGGAACGGCCACGACCTCCGCCATGGAGAGAGAGCTAAAGCCCTCCAACACAGCGTCAATTCGCGGTGCAATCGCGGTGGCCGGTAGTCGCCCGGTACTGAATACGAGGATGTCGGGGTTTTCCACAATTGCTCGAAAAGCGATGATTCCGGCTGCGCGCTGCAGGTCCGCCTGTGCCTCAATCAACGTCGGGGCCTGCAGGGCATCTCGCGCAAGCCCGGAGAGCTGCTCATCCACGCGAATGATCCGGGCGTTGCCGACTGCGACCACCGCACGGTCTGAGGGCAAACTGTCACTGGAGAGGAGAACCGCCGAGGCAGAGCGCGTCGCAAGAGTGGCCAGTTGTTCATCGCTAATCGCGGCGCCATGGACCCACGGGTACTCGCCGAGCCTGGCATAGACCAGGGTGTCGATGTCTAAGGACGCCAAAGGATCAGCATCCGCCCACGGCAAGCTGAACTGCGCAAGACCTAGTGCGCCTAAACCCTGCGCCCACCGCACGGATTCGATGGGGGCTTGATTACCCAGCGCTGCAATAGAGCTGGTGATGCGGCTGTCGATGGCGAGGGTGGCCGCATGTCTCTCTACGGCATCGGTGACCACATCCAGCGGGCCACCAGAAATGGTGAGTGCTTGCAGTTCCTCTGGTCGGAGAGCGATTCCTCCGGTGGCGGTGGTGGTGAGAGTGACGATGGGGGCGATAGGCGAGGTTCCGATCATCTCTCCTGCCGGCTTGACTACGATGAGCTGGCGACTCGTCAGTTGTCGCAGGCCGGGGACTGAGTTTTCGGGGTGGGAGTAGGTCGCCTCCAGTCCGTAGACCCCGGCAAGAGAAGTGGGCGCAGATACGGCCATCTCTTCAGTTTGGTCGGGGCCGGGAGGAGCCAGACCGAGGTCTGGCAGATCATCAGAGCTCAGCGCGACTCCGATTTCTCGAGATTCAAGCTGGGGCACCTCGGGAGTGCCGAGTGACGCGATTTCGCTGAGGACCGGATCGCTGACGCCCGAGATGAAACGACGCACTTGCTCTTCGCTGCCAAAGGGAGAGTCAGTAAGGGACAGAGCCAAGACGCCCTCACCTAGGGTTCCTCTCTCATCGGAGCGCAGAATGACGCTTACCTGCGCGCCCTGCAAAGGGTCCACAATCACACCGCCTTGGACGACGATGTCGATTCGGGCGGCGGCGCGGTCGCTGGCGGCTGTGGCGCTCGAGGCTCCCACGCTCATAAAGCTCAGAGTCAACGCCAGAGCAGCACACGAGCGCGCCCACCGCCCAGGCTTGGCAGAAAAAGGGGATTTATCCACGCCTGAGTGTCACCGTCCCCAGAGCTGGCATGCTTTCGAGTCTAGACTCTGAACACCATGTCGAGCGTTGTCGAAGCCGTAGAAAAACTGCGCCAGCTGGTCGCTACGGAGCCCATTAGAAGCCTCGCCGGAGCCTTTGACGCCGCAGGCTTTGAGTTGGCCCTGGTCGGCGGGCCTGTGAGGGACGCTTTTTTGGGCCGGGAAGTCCATGACCTCGACTTCACTACCTCTGCCACCCCGGAGCAAATCGAGAAACTTGTTTCCCCCCACGCTCAAGCGGTGTGGGATGTGGGCCGCGCGTTTGGAACGATAGCGTGCCAAATCGGGAACGATACTTTTGAAATTACGACCTATCGTTCGGACGTCTACGACGGAGCAAGTCGTAAACCTGAGGTGGCTTTTGGAACCTCTCTTGAGGCTGACCTACTTCGGCGAGACTTCACCATGAACGCAATGGCACTGACGCTTCCGGGTCTCCAATTGGTCGACCCCTGCAACGGGCTTGATGATCTTTTATCCCTCACCCTCAAGACGCCCATCGCCCCTGAGGTGTCCTTTGGGGACGACCCTTTGAGGATGATGCGCGCTGCGAGGTTTGCGAGCCAGATCGGAGCCGTTGTGGACGAGCGCACGATGTCAGCCATGTCAAAAATGGCGGATCGGATTACGGACATTTCTGCCGAACGTGTCCGCGAGGAACTTGTGCGCATCCTCGCCTCTCCTGCTCCTCGAGCCGGCCTGGAAATCCTCGTGGACACGGGGCTCGCGGAGCGAGTTTTGCCCGAGCTCCCGGCGCTGCGCTTAGAAGCCGACGAGCACGCGCATCACAAAGATGTATACCAACACACGCTGACGGTGCTGGAACAGGCCATTGATGAAGAACAGCGCCGCTATCCCGGGCGCGAACCTGACATGGCGCTGAGGATCGCGAGCCTGCTGCACGACATTGGCAAACCCGCCACGAGGCGCTTTGAAGGGGGTGGGGTCACTTTTTACCACCACGATGTGGTCGGGGCAAAACTTGCCAAGCGGCGTCTGAAAGCTTTGCGTTTTGACAACGACACGATTAGTTCTGTGGCGAAGCTGGTTGAGCTTCATTTGCGGTTCTTCGGTTATGCCGACCAGGCATGGTCCGATTCCGCGGTTCGCCGCTATGTCCGAGACGCGGGAGTGGAGTTGGCCAGACTCCACATTTTGGTTCGCGCGGATGTCACCACCCGGAACAAGCGCAAAGCAGATCGATTGTCTTTCGCCTATGACGATTTAGAAGCACGCATCGAGCAGTTGTCCCAGCAGGAAGAGCTTGATCAGATGCGCCCAGACCTCGATGGGGAGGAGATTATGGCAATTTTGGGCATTGCCCCTGGTCGCGACGTAGGCCAGGCCTATCGATTTTTGCTTGAGCTTCGTCTCGATGAAGGTGAGCTTGGAACTCAGGAGGCGACTAAGCGTCTCCTTGCATGGTGGAGCGAGCGATAGCGTTCTTGCCCCGCAGGCTCGTTTCCGCTTAGACTATGCCGGTTGTCTGCTTGCAGACACAGCACTATCCCTCCTGTTGCAGAAATCCTGTAACCGTTAGTCCGAAGGAGGTGGGGTAACCGTGCACGATTACGAACTAATGGTCATTCTTGACCCAGACATAGATGAGCGCACTGTCGCTCCCAGTCTCGAAGGGTTTCTCGAGGTCATCCGGCAGTCCGGTGGCACCGTGGAGAACCTCGACATCTGGGGCAAGCGTCGGTTGTCATATGAAATTAACAAGAAGAGCGAAGGCATCTACGCCGTCGCTCACTTCACCTCCCTACCCGAGGCAACGGCAGAGTTGGATCGCCAGTTGCGCTTGAGTGAGGCAGTGATGCGCACCAAGGTGATGCGTCAGGACGAGGCCGTTGTTCGCCTCGGGGCTCCGGAAGAGTCACCTATGGCCCAAAAAGTCTCTCTCTCAGGCGGCCAGAAGCGCCGCAAGCCGGAGTAGACCATGGCTGGCGATACCATCATCACCGTGGTGGGTAATTTGACCGCTGACCCCGAACTTAGGTACACCCAAAATGGCGTCGCGGTAGCGAATCTCACGATTGCGTCCACTCCCCGCTCTTTTGACCGCCAGTCTGGCGAGTGGAAAGACGGCGAGACCCTCTTCATGCGTGCGAGCGTCTGGCGAGAATTTGCGGAGCACGTGGCTTCATCTTTGACCAAGGGAACACGGGTAGTGGCCTCAGGGCGTCTGCGTCAGAGTTCCTACGAGACCAAAGAGGGAGAAAAGCGAACCTCTATTGAGCTTGAGGTGGACGAAATGGGACCCAGCCTCCGCTACGCGACCGCTCAGGTTCAGCGCCAGACCGCTGGCGCTAAACCACAGGCTTCTGTCGATGGCGCCTGGAGTGCACCAGATGCCGGTGGAGCAACGCAAGATCCTTGGGCTAAAGCCGCAACCTCGGACGCGGCCCCTATCGAGGACGCACCCTTCTAAGACTGACCTTCGAGGCGCTTTGGCGTCCATAACAAGAAAGAACACACCATGGCAGGAAAATCCAGCGGCGACCGCCGCAAGCCCCGTGTTGGTAAAGGTGGCAAGCCCCAGGCTCCCGTCAAGCCCATCACCGTGGGAGTTATTGACTATAAGGATGTTGCGACCCTTCGTCGCTTCATCTCCGAGCGCGGGAAGATCCGCGCTCGGCGCATTACCGGCGTTTCGGTTCAAGAGCAGCGCCTTCTTTCCAAGGCGATCAAGAACGCACGCGAGATGGCTTTGTTGCCATACGCCGGTGCTGGGCGCTAGGGGACATCATGGCAAAATTAATCTTGACCAATGAAGTCCAGGGTCTCGGTACCGCAGGCGATGTGGTGGAGGTCAAAAACGG
>CAYUJX010000011.1:13979-24080 GCA_964445125.1 uncultured Microbacteriaceae bacterium
ACGGCGTCGACAAGCGCGCTATCGAAATCCCCAAGGCCATCAAGGCTGTCGGTGACTGGCACGCCCTCATCACCATTCACGAAGGTGTTACGGCCACGGCACAGCTGAGCGTCGTAGTCGGGAAGTAAGTTACGTTTGGACACTTTAGGGGCTCGCCAATGCGGTGGGCCCCTAAGTTTTTGTCGGCGCGTTTTCCACACCTGCAGCTTTCTGGCAAAACTCTAGACCGCTACTTTATACAGAAAATTTCTGCCAGCAATGTGAGCGCTTAACTGCGGTAAATTGGGGTTTATTAGGGCGAAATTCGCGAAAAGACACCCGTTTGTCCCCACTTTATCCACATAAGGCCCGGCGTGTCTTGGGATTTTTGCACAGGATTGTCCACAGGGCGAATTGTTGTCTCAAGAGCGACTCTCTAGGGTTGGGGAAAGCTTGCAGGAGGTCCCATATATCTGGGACATAAAGCTTCGTAACGGGTGTCAGTCGATGGTGATAAACCTTGTAACGAGGTGGATAGAAAGTGATGTTTGTTGCGCGTAGAGGAAGGGCGAGGAATGGCAATTGCACAGCTGGGATTAGTTCCAGAATCGTCCGCAAACCGGTCTTACGGTGGCGAACGAACACCGCCCCATGACGTTCTCGCCGAGCAAGGAACTCTCGGTGGAATGCTTTTAAGCAAAGATGCGGTGGCCGATGTTATCGAGGTTCTGAGAGGCCGGGATTTCTACCTGCCCAAGCACGAAATCATCTTTGATGCCGTCTTAAACCTCTATTCCCACGGCGAGCCCACAGATGTCATCGCCGTTACTGACGAACTCACGAAGACAGGCCTTCTCTCTCGAGCCGGAGGTGTCGACTACCTGCACACGGTGGTCGGTTTGGTCCCCACCGCAGCGAGTGCGGGTCACTACGCAACCATCGTCTCCGACAAAGCTGTTCTTCGCCGGCTGGTGGATGCGGGAACCCGCATCGCGAACCTCGGGTATGCCAGTGAGGGCGAGGTATCCGATTTGGTGAACGAGGCCCAGACGGAGATTTATCAGGTTGCTGGAGGGGTGGAGGCCGAAGATTACGTTCCTCTGACGGATGCCGTGACAGCCGCTGTCGATGAAATCGAGGCGGCGAGAGGGCGCGATGGCCAGATGGTTGGCGTCTCCACCGGCTTTGCGGAACTCGATTCTCTGACCAATGGCCTGCACAAAGGCCAGCTGATTTTGATTGCCGCCCGCCCAGCCCTCGGTAAGTCGACGCTCGCCCTGGACTTGGCGCGATGCGCAGCCATTAAACACAAGGAGCCCACGATTCTGTTTTCCTTGGAAATGGGAAAATCTGAGATTGCGATGCGGTTACTTTCAGCTGAGACCTCTATTCCTTTGCAGAAGATGCGAAAGGGCATGATTGAGGCTAATGACTGGAAGACAATTGCTGCCACCCGCGGACGCATTGAATCTGCCCCGCTGTATATAGACGACAGCCCGAACATGACATTGGTCGAGATTCGAGCCAAAGCACGTCGGCTCAAGCAGCGGGTCGGCTTGAAAATGATTGTGATCGATTACCTTCAGCTGATGACCTCGGGCAAGCGAGTTGAGTCCCGCCAGCAAGAGGTCAGCGAGTTCTCCCGAGCTCTGAAGTTGCTTGCGAAGGAACTTCAAGTTCCCGTCGTCGCGCTGTCGCAGCTCAACCGTGGACCCGAGCAGCGCTCGGACCGGAAACCCCAATTGAGCGATCTTCGTGAGTCTGGTTCGCTCGAGCAAGACGCCGATATGGTGATTCTCTTGCACAGGGAAAGTGCTTACGAGAAGGATAATCCGCGAGCCGGCGAGGCAGATTTAATTGTGGCCAAGCACCGTAATGGTCCCACGGACACCATTGTGGTGGGGTTCCAGGGCCATTACTCTCGGTTTGCCGATTTGCCCCGTGTGTGACCCGGCACTTTCGGAGTGAACTCTCATTAGGCTGATGGCGTGGAAATGACCGAATCAAAGACGGCAACCCCCTACTGGGTTGTTTCCCTCACCCGGGCCATAATAATTCTGGTTCCAGGGCTGTTTATTACGTTCACCCCCAGACATACCGCTGAGTTCGGCCTGGTAGCACTGGGCATAACTGCGCTGGTGAGCGCCGCGGCCCTAGCCTGGCTTTCGTTGACTCTGGAGCGAAGCCACCCCGGCCGCGGGCTGCATCTTTTCCAGGCAGCAGTGTCCGGGGTTGTAGGGCTTATCGCCGTGGTGATGTCTGCGGGGAGTATCGCCTTGCTTTTATGGGCTGTTGTGGTGTGGGCGGCGCTGATCGGTGGTGCGGAGACTTTTGCGGGAACGCGACGACCAAAGAAGGACATTCTTCGTCGAGACTGGATTACCCAGGGTTTCTTGACCGTCGGATTGGCCTTGGTGGTTTTCACCCAGAGCGGGGACAGCGTGGCAGTCGTGGGATTCCTAGGAGCCTGGGCTATCGTGCTGGGTGTCTACCTCGGCATTGCGGGCATCAGCCACAAGAGTGTGGATAAAGCGATGAGGGAAGGACTCACACTATGAGCAAGGCCCCATCATTTAGTTCCATGCGCCCTATGGAGTACGTGGGTCTCTCCGGGGTAGTCGCACTCTTTGCGGGCGCTATCTTCCTGATGGTGACCAGAGACTTTGTTGTTGCCAGCGTGATTGCGGGGAGCGTATTTGTCGTGGTGATTTTGGGGCTTGCCATGATGGTCTTAGCTATGAGCCCCAATAAAAAGCCCGAAGGGGAATGGGATAAACCGGAAACAGGTAACGACTAAGTCTTAGTCAAGAAAGTCCACGAGCTCGGACGCAAGCCCAATATATCTCGCGGGAGTGAGGGCCGACAGCCTAGCTTTGGCTTCTACCGAAACATCCAGCCCGGCAATAAACGAAGCTAGGGCGGCTTGATCCACCCGCCGACCCCTGGTGAGGTCTTTCACCACGGCATACGGGTCTGCTATTGACGAGTTGCCCCGGGCAATTTCTGCGCGAATCACAGTTTGGATCGCCTCAGCAAGAACTTCGTTGTTCGCGTCCAGATCAGCGGCGAGACCGTCGTGGTTTAACGCAATCTCGTGAAGGCCCCTTGAGAGGTTGCTCAGCGCAAGCAGCGAATGGCCCAAAGCGACACCGATGTTGCGTTGGGACGTGGAGTCTGTGAGGTCGCGTTGCAACCGAGAGGTCACCAGGGTGGCAGCAAGGGAATCGAGCAGGGCACTCGAGATTTCAAGATTCGCCTCGGCGTTTTCGAAGCGTATGGGATTGATTTTGTGAGGCATGGTTGAGGAGCCGGTTGCGCCAGGTTCGGGAATCTGAGTGAGATACCCAAGAGAAATGTAGGTCCAGATGTCAGTGCAGAGGTTGTGCAGCACACGATTCACGTGGGACACCGCTTGGAAGAGCTCAGAGATTCCGTCGTGAGACTCGATCTGGGTTGTCAGCGGGTTCCACTCGAGTCCCAAGCCCTCGATAAAACTTCTACTTATTGAGGGCCAGTCGAGGGTGGGCTCCGCGACAGCGTGGGCGGAGAAGGTTCCCGTGGCACCGCTGAATTTTGCGGGGAGGGTAATCGCGTCGACACGTCTCGACACCCGACGAAGGCGGTGAACAAAGACAGCGAGCTCTTTTCCAAACGTCGTGGGTGTTGCGGGCTGGCCGTGGGTGCGAGCCAACATGGGCTCACCACGCCATTGCTTGGCAAGCTCGGTTAGACGCCCCGTTACCTGAGCAAGAGCGGGGGACCACACCCGGGACATCGCGTCTCTCGTGAGGAGGGCGTAAGAGACATTGTTGATGTCCTCACTCGTGCACCCAAAGTGCACCAATTCAATGAGTTCCTCGAGTGTGTGCTCAACTAAGACGTCGCGAACAAAGTACTCGACGGCCTTGACATCGTGTTTTGTTGTGGCTTCGAAGGCCGCAATTTTTTCTAGCTCAGCAGTTCCGAAAGTAGTGACGACCGCGCGGAGCGCAGACACGGTGTCTGCGGGCAGCGGACGTGAGCCGGCAACACCCTCTGCGCACAGGGCGATAAGCCATTCGATTTCAACGTGCACCCGCTTGCGGTTGAGAGCGCCTTCGGAAAAGTATTCGGTGAGGTCTTGGGTGGCTTCGCGATAGCGGCCATCGAGAGGGCTCAAGGGTTGGCGGCCCAAACCTGACATGGTCACCTTCCGTTCTGAAACATTACCCATCATCCATTCTTCCCTATTCTTTGCTGTCCACCTAGCCTGGCCCTTTCGCCATTGCCCCGACAGTGCATTTCTCTTCCCCTTGGGCCGCCATATAGCGAGAAGATGCGCCGGGTAGGGGGACTCTTGGAAACAAGCTCTGGCGCTCACGCACGGGAATGCGCTGCTCGGTTGCGTGCGCTCGCGGCGGAGATGGGCACCCAGAGCCTTGGTGCCCAGTGGCGGTCTCCCGCCAAAGATCGCTGTGAGGCACAACTGTGGGCGATGGAAGAAAACGCAAGAGCTGTCGCGCGGAGACTTGAGCTGTGGGCAGAGACCGAGGGCTCGCGTTCGCTATTGACCGAGTTGCTGTGAGTGACGAGCTATGGGTCATCACCCCTGGCACCCTTTGGGTATCCGAAGATTTCGTTCTTTCTTTGGCGTCCCACTTGGACGGGTATGCACTAAACCTGCGCCAGATCCGTGAGAGCGTGGCACACATCACAGTGTCTGAGCGGGATCCCTTTACCCGGGCACTCAGCAGCGCCCCAACTGCTTCTTTGGCGCCTCTGGTTGCCACACTTGATGCCTTGGTGGAAGACGCACGCCGGCTGTGCAATGAGGTGAAGCAGTACGCACACAACACAGCAGAACAAGAACGCGCCCGGGTGCAGGCCTGGGAGGTTCCCAGAGATCGCTTGATTGCACTCATCGCGGTGACAATTCGGGGAAGCGACCCCGCCAGACCCTTCAGCAGTTGGGATATGGCAGAAGCGGGCCAGGCCGCTCTGGGAGAAGGTGGCGAACACAGCATCGCCGTGCGTGAGATTGTTCAGGATGAAACCGCGCCTGTGGAACGTGCTGTGAGCCTGGCGGAGCGGGTGTCCCGCATCCCGGAGGGGGATACCCCTATTCGCATTGAAACCTTCTCGAGCGAGTCAGGCGCAGACGAGACCGACGTGTATCTGGCGGGGACACAATCCTGGAGCGTGGGGACCTCCGAGGATCCCTTCGATATGGAAAGCAACATTGCGCTTATCGCCGGGATATCCGCGGCATCACTCGTGGCAGTGGAAGCAGCGATGAGGAGAGCCGGGGTCAGACCGGGTGACCGTGTAAGTTTCGTCGGTCACTCCCAAGGGGGGCTGATAGCAGCTCGACTTGCAGAGTCTGGCCGCTACGCGACTACGAGTTTATTGACGGTGGGCGCACCGTTGGGAACCGCACCCCTTCGAGGGAACTATCCGGCTCTTGCTATTGCTCACACTGACGACCTGGTTCCCGGTCTGGGGGGCGCCGCCAAACCTTCGGGGATTACCCGGGTGGAGACCAGCAGTGGAGCAGCACCCCTAGATGTTGCCGGTGCGCATTCCCGGGACCGCTACGGGGCGACCGCAGAACGCATAGATGCGTCACCCGTGCGAGACTCCCTCCCGCAGTGGAAGAGCTCTGAGATGGCCACCGCACGGTTATTTACCGCGAAGAGAACGAGTCCTTAGCGGCGTTGTGTGACTAGCGGGCGCAAAATCATGCCGATAATCCAACTGGTGAGGCTCAGGACTAAAGCCCCGATGATGCCCCAGTAGAAGTCTTCGACAAAAAGACCAAAGCCCAGAGCTTCAGATACCAGGTTTACCAGGAGCAACAAGACACCATTGATGACGAGAGAAATGAGACCCAACGTGAGCAGATAGAGGGGGAAGGCGACAATGCGAATCGCATTTCCCACAATCCCATTGATAAGACCGAAGACGAAAGCAAAGAGTATGTAGCTCAGGAGCAGGGGGACGCTGGGGCCACCGGCGAAGAGCGCAGGGCCTTCTTCGTAGGCTTGCATGGTGAGTCCCGGGACCGCCCATACCGCAACAGCTAGGGCGGTGGAGTTGACTAACAAACGAACAATAAAACGCAGCATCCCCTAACTATGCCCGCCTGAGCGAAAAAATGCCACCGCCTTGTGGGGGAGACGCACGGGTAGGGGTGCTGTTGTCTAGTGCCGTTGGTCTTGCTAGGAAAGAGCCCCCGCTAGATTAGAAGCATGCCATATACGGATGCGACCCTGCGGCTAATGGGTCAAGATGGCGCGCTGGTTCAAGACAATCGCGTCGAAAAGTACACGCAGGCGATCTCTCATCTGGACGAAGGGGATTTTCGCGAGTTTTTCCGCATCATGAGCGTGGTCCGTCGTTTCGACGTTGAAGCGGGCAACCTCCAGCGGCAGGGCCAGATGGCGCTGTGGGTGCCAAGCATTGGGCAGGAAGCGGCCCAGGTGGGGTCAGCTTTCGCGAGCCGAGCACAAGACCACATTTTCCCGGCCTACCGCGAACATTGCGTCGCCTACATCCGCGGCCTGGATCTCATCGACATCATCCGCATGCTGCGCGGAGTGACTAACGGTGGGTGGGACCCGAGGAAGACCAACAACTTTCACCTGTACACGCTTGTCATTGCTTCCCAGACCCTGCATGCCACCGGTCTGGCGATGGGGATTGGGTATGACGGGGCATGCGCGAGTGGTGATCTCGATAAGGACGAAGCGGTCCTGGTGTATTTTGGCGACGGTGCTACTAGCCAGGGTGATGCGAGCGAGGCGCTCATTTTTGCTCAAAGCTTTCAAACACCTCAGGTTTTCTTTCTGCAAAACAACCATTGGGCTATCTCTGTGCCGGTTCGAGTCCAGTCCAGAACTCCGCTGTATGAAAGGGCCGCTGGCTTTGGTCTCCCCAGCGTTCAGATTGATGGCAACGACGTATTGATGAGCTATGCGGCAACCAGAGTTGCCATGGATGCAGCGCGGTCCGGCCAGGGCCCACACTTCATCGAGGCGTTGACCTATCGGATTGGCGCACACACGACCAGTGATGACCCCTCGAAGTATCGCGACGAAGACGAGTTGAAGTTTTGGCAAGCCCACGATCCGATTGATCGTTTGAAGAACCACTTAGAGATCCTCGGAGTCGAAGAATCCTTTTTCGACTCTGTTGCAATAGAGGCTGAAGATTATGCCGCGGATATCCGAGCGAAAACGCTTGCGATTGAGGATCCGCCGGTAGAGGCCATTTTCCGCAACGTCTTCATGGAAGACCATCCGGTGATGACGAGAGAAGCAGCGTGGCTGAAGCAGTATGGCGAGTCCTTTGAGGAGGGAGCATAAATGAATGAGCTCCCTATGGCTAAAGCCATCAATGAGGGTCTGAAGTCTGCGATGACGGCCGATGACAAGGTCATGATGATGGGCCAAGACATTGCCCAGCTCGGTGGTGTGTTCCGGGTGACCGAAGGTTTGCGGGAGCTGTTTGGTCCCAACCGTGTCGTGGATACCCCGCTGGCAGAATCAGGGATTGTGGGCACCGCAATTGGATTAGCCATGCGCGGCTATCGGCCTGTGTGCGAGATTCAGTTCGACGGTTTCCTTTACCCTGCGTTTGACCAGATTGTGACTCAGCTCGCGAAGCAAACCGCCCGTCACGAAGGAACCCAAGGCTTCCCTGTGGTTATCCGCATTCCTTACGGCGGCCACATTGGCGCTGTGGAGCACCATCAAGAGAGCCCGGAAGCGTATTTTGCCCACACGGCGGGCTTACGTGTGGTCTCGCCCGCAACCCCCCATGATGCTTACTGGCTCATTCAAGACGCAATCGCCTCTTCTGACCCAGTCATTTATCTGGAACCGAAGAGCCGCTACTGGCATAAAGGCCCGGTTGACCTAGAGGCCTCTGGCGCACCGATGCATAAGGCGCGTATTGCCCGCGAGGGCACTGACGTCACACTCGTAGGCCACGGTGCGATGGTCACGGTGTTGCACCAGGCGGCGGAGATCGCAGCAGCTGAAGGTGTGAGTGCGGAGATTATTGACCTGCGATCTCTTTCCCCCCTCGATTACGACACCATTGTGGCGTCGGTGAACAAGACCAAACGCCTGGTCGTTGCTCAGGAAGCGCCAGAGAATGCGAGTGTGGGAAGCGAAATTGCGGCCACACTCACCGAAAGAGCGTTTTACGTCATGGAGGCCCCGGTCTTGCGTGTCAGCGGCTTTAATACTCCGTTCCCCCCGGCGCGCCTGGAAAACCAGTATTTGCCCGATGCTGATCGCGTACTTGAGGCTGTCGATAGAAGCCTGGCTTACTGATGAGCCAAGGATAAGGAGTCACTGTGACCAATTTTACCTTCCCTCTTCCCGATGTGGGTGAAGGCTTGACCGAAGCCGAAATCGTGCAGTGGCGCGTCAAGCCTGGCGATCACGTAGCCATCAATCAGGTGGTCTGTGAAATTGAGACCGCCAAATCTCTCGTCGAGCTGCCGTCACCGTTTGTGGGCATTGTTCGAGAACTCCTTGTCGCGGAAGGGGACACTGTTTTGGTTGGCTCCCCCATCATCTCTGTTGAGGGCGAAGGCCCTGACCTTGCTCCCGATACGGGGGTGATCGAGGCCGTGGCCGACGTTGCAGGCAGTGTCAGTAGTGATGAAGAGGCGCCTCCGGTGAAAAATCTGGTTGGGTATGGCACGGGAGCTACGGAATCCGTGTCCCGTCGACGCCGGACCAAGCCCTTGGCAAAAGGTCCTGTAATTTCTCCGCCACAGACAGCTCCCAGCGCACCGGCAGCAGAGGGAACAACTGTTCTGGCAAAGCCTCCTATTCGAAAATTGGCCAAGGACTTAGGGGTTGATCTTCACGGGGTGAGCCCCACCGGCGCTTCTGGCGAAGTCCTTCGCGAGGACGTGGTGCGCCATGCTGGTCAGGCCACGGTGTTTAAGAACCTGGAAACTCCGGCGTGGCCGGAGATCCGCGAAGACCGGATCCCGGTGAAGGGTGTTCGCAAGGCTATTGCCCAGGCGATGGTCAAGAGTATGTTCACTGCGCCTCACGTGTCGGTCTTTGTCGATGTCGACGCTACGCGAACTATGGAGTTCGTCAAGCGCCTCAAGGCGTCACCTGATTTTGCTCAGATCAAGGTTTCACCTCTGCTGGTGATGGTCAAAGCCATGATTTGGGCGGTACAGAGAAACCCCATGGTCAACTCCACGTGGACGGATGATGAAATCATCGTCCACCACTATGTGAACCTGGGTGTCGCAGCAGCGACCCCCCGGGGTTTAATCGTGCCAAACGTCAAAGAAGCCCACACGTTGAGTCTGCGCGCGCTCGCGATAGCGCTGGAGCAACTGACGGTGACGGCTCGAGAAGGCAAGACGTCACCGGAGGAGATGAGCAACGGGACCATCACCATTACCAACTTGGGTTCGTTTGGGGTGGATACTGGCACACCCATCTTGAACCCGGGTGAGGTAAGCATTGTCGCGCTGGGGACTATCAAGCCAAAGCCCTGGATCGTGGAGGGCGAAGTGCGCTCTCGTATGGTCACCACGGTCGCGGCGAGCTTTGACCACCGCGTGGTGGACGGCGATGTTGCCAGTCGTTTTGTTGCAGATGTTGCCAGTGTGATGGAAGAGCCAGCCCTTTTGCTTGACTGACTTTGACAATCATTATCATTAAGGCGTACAGTCGCTCTTATGAAAAACACGACGGTATCTTCCTCCCTCTCCTTCGGCCTTACTGGTCTTCTCGCTCTAACGGGGTGCGTCGGTACCTCCGATTCTGCTTTACCGGAAAAAACCGCACCGGAGACCCTGTCTGTCGTAGTAACGACCACCATTCTGGGAAGTGTGGTCCGTGACATCGTCACCTGTGCCGTGGGAGACGATGCGGGACTCTCCGTGATCATGCCTATGGGAGTTGACCCGCACGACTTTCAGGCATCTTCAGAGCAGGTGGCGCTGATGGTGGGTGCGGACCTCACGGTGGTGAATGGTCTTGGGCTGGAAGCGGGCCTCGTCTCCACGTTTGAAACGTTGAGCGCGGAAGGCAACCCTATCTACGAGGTTGCGGCCGAAGTCAACCCGTTGCCTTTCGGTAGGTCCGATGACGACCACGC
>CAYUJX010000012.1:0-5687 GCA_964445125.1 uncultured Microbacteriaceae bacterium
GACCAGGCTTTGTGGAGCAGGTCCAGCGGATGCGAGAGCGGGTAAAGCAGAATATTCCCCGTGACCAGCTCGAGCACCAGCTAAAACTGGGTCCCGGTGGTTTGCGAGATATCGAGTTCACCATTCAGCTTCTTCAGCTCGTCCACGGGGCAGGAGACGACACGATTCGGCAACCTGATTCCCTGGGCGCCCTTCGAGCGCTTTCCGCTGCGGGATATGTGGGGAGAGCGGAGGCCGAAGAGTTCGACACGGCCTATAGAACTCTTCGTCTATTAGAGCACCGCATCCAACTTGGCGCCATGGTGCGAAGCCATGTGATGCCCCAGGCAGAACCCGAGTTGCGGGTCCTTGCGCGGCGGACGGGCCTCGCAGATTCTGCTGCCGATCTTGTGGAATTGTGGCGAGCGACGAAGCTGCTTGTTCGCTCCCTTCACGAAAAGCTTTTCTACAGACCTCTTCTCTCTGCGGTTGCGGGCCTTGACGAGATGCAAGGGTCCTTGACAAACGCCCAGGCGTCCCTCCGCCTCGGCGCAGCCGGGTTTAGCAACCCGGCGGGGGCCCTGCATCACCTGGCGGCACTGACTCAGGGGGTTTCGCGGCGCGCCGCTATTCAGCGGAACCTTCTTCCGGTGATGCTCCAATGGCTCTCGGAGGGAACAGATCCCGACGGTGGTTTATTGGCATTTCGTCATCTGAGCGACGATTTGGGAGAGGCTTATTGGTTTTTGCGCATGCTTCGTGACTCCTCTGGAGCGGCGCAACGTCTCACCCAAGTGCTATCCACGAGTGGCTTCGTACAGAAACTTTTTGGCCGAGTCCCCGAGGGAGCCGCGTGGCTCGATGATGACGACGATTTGGCCCCGCGGTCACGCGAAGCGCTGGCGCAGGAGGTTCGTGCCACTCTCAATCGGCATACGGTCGACGCGGATGCAGCGGCCAAAGCTCTGCGGTCATTTCGCCGGAGAGAGCTTTTACGCCTGGCGCTCTCGAGCATGGTGGGCTTGAGCGATATTCGCGTCACGGGAAGCGCGCTCTCCGACCTGGCTGCGGAATACGTCCAGGGGCTTGTGACCATCGCACTGCGAAAAGTGGAGGGCATTGATTTTGCCATCATCGGTATGGGGCGCCTGGGGGGTAAAGAGTTGGGCTTCTCGTCTGATCTCGATGTGCTTTATGTCTATCGAGATTCCGGCGCCGGGGATGAGGCGGGCAAACGCGCTGAGCAGGTGGTGAAGAACATCGCTCGCCTAGGTGAGGATGTTCTTTTTCCTCTCGAGCTCGATAGTGGGTTGCGCCCCGAAGGGAGGAACGGACTTGCGGTGCGGAGCTTGGACGCGTATTCCCAGTATTACCAGCGTTGGGCGCTGGGATGGGAGGCTCAGGCGTTACTCAGGGCGGCGCTCTTTGCCGGGCACGAGGGGCTGGGCGAAGACTTTTTAGCCATGGCCGTTCCCTATCGTTACCCTGAAAGTTTTAGCCAGGATCAGGCCCGCGAAATTAGGCGCATCAAGGCTCGGGTGGAAGCTGAGCGGCTTCCTCAAGGAGCGGATGCGACACGACACCTCAAGCTGGGCCGCGGTTCGCTTAGTGATGTGGAGTGGGCCATTCAACTTCTTCAACTCACCCACGGGCATGAGTTCCCCGACACGAGAACACCCTCCACCTTGGAAGCATTGGCGGCCCTCATTGCTCACGAGCTCTTAGAGCCGGAGGATGGCGCACAACTCGAGGAAGCCTGGGTCCTTGCCTCGGGCGTCCGGACTGCGCTCGCACTCTACGGTAGATCGTCCACGGACGTGTTGCCCCATGACCGCGAAGGGCTAGAGGGGGCTGCGCGCCTCATGGGTTACCCACCGCTGAGCGCCAGTGCGCTGGAAGAGCAGTACCTCAGAGTGACAAGGCGATCTCGGGTGGTGTTTGAACGGGTCTTTTACCCGCCAACCGTTACTTAACGAAGTGGCGGACCCCATCCCACGATAGGGCCCGCCAGAGTTCGCGTCCTTAGACGCTGTAGTACAGCTCGTATTCGAAGGGGTGGGGGCGCTGTGCCATCGGAGCGATTTCGTTCTCTCGCTTCATGGCCACCCAGGTTTCGATGAGGTCATCGGTGAACACGCCACCCTTGGTGAGGAATTCGTGGTCTGCTTCGAGAGCTAACAGTGCCGCATCCAAGGACGTTGGCAGCTGAGGGATTTTCTTGGCTTCCTCGGGGGGAAGTTCGTAAAGATCCTTATCTACCGGCTCGTGAGGCTCAATCTTGTTCTGAATTCCGTCCAAGCCGGCCATCATTTGGGCGGCGAAGGCGAGATAGGGGTTACCGGAGGCGTCGGGCGCACGGAACTCGATGCGCTTAGCCTTCGGATTGGTACCCGTAATCGGGATGCGGATTGCCGCGGAGCGGTTTCCCGCCGAGTACACCAGGTTGATTGGAGCTTCGAACCCTGCCACCAAGCGGTGGTAGCTGTTAATGCTGGGGTTCGTGAACGCCAGCAGCGCAGGGGCGTGTTTGAGGATGCCTCCGATATACCAGCGAGCCAGATCACTGAGCCCGCCGTAACCGGCCTCGTCATAGAACAAGGGCTTCCCGTCGTTCCAGAGCGACTGGTGGGTGTGCATTCCGGAGCCGTTGTCGCCCATCAGAGGCTTAGGCATAAAGGTTGCTGTCTTACCCCACTGCAACGCTGTGTTCTTGACGATGTATTTGAACTTGAGGATGTCATCCGCGGAGCGCACCATGGTGTTGAAGCGGTAGTTGATTTCCGCCTGACCAGCAGTTCCCACCTCGTGGTGGGAACGCTCCACAATCAGACCGGCATCAGCGAGCTTTAAGCAAATGTCATCGCGCAAATCCGCAATGTGGTCAATAGGACTCACGGGGAAGTAGCCACCCTTGTAGGGGGTCTTGTTGGCAAGGTTTCCGCCTTCTTCGTGGCGGCCCGTGTTCCAGGCGCCCTCAATCGAGTCGACCTCGTAGAAACTGCGGTTTTGGCGCACTTCGTACCGAACGTCGTCAAAGATGTAGAACTCTGCCTCGGGGGCAAAGAAAGCGGTGTCCGCAATGCCGGTGGAGGCGAGGTACTTTTCCGCTTTGTGGGCCACCTGACGGGGGTCACGGCTATAAATCTCACCGTTGCGAGGATTATAAATGTCGAACACCATAATCATGGTGGATTCGTCACGGAAAGGATCCATGTACGCACTAGTTACATCAGGGATGAGCTGCAAATCAGATTCGTGAATTTTTTGAAATCCGCGGATTGAGGAACCGTCGAAGAGCTGGCCAACGGTGAAGAACTCTTCATCGATGGAAATAGCGGGAATGTTGAAGTGCTGCTGCACTCCCGGCAGGTCGGTAAAGCGGATGTCAAGGAATTTGACGTCGTTGGTCTTAATGTACTCGAGTACTTCCGAAGAGTCTTTAAACAATCTCTTCACTCCTCTTTTTCGTGGGGTGGAGGGGACCGAGGTTTCGATCTGCTTTCTATTGTAAGCCGGACCAATTTCCCGGGCGTTCCCGAGATGTTTCTCGCGTGTTACAGCGCTTCTAGACTGGGTGGATGAAGGAAGACAACACGGCGGACTACCCGGGGAAGAAATTCGGTTTGCCGCTGAAGGGACCCCGCTCAACTCCAACCTACGTGCGAAGAGTTCTCGGACTTGCCGTGGACTGGGCCATTTGCGTGGGAATATCCATAGTGTTCTTTGACTTCAACGGTCTCGCCACCCTCGGTGTTTTTGTCGCAATCTCGGCGCTGGGCGGGTTTATTTTTGCGGGATCGCCCGGCCACCTCGTTGCGCGCATCCGCATTGCCCCCATCAAGGGCGGTGCGCTAGGAATGCTTGCTCCTTTGGCGCGGCCTGTGCTCATTGCACTCGTTGTTCCCGCACTGATTACTGATTCAGATTTGCGAGGCCTTCACGATCGTCTCGTCGGGACGATTCTTGTGGTGCGTTAGCGCGGTTTGGGCGCACGAACTTTAGAAGGATCCATTCCTTTAGGAATCGGCATGGAGTTGCCTTTGGCCAGCGAAGTCAGACGATGCGATACGGCGAGGACTTCAGCTTTGCGCAGCGTTTTCTTCAAGGAACGCATCTTTTTGTTCAGTTTGTGGAGCGGTACAGACGGCGCATCGTCTCCCACGTGAATAAAGTGCACGGGAATTTCCGGAACAGCGCGCAGCACGGAACGACGTTCGTCCTCGAGCATTTTCTTCGTCTTCGCTACGGAACCTTCTGCAATCAAGACCACACCCGGCTTGCCCACAGCGCGGTAAACCGCTTCCTGGGTGCGAGGGTTCACAGCGACAGGAAACTCGCTGGCCTGCCAGGTGCGACGCAAAGCACTGCGTAAAACTGCGCCCACCGCTCCGGGCTTGCCGGAAATCTCTTGATACGCAGTTTTTTCCGCGCGTTGACCCAACACAATCAAGGTGAGCAGCACGGCCAACAAGACCCCGGTCACGATGTAAAGAACCAGGGTGAGAATGCTGCCGCCGGAGAACAACAGCGCGACAGTGATTCCCGCGGCTAACGGTGCCAAGAAGGTGAGAATAAGCACAGGGACGAGCGCTTTGTCACTTTTCCTGGTCAGGTTAAAAACCTGCCACAGCTGCTTAATCCGACCCGGCTCTTTTTCTACAACCTTTTTTTGTGCCATTGCTGCGCCTCCTACATTCCCAAATCGGCATCAAAGGCGCCTGCTTCAAGGCGATCTTTGACCATGGTTAAGAATCTGGCGGCATCCGCACCATCAACGATGCGGTGATCGTAGGAGAGCGCAAGGTAGACGCAGTGGCGAATAGCGATGGAGTCATCTCCGCCGTGGGTGACGACGACGGGCTTCTTCTGGACGATACCGGTTCCCAGAATTGCCACCTGAGGCAAAAACACGATGGGGGTGTCAAATAATGCTCCACGGGATCCCGTGTTCGTGACTGTGAACGTTCCTCCTGCAAGCTCATCTGGGCTGAGCTGGTTGGTTCGCGTCCGCTCCGCAAGGTCAGCGATACTGGCTGCGATAGCTGCAATGTTTTTATCCCCAGCGTCCCTCAACACAGGTGTCAACAACCCGCGTTCCGTATCCACGGCAATCGAAATGTTCTCCGTGGTCGGGTAGGTGATGTTTTCGCCATCTACAACAGCGTTAATAATGGGATGAACTCTCAGAGCTTCGGCAGCAGCCTTGACGAAGAAAGGCAGGAAGCTTAGCTTGTGTCCGGTAGCGGCAAGGAACTGATCTTTAATCGCCGCGCGAAGCTCAGCAACTTCCGTAACGTCCACTTCCACCACCGAGGTCAGCTGTGCGCTTTGTTGCATGGAGGCAACGGCGCGCTCCGCAATTACCTTGCGCAAGCGGCTCATGGGAACTGTAGTCCCTCGGAGCTCTGAGGCCTGAACGGCTGCGGGCGTCGCACTCGTTGCGGGTGCATCGCTGCCAGACGCGGCGGCCACGATGTCTTCTTTGCGGATGCGACCGCCGACACCTGTGCCTGTCACGCTCTCCAGGTTGACACCGTGGTCGTGAGCGAGCTTGCGCACGATGGGGGTGACATAAGGCATTGCCCGGGATCCACTGGGCACCGGCTGAGGAATACTTGGAGGTGCTGGCAGAGCCTCGACTGGCGCAGGTGCTGCGGGAGTTTCCGCGGCCGGGGTGGTGGGTGTTGCGGGTTCTGCTGGAGCAGCCG
>CAYUJX010000012.1:5787-22142 GCA_964445125.1 uncultured Microbacteriaceae bacterium
GGGGTGGTGGGTGTTGCGGGTTCTGCTGGAGCAGCCGCAGGAGCTGGGGGAGCTGGGGGAGCTGGGGGAGCTGCGGGAGCTGCGGGTGCTTCGGTGGCCGGGGCTGCGGCTGCTGGCTCAGGAGCGGCGGGAGTTTCTGTGGCCGCGGGGGCAGTCTCCGCAGGGGCAGGTGCATCCGCGGCAGCGTCGGTGGCACTACCGTCACCAATTCGCACCAAAGGAGCTCCCACTTCCACGGTCTCATCTTCGGCGACCAGGATGGCCTCGATGATTCCGGCAATGGGGGAGGGAATCTCAGTGTCAACTTTGTCCGTCGAGATTTCAACGAGCGGCTCGTCGACCGCAACAGTGTCACCGACTTTCTTAAGCCAGCGCGTAACAGTGCCTTCGGTAACGCTTTCGCCGAGTGCTGGGAGGTTTACTTCTTGACTCATCTCGAGTGTTCTCCTTTTGAGAGTGTTAGGTGTCTCGTGTGATGTTTCTACATTGCGTGGAGAGGTTTGCCGGCGATAGCCATGAAAGCCTCTCCTAACGCTTCGTTTTGTGTGGGGTGGGCGTGGAGCAGGGGTGCAACATCTTCAGGGTAAGCATCCCAGTTGACCGCCACTTGGGCTTCACCAATCAGCTCGCCCACACGGGCACCGATCATGTGAACGCCGATAATGGGCCCGTCAACTTGGCGAATTACCTTGATTGAGCCAGCAGTTTCCAGGATGTGGCTCTTGCTATTGCCGCCCAAGTTGTAGTCGTATATGGCGATAGCGTCAGCGCCAAATTCTTCGGTGGCGGCTTTTTCAGAATAGCCAACGGAGGCCACCTCAGGCTCGCTGTAAGTCACCTTTGGGATGTTGCGGTCGACAACGACCATGGGGTTCATGCCCGCGAGGTCCTCGGCCACAAAGATTCCATGCTGGAACCCTCGGTGGGCGAGCTGAATGCCGGGAACGATGTCTCCCACGGCAAAAACGCCGGGAATATTGGTGGCAAGGCGCTCATCAGTGAGAACAAAACCTCTGTCCATCGTCACCCCAACGTCTTCAAACCCCATACCGTCCGTTTTTGGACCGCGTCCGACAGCGACCAGAAGAAGGTCAGCAGTTTCCACGGTGCCATCTTCGAGTGTCACCGTAACCCCGGACTCGTCCTGCGTGGCCGATTTAAAGCGCACACCCAGGTGGAAGTTGATGCCACGCTTGCGATACGCGCGTTCAAACTGTTTGGAGACGGATTCGTCTTCAGCCGGAACCAAGTGGGGAAGGCCCTCAACGATGGTGACCTCTGCACCGAAAGAACGCCATACGCTGGCGAATTCCACGCCAATGACGCCTCCGCCGAGGACGATGACCTTCTTAGGAATCCAGTCCAGCTCCAGTGCCTGATCGGAGGTGATGATACGACCACCAATGTCCAAGCCGGGGAGGGACTTGGGATATGAACCTGTGGCAAGAATTATGTTTTTACCGACAACAGTATCCTCGCCCACAGCAACAGTGGTGGGGGAAATAAGCTTCCCTTCACCAGCAATAGTGGTGATTCCGCGGGCTTTGATGAGACCCTGGAGGCCTTTGTGCTTGGAGGCAACAATGCCATCGCGATAGGCATTGACCGCGGGAAGATCGACCCCTTCGAGAGTGACGCGCACTCCAAACATGTCGGAGTCACGTGCGGAGTCAGCAATTTCGGCCGCATGCAATAGCGCTTTGGTGGGAATACACCCGGTGTGGAGGCACGTGCCTCCAACCTTGTTTTTCTCGATCAAGCCCACACTCATGCCGAGTTGGCTCGCGCGCAACGCCGCGGCGTAACCGCCGCTTCCCGCGCCTAGGACGACAAGGTCAAAAGTGTGCTCAGCCACTGTTTTGAAACTCCCTCACAGGTAAATATTCACTCGCGCCGGGCCGAATTGCCCGACAGGCTCGATGGAGCCCCAAGCCTACTACTTGCTCCCGAGCTCTCAGCCAAGGCAATTTAGTTCATCAACACGGAAAGCACTGTTCGAGTGATGGCGCCTGTTGGACCCTTAGGTGTGTACCCGTAGGGGCCCGAAGAGTTCGCCGCGGGGCCCGCGATATCGAGATGCGCCCAGGGGATGAGATCGCCCGATTCTTGGGTTCCAACGAAGTCTTTCAAGAACTGTCCCGCACTCAACATCCCGCCCAAGACTTCTCCGGGCTTCACGTTGGCAATGTCAGCGACGTCGGAGGCAAGAATTGCTCGGAGCTCCGGGGGGAGAGGCATATGCCAGACCAGCTCGCCGACTCTGTTGGCAGCGTCTTGGACTTCCGCCACGGCACTATCCGTTCCCATCAGTCCCGCATACCGTTCTCCCAAAGCGATTCTGGCAGCTCCGGTCAAGGTGGCAGCATCGAGAATCAGGTCGGGGGAGAGGGCGCTGGCCGCTTGCAAACCATCGGCCATCACCAAACGGCCCTCAGCGTCGGTGTTGAGGATCTCCACCGTTTTGCCCCCTTTGATGGTGATGACGTCGTTGGGCCGTGAGGCTGAGCCACTGGGCATGTTTTCGGCCAAACACAAATAGGTCGTGATTGCTGCGGGGGACCCCAAGTGCGCCGCAGCGAGGGTAGCGGCTGCCATCACGGCAGCTCCGGTCATGTCGTATTTCATGCCGACCATGGCGGTGGGGGATTTCAGCGACAAACCGCCGGAGTCAAAAGTTATGCCTTTTCCGACTAACGCAACGTGGCGCGAGGGGTTGGCAGGTTCATATCGCAGAATCATTAACCGCGGAGGGTTAATGGATCCTTTTCCGACGGAGCTAATACCGCCATAGCCTTCACTCTCGAGGCGGTGTTCATCGAGAATTTCTATCGAAAGCGGCGCGTCCTTCGCTTGCGCTTCAATTTCTGAGACAAAACTAATCGGGTTGAGCAGATTCGGGGGCATCGCGACAAGGTCTCGCACCAACCACACCGCCTCGCATCCAGCCATCACCCGCGAAAGGTTGGGGGCAGGAAGTTCCCCGAGAACCGCGATGGAAGGACGGTTGTCTTTCTGCTCCCCGCCTATCTTGGTAACGCGGTGACTTCCGAGCACGGCGCCCTCGACGATGGCTTCCATCTCGGCTGGCGTTGAATACGGCAAGGCGAATACCAGGCGAACACCTGAGGACATGCTTTGCGCAGCAAACCCGGCAGCTAAGCGCAACCGGTCAGCGTCTGGGGTGCCTTCCCCTAATCCCACGAGCAAGACACTGGAGGCGCCTATTGCCTGTGGAGAAGGGATTCGCCATGTGCTGTCCGAGGAACCATCGGCATCAATGTGCCCGAGAGCTAAGGAGAGACCTTCTCGTAACTCATGGTTGAGGGCTCCTGCCACAAGGGACGGTCCCTCCTTTGATTTCGATATTCCGACCACCAAAACGTCGGAGGTTGCGAGGTCGTCCAGGGAGGGCAAGAAAGTGGGTGCGTCGGGTGTCATGTCTTCATGGTAGCCACAACCGGCTTAACGCTGTGGGCGAAGAAGCAGGGGCTACCAATACCTCTGAACTAGTCTGAGAACATGTTTAGTGATGAGCTTTTCCGGGAGGCCATGGAGCTTTCTGACGTGCCCCGAGGGCTTCCCCTGGTGGCTGGGTTGACAGGCTTCGCCGACGCCGGAGGCGTGGTCACACAGGTTAATCGATATGTTCTGAGTTCCTTGGAATCCGAAAGGGTTGGGGCGTTTAATAATGACCTCTTGATGGATTACCGGGCGAGGCGTCCGATTTTCCAGTTTGAGGAAACAGCCTTGACGTCCTATGAACCTCCGCGGTTAAGTCTTGACCTCGTCAGGGACGAACTCGGTTCTCCCTTCTTGTTTTTATCCGGGTATGAGCCAGATTTCCGGTGGGAGCAGATGTCGCGCACCCTTCTCGGTCTAATCGGTGAGTTAGAAGTGTCGACGAGTAGCTGGGTCCATGCAATCCCCATGCCAGTTCCTCACACGAGGAGCCTCGGAGTGACCGTCAGCGGTAATCGGGAGGACATTACGGATGCTCTCTCGGTGTGGCGTCCGACCACCGGGGTTCCCGGCACACTCATGCACCTGATCGAGTATCGCTTGCAAGAGCAAGACCACCCCACTGCAGGGTTCGTCGTCCTGGTGCCTCACTATCTGGCGGACACAGAATTTCCTGACGCTGCAGTAACAGCCTTGCAAAGCGTGACGAAAGCCACTGGCCTCGTGTTTCCGACCGATGTGCTCCGAGAGTCGGGTCGGGAGTTTTTGACCGGAATTGCTAAACAGGTGGGCGACAACCAAGAATTAGAGAAGCTTGTGGAAACCCTGGAACGCCGGCACGATTCTTATATGCAGGACAATGCCGTGCCTTCGCCCATGATGGGTGCCGACGGGGAAGTCCCCAGCGCCGACGCTATCGCCGCTGAACTGCAGAACTTCCTAGCCAAGCAATACCCGTCGGACACGGACACCGCGCCGGAATAACGCTGCCACGCCAGAGAGGCCAGGTGAACCTTCACGCCTCAAGGCCGTGTCATACTAGGTTCAAAGCCCTGTGGGGTTCTTCTATCGCAAGGTGGGAGGACTTGACAAGGGTTTTCTTACTGCCCGTCATCAGGAGTGGAGCAGGTTGACCATGGCACAAAACACGTTCGAGCCGAACGCTGACTCCTTAGCGAGCAAGAAAGACGCCCCTCGCAAAGATGGTTTCCTGAGCCGTTTGACAGGGCGCTCCCGTCAACAAGCCCCCGAACCCCAGAAAGCACCCGCCACGCCTGTGACCCCTCCTGCAAAGAAGACTGCTCCCACTCCCGAGAAAGCCGCAGTAACCAAAACTCCAGTAAAGAGGCCCGTAGCTGCGAAGCCAGCCGCCGCTAAGACTTCTACCGCGAAGACTGCTACCGCGAAGACTGCTACCGCGAAGAAACCTGCCGCAACCAAGGCTTCATCGAAGCCGGCTGCGAGCGCAAAGCCAGCAGTTAAGAAGCCCGCAGCGAAGGCTGCCGCGCCGAAAAAGGCCGCCGCCAAGGCTGCGGAATCTGAAGAGACTCCCGGTGCCCCCCGTCAGGGCGTCGAATTAGAAAAGGACGTCGTCGCGGAAAAGCTCGGCGCCGAAGTCATCGCTGGGCTTGCAGAGGTCGCTGACGACGATGACGACGACGAAGACGACACGCCGGCAGTCATATTGCCCAAGGGAGCGCTCGTTCTCTCCAGTAGCGATGATGACGACGCTCCGACCATTTCGACGATGATTACGGGAGCGACGGCGGACCCCGTCAAGGACTACCTCAAGCAAATTGGGAAGGTCGCCCTTCTCAACGCCGAGCAAGAAGTTGAGCTCGCGTTGCGCATCGAAGCTGGCCTCTTCTCCGAAGAAAAGCTTTCCAATCTCACGACTTCCCAAAAGACCACGAAGCTCTCTCGTGAGCTTCACGAAATCGCAAAAGATGGGCATCGGGCGAAGAACCACCTCCTGGGCGCCAACCTGCGACTCGTTGTGTCTCTCGCTAAGCGCTACACCGGGCGAGGGATGCAGTTTTTGGATCTTATTCAAGAGGGAAACTTGGGTCTGATACGCGCGGTGGAAAAGTTCGACTACACCAAGGGCTTCAAATTTTCCACCTACGCCACTTGGTGGATTCGTCAGGCGATCACGCGCGCCATGGCAGATCAGGCGCGCACCATCCGTATCCCCGTCCACATGGTGGAAGTTATTAACAAGTTGGCACGTGTTCAACGTCAAATGCTTCAAGATCTTGGCCGCGAACCCACGCCCGAGGAGCTCGCTCGCGAACTCGATATGACCCCAGAAAAAGTTGTTGAGGTTCAAAAGTACGGGCGTGAACCTATCTCTCTTCACACGCCTCTGGGCGAGGACGGCGATAGCGAGTTCGGTGACCTCATTGAGGACACCGAGGCAGTTGTCCCTGCGGACGCCGTGGGCTTCACCATGTTGCAGCGCCAGCTGGAGTCGCTTCTTGATTCTCTCTCTGAAAGAGAGGCCGGCGTGATTCGGATGCGCTTTGGACTCGGAGATGGAATGCCCAAAACTTTGGACCAAATTGGGGACACCTTCGGTGTCACACGGGAACGAATTCGTCAAATCGAATCCAAGACCATGGCCAAACTGCGCCACCCCTCGCGGTCTCAGGCTCTGCGCGACTATCTAGAGTAAATCGATGGGGCTCATCATTGCGTTCGGAGTCGCAAAAGTTGTGCGCTTTCTTACGCGTTTGCGCGGCGGAGGCTCAGCCTTTCCCGGGCTGGTTGTGTTGCGCCTGCTGCCCCACGTCTTGGAACGAACGTTGGGTGGCCTTCCTCGGGGTGTCATCTTTGTCACAGGCTCTAATGGAAAATCCACCACCACGACAATGTTGGCCGGCATTTTGAGGGCCCACGGGCTGAAAGTTTTCACTAATTCTGCGGGGGGAAACCTTCCTCAAGGATTGGCCTCTGCACTGGTGGGGAGCGCGTCGCTCAGGGGTAGGCTTCCCGCAGACATCGCGGTTCTCGAGGTTGATGAGGCCTATGGGACACACATTGCGCACTTGATTCAGCCTAGGTGGGTCGTTATTACCAATATTCAGGTTGACCAGCTGAACCGTTTTGGCGAACCAGAAGCTGTCTACCGGATGCTTCGTGATCTTTCCCGCATGGTTTCCGCGGGGGTTCTGGTCAATGGGGGAGACCCCAATGCGCACGCTTTGGGGTCTGAGCTTGAAGCGGAGGGATTTCGAGTGGAACACATGGCGGTCAGCGCTGAGGCCTCTGCGTCGGCAGCTCATGGCCTCGTTCCGGCTCCGTTGTTTTTTGAGCGTCTCGCCGTTTCGCTCAGCAAGCCAGTACTTTCTGTTGTCTCTGTCGCGGGGGCTCAGGTCGACCTCGATTTTCGCGGGCCGGTATTTGCGTTGCGTATGCCCCAGCCTGGCTTGCACTACGCCGTGGACACCGGCCTTGCCGCAGCGATGGCCTCTGTCGTTCTTGACGATGGCTTCAAGCCTGAAACGGCAATAGCGGCGTTAGAAGTGTTAACGCCCGTCTATGGCCGCGGAGAGACCATCACCTACAAAGGTCGCGATATTGCGCTCATCATGATGAAGAACCTTCCCAGCTTGCAGGCCAACCTCGACGCGGTGACCCACCCCCTAGAAAACGTGTGGATTTCCGTGGATGAGGGAACCCCTGACCCTTCCTGGATTTTTGACACAGACACGAGTGCGCTTTCTTCGGTATCTGTTCTTAGCGGCACCAAAGCGTGGCAGTGGGTTTCACTTCTGGAGCATCGAGGTATTCCCTACGGGCACGTGGTCGAAGACACGAAGGCCGCGCTGGAGAGGTTTGTGGCGGAGGCGCCTCCCTCCGCCGGGCCGTTAAACGCGATCGTGAACTACGAGCAGATGATGCGCATCCGGCGCCTGGCCGGCTATAAGGAGCTTGAGGGCACCCGATGAGCGCGTTCACTCTTGTCCGTCTTTTGCCGCTAAGCCTCGGTCTGAATGGTTCTGCCGCGAACGCCGAAATACTTGCGCTGTCCCTGGAACACAGTGGCCATGACGCACACATCGTGGATGTCCACCGCGTAGGCGATGCGCCCGCCGAGGTGGACGCGGTGTGCGTGGGGAGTGGATCAGCGTCCAGTATGCGCCCCGCTGCAGCCCAGCTCATCCCTCTCCTTGGCCTCGTGAACCTGTGGCGCGCCCAAGGAGCCTTTTTTCTGGCGGTCGGAACCGGATGGGACCTACTGGGGGTCTCGGTGACAACCCCGGAGGGTGAGGTGTTGCCTGGTGCGGGCATTTTCCCGTCAGAAGCCGACCATCAGTCCACCCGGTTTTCTGGAGAGGTGGCTGGTGTTGACTTCCGAGGGCGACCTAGCGCGGGCTATGTCAACCAGGTCGGAGCGGTGACCCTTCATGAAGGGGGGAAATCTCTGATGAGGGTCGAGGGACCGCAATCGGGCTACCCCCGCGAGGAAGGCCTCATCGCGAAAGGACTCTTGGGGACTCGTTTGGGGGGACCTGCTTTGGCACTTAATCCCCACTGGTGTGACGATATCTCCCAGAACGTGCTCGAAAAACGCGGCGAAAGCCGCCACACCGCGGAGTTTCATAATCGTGTGGCAAACGCTGCCGCTCAGGCGAGGACGGGCATAGAGCGTCGCCTGGGAATTAGTCGCGGCTAAACCGACGCTCCACATCGGGACCCATTGAGGCCACGATTTCATCCCCAATGGTTCCCGCCCACTGCGCCCAGTCTTCCGCTCTCGGAGTCCCCTTGCGGGGCTCGCCCCAGAGCGTAATCGTGTCTCCGACCGCAGCCCGGGAACCGCGGGGCAGGCTCACCACAACGTGATCCACCTCAACATATCGCAGGGCAAGTTTCTCAGAATCTCGAGAGACCCACCCTGTGTTCTCGGGAATGGTGAGGAGCCCGTCGCCAAAGCCCATCCCCACACGGGCAGTCTGGGCCTTCTGGTCGATCTCCACGATAAGAGCGCGCGGGACCATAACGGGTTCGAAACCTAAATCTGTAGCGCTTCGATCGCTAAAGGGGCTCACACCGTAAGCGCTAATCCCCACCCGCACAATGTCGAGTCTGGATTCTGGGATGTCTGTGGCAGCCGCTGACGCGGCGATATGCAGCATGGTGGGGCGCAGCCCGAGCCCGCGGGCGCGCTCGACAGCGGAATGAAAAAGCTCCAGGGCCGCCTTGGTATCCGCAATCGATGTGTCAGCCAGGTGAGACCAGATTCCCACAACCCGCACAGTGCCGGTCTTTTCAAGTTCCCCGGCTCGCTCACACAGCGCTGGCCAGAGTTCGGCCAGAGCGCCGTTGCGGTGGAGCCCTGTATCAATTTTGAGATGTATGGAAGTTGCGGCGCCGGGTGCTTCGCGTTCAAGCTTCTCTAGCTGCCAGAGGGCAGAAATTCCTAGGTCAAGGGACGCCTCGCGTGCGAGGGTGAAATCATCGCTTGGCGAGAGCAGCCAAGCCAACAGCAGAGCGTCTGAGGCATGAGGTCTCAGTCGGTGCCCGGTGTCAATATCGAGCACGGCGAGACAGTCTGCTCCTGCAGCCATGGCGGCTTGGGCCATCTCTTTTTCGCCGTGACCATACGCGTCAGATTTGACGGCAATCATGAGCTGGGCATCGTGAGCGAGCGTCGTCTGCGCGTGGCGAACGTTGCGGGCAAACGCAGCACATGAAATTTCGACCCAACAGGTGGGCGTTACGTCCACTGGCGCACCACCCGGGGGGCGAGATGGGCAAGTAGTGCCCCACTGGAGCGACCCGACCAGAGCGACCATTGGTCAAGAGAGGGGCTCTCGCCCCAGATGGTGGCAACATCACCGATGGCGACAGCGGCCTGGCCAACATCGAGAACACACTGGTCCATGGCGATCCGACCGGCGATCGGAAAGAGCTCGCCGCCAAGGGAAATGTGGGCACCGGGAGAAGCAGTCCTGGCGACACCATCGGAGAAGCCCGCGCTTACCAGCACCAACGTGGTGTCACTCGTGGTCCGATATTCATAACCGTAAGAGACTGCGGTGTTAGCTTTTACCCTTTTGACCGAAATAATGTCTGCTTGAAAGCTGATGAGAGCCTGCGGGGCCTTATCCCACCACCGCGTGAGAGAGCCGGAGCTTCCTGTTGACACGGGTAGAGCGCACTGTGCGTTATGGGCGGGGGACACCAAGGCACTTTGAAATCCCACCTCAGCTGCGATCCGACTCGTCGCCTTCACTCCAAAGCCATAGGCATCGGCACGTAAGTCAATAACGTCGTGCTGAGAAACAAGGCTTGCGAGGTGCTTGGTGACCGCCTCGGTGGCAAGGAGCGCTCTGCGCATCGAAGCTGGTCCGTCTAGCTGGAGCGCTCAGAGCGCAGACGGTCCGTTTCATCGTGCCACGCAAGAATGCTCGTTCCGAGGGTCTCCCGGTGCTTTGCCGCGTGGTGTCCGCAGAACAGCAATTCGCCGGATTCCAACGTGACTCGCACGTAGGCTTGCGCGCCGCAACTATCGCACGTGTCCGCAAAACCCAACGTCACACTTGTCTCGCTGGGGGCTTCGGTCGTTTCCGGTGAGGCGTAAGACATCGGTTCTCCTTGGGGGGTTTCTTAGTCAGTAGTTTATTCCACCACGTCTGACCGAGATTGTTGACCGTGACGCTCCCAGTTTCGCCCTGCGCGTATGAGGTGCAACCGGCGAGGGCATCCACCGTGGTCGGTGACTCCGCCTAAAATAGGGACGGAAAACGAACCACCCTAAGGACAAAATTCTGTGCCTAGTAACGATTACTCCGCTCGACACCTGACCGTTCTCGAGGGTTTGGAGGCGGTACGCAAAAGACCGGGCATGTACATCGGTTCGACCGACTCGCGCGGCCTGATGCATTGCCTGTGGGAAGTCATTGATAACTGCGTTGACGAAGCAGTGGCAGGTCACGGGTCCGACATATCCGTTGTCCTGCACTCTGATGGGAGTGTTTCTGTCGCGGACGAAGGCCGAGGAGTGCCCGTCGATATCGAACCGAGGACGGGACTGACCGGCGTTGAACTCGTCTTCACCAAACTCCACGCCGGCGGAAAATTTGGGGCAGGCTCTTATGCCACCTCGGGTGGTCTCCACGGTGTCGGGGCCTCTGTCGTCAACGCATTGTCCGAACGCCTTGATGTTGAAGTAGATCGCGAGGGAAAGACCTGGGCTATGTCTTTCCATCGGGGAGAACCTGGCGAATTTGCTGATTCAGGCGAGGCTTCACCCTCCTCCGTCTTTACTCCATTTGTTAAACAAAGTGTCCTGAAAATTGTGGGGTCCACCAAAAAAGGTGTCACAGGCACGAGGGTTCGGTTCTGGCCGGACCCCCAAATCTTTGGCAAAAAAACTTTGTTCGCCCCTGAAGAGCTCGCCGACAGGGCCCGCCAAACGGCTTTCTTAGTCCCCAATCTCTCCATTCATCTCGATGACCACACCGGCGACACCCCGTCACACACCACGTTTTCCGCTGTCGGCGGACTCACTGACTTTCTCGGATTTTTAGCCCCGGACGCCGCCGTGGTCGGGCCGTGGTACTTCAGCGGAGAAGGAGAGTTTGAAGAAACAGTTCCTGTTCTCGATGACACCGGAAAAATGCTGTCGCAAGATGTTGTGCGTCAGGTTCACGTGGACGTTGTCATGCAGTGGGGCACAGGCTATGACACGGTGAATAAGAGTTTTGTGAACATCATCCAAACCCCGAAGGGGGGCACACACCAGCAGGGCTTTGACGCCGGTTTGGTGAAGACTCTGCGCGCAGAAATAGACAAAAATGCCCGCAAGCTCAAGGTCGGCAAGGACAAAGTTGAGAAAGACGACATGGTGGCGGGCCTGACTGTCATCGTGGCCGTTCGGGTGCCGGAGCCCCAGTTTGAAGGACAAACCAAAGAAGTGTTGGGGACGCCCGGGGTGAAGTCCATTGTTCAGGCGGTGATCTCATCTGGGTTGAACGACAAATTCGCCTCCCCAAAACGCGAAGACAAAGCTTTCTCCACGCTGCTGCAGGAAAAAATTGTGGCGGAAATGAAAACGCGGGTGTCTGCGAGGGCGCTGAAGGATACCCAACGGCGCAAAAACGCGCTGGAGGCGTCGACGCTTCCCACCAAGCTCGTCGATTGCCGCAGTAAAGAAACCGAGGGCAGTGAACTATTCATCGTCGAGGGTGATTCGGCACTGGGCACCGCGAAGCTTGCCCGCGACAGTGAACACCAGGCTCTTTTGCCTATTCGAGGCAAGATACTCAATACCCAGAAAGCATCCGTTCAGGACATGTTGGACAACGCTGAATGCGCCGCCATCATTCAGGTCGTCGGGGCCGGTTCAGGACGAACCTTTGATGTGAGTCAGGCTCGCTACGGCAAAATCATCATTATGTCTGACGCTGACGTTGATGGCGCTCACATTCGCACGTTGCTGCTCACGCTGTTTTTCCGATATATGCGGCCATTGGTTGACGCAGGTCGCGTTTATGCAGCGGTACCTCCTCTCCATCGCGTCGTTGTCAATGCCCGAGGCCGAGCGCCCTCAGAAATCCTTTACACCTATTCAGAGGACGAGCTAAAAAGCCTCTTGAAAGCTCTCGAAGCCGCGGGGAAGACCTACCGCGAGCCCCTGCAACGCTATAAAGGCCTGGGGGAAATGGACGCTGACCAGTTGGCCGAGACCACGATGAATCGTGAGCATCGCACTCTTCGGCGGGTACGAGTTAGCGACGCCGAAGCGGCATCAACGGTCTTTGAGCTACTGATGGGTAATGATGTCGCCCCACGGAGGGACTTCATCATTCAGGGTCCTGGGCTGGCGAGAGAACGCATCGACGTTTAGAAAATTTGCACGCCTAACGCCGCATAAGACTCCTCCACGAGTGACCCTGAGCCATCGCGCTTGGATATCTCTTCGGGGAGCTCCATAGCGTGACCACGGGCTCCCAGCGCTTGCGGGGAGGTGCCCACGAACGCGCCGACAAGCACATCTTCCCCCTTCAAGAAGGAGTGAGCTCGAACTCCCGAGGTAGCTCTACCTTTGGTGGGGAAGTCCTTGAGGACGCTCCGCTTGACCCTCGCGGACTCTGTTCCGGGCAGAACCGCAGTGGAACCCGAAATCGTGATGACGTGTGCAGTTTCTCGCTTCACCGCGCCAGCAAAAATCACCCGGTCGTCTTCGGGCAGTGAGATTCCAGCTACTCCCGACGCGGCGAGGCCCTGCGGGCGCACCTCCGCAGCAGAGAAGGTCAATAGTTGGCCGGCAGAAGTGACAAGAACGATGTGGTGGCTGTCGGGGGCAAGCGAAGCTCCTGCGACCTGGTCGCCGGCTTTGAGAGCGATGAGGGGGTAGTGGGTCTTGTCGCCGAGGTCACCCAGCGAGACTCGTTTGACCACCCCTCGAGTGGTTCCGACCATGATGATGCTGGAGTTATCAAGCGCAAACACCCCCACAATCGCTCCGTCGTCCTTGCTGAGCCCCAGATAGTCCGACAGGACAATTCCCTCGCCCCACTGAGGTTTCACGGCCTGAGCTTCAGGCACATCAGAAGGGTGAAACATGTGGAGCACGCCGGTGCTGGTGAGTGCTCCTAGGCGTCCTCGCATACTCGTGGAAACCTGAGCCATCACCGCGTCGTGGGCGCTTCTCTTGGCGGGAACGCCCCCCGAACCGCCGGACCAGGACACTCGGCTTGCCTTACCGGAGGCGCTAATAACAACAACACAGGCCGTATCGGCAATCGCCAGATCCTTGTGGATCTGTGTGGAGCGAACTACGGGTGGGGTGTGTCCAGAAATGACGCTGCGTCGGGGAGTGCCGTACTTGTCAGCCATGTCTGAAAGTTCACCGGAAACAGTTTCTTTGATCAGGTCTTCGCTTGCGAGCAAGGAGCTCAGCTGCGCAATTTCTGCCAGCAGCGCATCGCGCTCAGTTTCCAATTCCAGGCGAGAAAACTTGGTCAGTCGGCGAAGCCGCAGGTCGAGGATGTAGTCCGCTTGTGCCACGGAGAGGCTGAAAACCTCCGTGAGTTTCTCCCGTGCCGCCCCAACATCTTCTGAAGACCGAATGATTAAAATAACGGCGTCAATGTCCCCGATGGCCACCAGGAGCCCCTCGACAAGGTGAAGGCGTTCCTGGCGATGGTTGAGGCGAAAGCGAGAGCGCCTCGTCACCACGGAAACCCGGTGATCAAGATACACCTGCAGAAGATCGAGAAGCCCTAACGTTTTTGGTTGGCCTTCAACAAGTGCGACGGAGTTGATGGAAAAGCTCTCCTCCAGAGGGGTCAAGCGATAGAGCTCCTCGAGAACAGCGGCGGGGTCAAACCCGCCCTTGACGCCGATAACGAGCCGGAGTCCATGATGGCGATCGGTGAGGTCGGTGACATCGCTGATTCCTGTGAGCTTTTTGCTCGTCACCGCGTCTTTGATTTTGTCAATCACGCGTTCGGGCCCCACGAGGTAGGGCAGCTCGGTGACGACGAGACCCGTTTTCCGCGGCCCTATGTTTTCGATGCTGACCTTCGCCCGTGTTTTGAAGCTTCCGCGGCCAGTGGCGTAGGCGTCCGATATTCCCTCGATGCCCGTGATAGTTCCGCCACTGGGCAGGTCTGGCCCAGGAATGAAGGTCCTCAGGTCCCCGAGGGTAGATTCGGGGTGCTCGAGCAGATGACGGGCGGCAGCGATAACTTCGACCAAATTGTGCGGGGCCATGTTTGTCGCCATTCCCACCGCAATGCCGCTTGCTCCGTTAACGAGCAGATGGGGAATAGCGGCGGGGAGCACGCTGGGTTGGGTTAGCTGGTTGTCGTAGTTGGGAATAAAATCCACAACGTCTTCGGAAAGATCCTGGACCATCGCGAGGGCTTCCGGGCGCAGCCTGGCTTCGGTGTACCGGGCGGCAGCTGGCCCGTCGTCAAGGGAGCCAAAGTTACCGTGCCCATCGACCATCGGGATACGCATCGAGAAGGGTTGGGCCATCCGGACAAGCGCGTCATAGATGGCTGAATCCCCGTGGGGGTGAAGCTTGCCCATGACGTCTCCCACGACGCGCGCGGACTTTACGTGCCCCTTTTCCGGGGTCAGTCCCATCTGGGACATCTGGTAGATAATTCTTCGCTGAACAGGTTTGAGACCATCGCGAGCGTCGGGAAGGGCTCGGGAATAAATGACGGAATAGGCGTACTCCAAAAAGGAGCCCTGCATTTCGTCGGTCAGTTCAACATCAACAATGCGTTCGGTCGGCGCGGTTTGGGGAGGTGAAGTGGGCACAGTCATAGGATTGTCATCATGGTACTGGTCTCACCGATTGCCCCTGTGAGGCTTGCCGATGTCCTGTCGAGTTGTCTTCTCGCCCTGCAAGCTGAGGATAATCCACTGGGTCTTTCTCCCGTCAAGAAAGCCGCAGTTTTGCTCGTCGATGGCCTCGGTGCGGAAAATTTGCGCGAAAATTCTGGCCACGCACGGAGGCTAATGAGGGCGTGGCGCCGCAGAGATCTCAGTGCGGATTCGGGTTTCCCGTCCACGACGGCGAGCGCGCTCACCACGTTGACGACCGGGGTGCGTGCCGGGCAGCACGGAATTGTGGGCTACTCCCTCCAGGAGCCGGTGAGCGGCGACATCATTAATCACCTGAAGAGCTGGTCACCCCTCGTTGATCCAGCCACCTGGCAGAGGGTCCCCACGCTGTTTCAAAAAGCGCAAGCACTGGGAATTCCCTCCCTTTCGCAGGGTGAGCCTCGGTTTGAGCACAGCGACTTCACCAAGGCAGTGTGGCGAGGCTCCAACTTTGCAGGAACAGGGTCGCTGACCGAGCAGTTCGACAACCTCAGGTCTTTTTTCGATAGCCATGACAGCGCTTTGGGGTACCTGTATTGGCCCGCTCTGGACAGGACAGGCCATGCCAGCGGCTCAGAGTCTGATTCGTGGCTGCACCGGCTCGAAGAGCTCGATGGGTGGGTGTCTGAGCTAGACCGTCTGCTAGGTCCCGAAGAAGGGTTAATCGTCACAGCCGATCACGGCATGGTGGACGTCCCACCCGAGGACAAAATATTTGTGGACCACCCCTCACCCCTGCTGGAGGGTGTGCGGGCGTGGGCGGGGGAACCACGCGCGCCACAGCTTTATCTCGCGCCTGGCGCCTCCCTGGCCTCGCTGGTGGCACGGTGGCAAGATTTTCTCGGGGAGCGAGCAAGCGTCGTCACTCGGCAGGAACTTATTGAAGGTGGCTGGTTGGGGCCCGTGGACCCTGCCGTAGCCGAACGTATCGGCGACATCGTGATTCTCTGTGTCGGGTCCCTAGCGGTTTACCACAGCCCCACGGCTTCCAAGATGTCGGCTGCAATGGTGGGCCAACACGGGTCTATCACCCAACGCGAGCGGGAAGTTCCGGTTATCCCGCTCGGAGCGTGGGGCTAAGCGGGGTCGTCGTCGCTCCTGGCGCCAAAGACAATGTCGTCCCAGCTGGGCATTTCGGGACGCTTCTTTTTGCCCACTGGAGGAGGGGTGGGATCATCATCGTCATCGGGGGGCCGTTTTTGTCCGATGGGAGTAATGAAAGCGTCATGGTCTTCCTCCTCATCAACGAGTCGGATGCCACCGGTAGAGGGGTGAGTGTTGCGCGAGGGTTCGTCGAACCCGTCGGAGGCAGCTTCCCTCTCACCGCGCTTTTTGCGCAACACCTCGAGCAAGTCTGCGGTGTCTGCCATCCGACTTTCCTCTTGGCTACTGCGCCCGTAGGAGACAGGCTCGAGAAGCGGCGCTGTCGCACCAAGGTCAGAATTCTCAAAGATTTGAGAATCGAAACGATCGGGTTCTTCTTCTTCCTCCACAGCAGACAACTTAGGAATCAGGGTTGTGGGCATAGGTTCGTGCCGAGACAG
>CAYUJX010000012.1:22242-23521 GCA_964445125.1 uncultured Microbacteriaceae bacterium
CCACAGCAGACAACTTAGGAATCAGGGTTGTGGGCATAGGTTCGTGCCGAGACAGTACGACGGCATCATCGTTGAGTGGCTCCAGCAGGTGCTTGCGGGGTTCAAAAGACCATCGGGCGCGATGCTCGAGCTCTCCTTCGTGAAAAACGAGCTCAAGGTGCCACCCCGATTCTTCCTTCCAGGCGCTCCATCCTTCCTCCACGGCGGCGATTGCTGCCAAGCGGCTCCGGACAGACTGGCCAAAGGTGGTTTCCCCTCCCGCGCGCGTTGAAACAGGGACGCTGAGCGCCTGGTCAGCGATAAAAGTCCTCTCTGCGACCACGGCACCTTCAAACTTGACGATGTAGTCGACACTTTCCCCCGTGAGGTCGGCCACCTGTTGTGCGGAGAGACCGCGACGAATGTGGGCCTGGATATCCCGGGGGCTCACCCTGCGGGCACCGGGTGAAGGCGGGATCGGCCGTCGCAGGGC
Source organism: uncultured Microbacteriaceae bacterium (assembly GCA_964445125.1). Taxonomy (GTDB): domain Bacteria; phylum Actinomycetota; class Actinomycetes; order Actinomycetales; family Microbacteriaceae; genus Pontimonas. The sequence goes on from CAYUJX010000012.1 coordinate 22,715, forward strand.
ATTCGTGAGAGCACCGGAAAGGGGGACGTGAAATCTCTCACCGTCTTCTGAGACCAACACAAGGTGGTCATTTTCGATCCCTACCACGCTGAGTATTTTCATCCCGGCTGCCTTTCTTTCGGTGCTTGCATCGTTAGCTTTGCACGCTTTTGGCCCGGTTTTCGTGATATTTCGGGTGTGGCGTTTGGTGAAGTCGGTCCTGGGCGTTACTCTGTAGCGCGTTGAGGGCATAGAGTTTGGCAATTGTCAGCTTTGCCCGGCAAACTGTCACCCGACTTTCCACCTATTTTTCTAACAGGGAGTGAGCTTACGATGGCCACCGACTACGACGCCCCCCGTAAAACCGAAGAGGACACCGAGTCCATTCAGGCTTTGCAAGAGCGAGTCCCCGACAAACTCTCCGGCGTTGTTGATTCTGACGATGCTGACAACCTGGGATCGCTCGAACTTGAGGGACAAGATTTAGCAAATGTCGAACTCGACGTGGTGGTACTTCCGCCACAAGCCGACGAATTTACCTGTGTCGAGTGCTTCTTAGTGAAGCACCGTTCTCAGCTCGATCACGACACCAAATTAGGCTCAGTGTGCCAGGAGTGCTCTAAATAGTCTGCTTTGCCTTCTCGAGTGCGGCCACGAACTCTTCCGGTCGCCGTGTGGAAAGAAGCCAATAGGGTGCGGGGTCCTCGGGATCGTTGAGGCTGACCTTGACAACGGGGTCAATCCACCCTCGAATGGCGAGCCACGCCCGTGCATCAAGAGCCACTCCGCGCTGTTCGCGAGCAGCATCGAGACGAAAAGCTTGAGCAT
>CAYUJX010000013.1:0-20396 GCA_964445125.1 uncultured Microbacteriaceae bacterium
AGCGCTCGCATTCTTCCCCCACAGGGCATTGCCCGCGACCATTGAGTCGATGATCATCGAGAACACGGCATCTCCTCTGAACCCGACCGCGAACGACCACGGCTGACTATTGCTCGAAGAGGGCGACCATCTGGCCGCTTCAAAACAGGGGCCTAGCTCGTTCTCATCCACCACGTGTGTTGCAGAGTAAGCCCTGGGGCTCCATCGCTGTTCCAGTAGTGGGTTAATAGCGAAAGAACGCTGGGAAATGTTATCCATTGCGGAAAATGTCCTGTCTCATCACGAAATTTCTACGGTATCAGTCCATGCTAAAAGGTTGGACGACAAGGCCGGACTTGTCTTCCATAAGATCCACCCGGACGGTGTCACCATCTTTGATGGAGCCTCCAAGGAGGGCTTGCGCGAGCTTGTCATCAATCTCTTTTTGCATCAGACGACGCAGGGGTCTTGCCCCGTACGTCGGGTCATACCCATTGTCTGCCAGCCACAAACGCGCTGCTGGGGTGACCGCAAGCTCAAGGCGACGCTCACTCAAACGTTTTTGCAAACGGTCAACCGTGATTTCGACAATTTGACCCAGATCTTCACTGCTCAGCGTGGAGAAGACCACAATGTCATCCAAACGGTTGACAAACTCTGGCTTAAACGCTCTGCGGACTTCTTCCTGAACAGCGGCAACTTTGTCGCCCCAGGGCATCGATTCATCTGTGAGATAACTCGATCCCAAATTCGACGTCAACACCAGAATCGTATTTCTAAAGTCCACCGTGCGACCTTGCCCATCTGTCAAACGGCCGTCGTCTAGGACCTGCAACAGCAGGTCGAACACCTCTGGGTGCGCCTTTTCGACCTCATCCAAGAGGATGACCGAATAGGGTCGGCGGCGAACCGCTTCGGTGAGTTGACCACCCTGCTCATAACCCACATATCCAGGAGGGGCACCAATCAAGCGGGACACGGAGAACTTCTCGCCGTACTCGCTCATGTCGATGCGCACGAGCGCTTTCTCGTCATCAAAAAGATAGTCTGCAAGAGCTTTAGCAAGTTCCGTCTTCCCCACGCCAGTGGGGCCCAGGAACAAGAAGGAACCGGTCGGGCGACCGGGGTCACTCAACCCTGCGCGGGTCCGGCGCACGGCGTCGCTGACCGCGGCAACCGCGTCTTTTTGGCCGACTAATCGCCGTGCAAGCTCCGACTCCAAATGCAGCAGGCGCTCGCCCTCGCCCTGTGTGAGCTTGTCTACAGGAATTCCCGTCCATGCCGCCACGACGGCTGCAATGTCTTCGTCCGTGACCTGGTCGTTCACCATTCGGTCATCACTGCGCTCCTCGGACTCCGCCGCCGCAATTGACGCTTCGAAACCGGGAATCACCTCGTAATTGAGCTTGGAAGCTTCTTGATAGTTGCCCTCTCGCATGGCACGGTCAAGATCGATACGAGCCTCACTGAGCTTAGTTTTTAGCTCGCCCACACCTTGCAAGGACGCTTTCTCCGAGGCCCAGCGCTCTTGGAGCGCCGAGAGTTCTTTCTCTTTAACGTTAAGGTCCTCGCGCAGCTTCTTGAGGCGATCCTTCGACGCGTCGTCTTTCTCTTTCTTGAGTGCTAGTTCTTCAATGCGCAAGCGATCAACACTGCGGCGAAGTTCGTCAATTTCCACGGGCGACGATTCAATCTCCATTTTCAACCGGCTCGCCGCTTCGTCCATGAGATCAATGGCCTTATCCGGCAGTTGGCGGGCGCTGATGTATCGGCTGGAGAGCGTCGCAGCTGCCACCAAAGCGCTATCGGCAATCACCACTTTGTGGTGAGCTTCATAACGCTCTTTGAGGCCACGGAGGATTGCTACGGTATCTTCCACGCTGGGCTCTCCCACAAAAACTTGCTGGAGGCGACGTTCCAGTGCCGCGTCTTTTTCGATGAATTCGCGGTATTCATTGAGCGTCGTCGCCCCAATAAGGCGAAGCTCGCCCCGGGCCAACATCGGCTTCAGCATGTTGGCAGCAGCAACCGAGCCTTCACCCCCTCCTGCACCCATGAGGGTGTGGAGCTCGTCGACGAAGGTGATGATTTGACCCTCTGCATCGTTAATCTCTTTGAGCACCGCTTTAAGGCGCTCTTCAAATTCACCGCGGTACTTAGCTCCGGCGACAATTGCGGCAATGTCGAGAGAAATGAGTTGTTTGCCTTTGAGAGAATCTGCCACGTCGCCGGCAACAATGCGCTGAGCGAGTCCCTCTACCACCGCGGTCTTTCCGACACCTGGTTCTCCGATGAGGACCGGGTTGTTCTTTGTACGCCTGGTCAACACCTGGGAGACGCGGCGAATCTCTGCGTCGCGTCCAATGACGGGGTCAAGTTTTCCTTCCCGTGCGATATCGGTCAAGTTCAGTCCATATTGCTCCAGCGCACTCTTGCCGGGCTCTTGTGCGGAACCACTGTTTGCCATCTAACCTTCCCCCAAGCTTTTGGTGGGTGCTGGCACGACGGTGCCTCTTAAAGGACTCCAGACCACCATTTGTGTTGCTCTTTTTGCTCTTTCTCCGGCGCGCAGCGGAATGACGTCGCCTTGGGCGCCAGCGGCAAAGATGCGACGCCCCGAACGGGCCAGCATCTCATCAGCAAGCGCGCCTTCCAAACCACGCACTCGCTTGGTCAAGGTGTCAACTTGGCTTTCCAATTCGACAATTCTTTTGATGCCCTCGAGATTGAGTCCCTCAGCGCTGAGCCGGGAGACTTCACGCAGCTGAACAACATCTTTCATTGAGTACCGTCTGGTGCGACCGCCGGTGCGAGTGGGAGAAACCAGACCTAAACGGTCATATTGCCGGAGCGTTTGCGGATGCATCCCGGCGAGCTCTGCTGCCGCAGTAATCGAAAACAGCGGTGTCTCCATGGCGACTACCTACCTTGAGCTCTTTTAATCAGATCGTCGCGGGGGTTTTCTTTCGGAAGGGCAGACATCAATTTTTCCAGATACCCTTTCGCAGCGGCAGAAAGGTGTGCAGGAACGGCAACCTGCAACTCCACGAGGAGATCTCCCAGAACGTCCCCCGCCCGGACACCTCGTCCCTTGACGCGGAGAATCTTTCCACTGGGAGTTCCTGCAGGAACCTTAACTTTGATAATGTCCCCGTCAATAGTGGGGACCTCAATGGTGGCACCGAGGGCTGCCTCCCCAAAAGTGACGGGCACTTCCATGCGCAGGTTGTCGCCATCTCGAGCATAAATCTGATGCTTAGAAACGACCACCGTGATGAGGACGTCGCCGGCAGTGCCGCCATCCGGACTGGGGTGGCCTTTCCCGCGCACTCGAATCTTTTGGCCGTCTTTCACGCCGGAGGGAACGCGGGCAGTAATTTTTGACCCGCCAGGCCCCTCTAACGTCACATCTGTTCCCGCCAGCGCGGTTTTCAATCCAAGGATGACCCGTGAAGCAACATCGCGACCTTTGCTGGGCTCACGGTAGCCGCCATATCCCCCGCCTCCCCCTCTAAAGAGCCCTGAAAAGAGATCGCCGTAATCCCCCGAGGGCGCACCGCGAGGAGCGCCGCCACCGAACATGCCACCAAACACGTCTTCAAAACCACCCTGAGAGCCACCGGCACTGAACCGCGGACCCCCGGATTGCATGGCGCGGATCTGATCGTATTCGGATCTCTCGTCCTTGTCAGAGAGCACCGCATAGGCTTCGGACACTTCTTTAAATCGTCCTTCCGCGGACGCGTCTTCCCGATTTGCATCGGGGTGGTGTTTTCTCGCCAGTGAACGATAGGACTTCTTAATGTCCGCCTCAGATGCGTCCTTCGAGACTCCAAGAATCTCGTAGAAGTCTTTTTCTAACCAGTCTTGACTAGCCATTCGCTCACCTCCTCTTGCTATTCGTCTGCGGGGACCTTGACGGCCACTTTGGCGGGTCGAATCAAACGGTCCCCCAGGGCGTATCCGCCTTCAATGACATCGGCCACGGTTTCGCCCACGGCACCCTCTTCAGGCAGGCGCACCATCGCTTGATGACGGGCTGGGTCAAATGCCTCGCCGACTTCCCCGACAGCGGTAAGCCCGTAACGCTCAAAACTGCTCCGAAGCTTCTGGGCCACCATCTCGAGGGGTCCACCGGCAAGGTCGCCGTGGGCCTCAGCCCGATCTAGGTCATCCATCACGGGAAGCATGCCGCGAATGACTTCGGCGATGACCGCATCGCGATTAGCCTGACGGTCGCGTTCCACCCGGGTCCGGAAGTTTTGAAGTTCCGCTTCAGCACGAGCCGCTCGGTCACGGTATTCCGCGACCAAATCGCGTTCTGCATCGGCCAAAAGCTCCAGGTCTTCCTCCGTGATGCCGTCTCCCGAGACAGCTTGCACTGCCTCAGGACGAACGTCACCTGTTTCGGGGTCAACGCGTCGCTTGTCGGTAAAGAGAGGTTCCTCTGCCTCCTCCTCTTCCCCGTGTGGTTGTTCTGAAGCAGCCATCATGGCTTCTTCTTGTCCGCAGTGTCGTCGGTGTCTTCGTCCACAACCTCGGCATCAACGATGTCTTCATCCTCATCGACAGGGGCGTCGGGAGCCTCAGCACCGGCATCACCGTCTTCGGCGTAAAGGGCTTCACCAATTTTGGTCTGGCTCTGGCTGAGAGTCTCGGATGCCGCTTTGACAGCGGCATCGTCATCACCGGCAAGCGCCGACTTGAGAGCATCGAGGTCCGCCTGCACCTCAGATTTGACGTCGTCGGGCAGTTTCTCATCGTTGTCTTTAAGCAGCTTCTCCACCGAATACGCGAGTTGTTCTGCAGAGTTGCGCTCCTCGGCAACTTCACGACGCTTCTTGTCGTCTGCGGCGTGCTCTTCTGCCTCCTGCACCATGCGCTCAATGTCTTCCTTAGGAAGTGAGGATCCGCCGGTGATGGTCATCGACTGTTCTTTGCTCGTGCCTTTGTCTTTGGCAGACACGTGGACGATTCCATTCGCGTCAATGTCGAAGGTGACTTCTACCTGAGGAATACCGCGGGGTGCCGGTGCGATGTCCGTGAGCTCAAAGTTACCAAGTGCTTTATTGTCCTTGGTGAACTCGCGCTCCCCTTGGAAAACCTGAATCGACACCGAGGGCTGGTTGTCATCCGCCGTGGTGAAGGTTTCGCTGCGCTTGGTCGGAATAGCGGTGTTGCGCTCAATAAGTTTGGTCATGATGCCGCCCTTAGTCTCGATTCCGAGGCTCAAAGGGGTTACATCGATGAGCAAGACGTCTTTGCGTTCTCCCACCAGCACGCCGGCTTGAAGAGCCGCTCCCACTGCGACAACCTCGTCGGGGTTGACGCCCTTGTTGGGCTCGCGGCCCCCTGTCAATTCGGTAACCAATGCAGTAACGGCAGGCATCCTGGTCGAACCTCCGACCATCACGACGTGGGAGATATCGGCCAGCTTTACGCCGGCCTCTTTGATGACGTCGGCGAAGGGCTTCTTTGTGCGCTCCAACAGATCCTTGGTCAGCTCTTCGAACTTTGCGCGAGACAGAGTCTCATCGAGATTTACTGGCCCGCTATCGGTCAAGGACAGGTAGGGGAGCTGGATTTGAGTGCTCGACGAGGTGGAGAGTTCTTTCTTGGCCTGTTCGGCTGCTTCCTTCAGGCGCTGCTTCGCAATCTTGTCTTTGGAGACGTCGACTCCCGTGGTCTCCTTGAAGCGCTTAGCCAAGTAGTCCACGACGCGCTCATCCCAGTCGTCGCCGCCGAGGCGGTTGTCACCGGCAGTGGAACGCACCTGAATGGTGGAAAACTCGTCATCCTTGCCCACCTCAAGAAGAGAAACATCAAATGTTCCCCCGCCAAGGTCGAAGACCAAAATGAGTTCATCCTCTTTACCCTTGTCCAGGCCGTACGCCAGGGCTGCGGCGGTTGGCTCATTAATGATGCGCAGAACGTTCAGGCCGGAAATTTCTCCAGCCTCCTTGGTTGCTTGACGCTCCGCGTCGTTGAAATATGCGGGCACCGTAATGACAGCGTCTGCGACGGCTTCACCCAGGTACTGTTCCGCATCGCGCTTGAGCTTCGCGAGAATGCGCGAAGAAATTTCCTGGGGAGTGTATTTCTTATCGTCGATTTCTTGTGTCCAGTCGGTGCCCATGTGTCGTTTTACGGAAGAAATTGTGCGGTCGACGTTGGTCACCGCCTGGCGCTTCGCGGTTTCTCCGACGAGAACTTCGCCGTCTTTCGTGTATGCCACGACGGACGGGGTGGTCCTCAGGCCTTCCGCGTTGGCGATGACAGTGGGTTCTCCACCTTCGAGTACGGCCACCACTGAATTGGTGGTTCCTAAGTCAATTCCTACTGCGCGTGCCATCTGGCCTGCCCCTTACGTTGTTTTGGTTCTCAAATATGAGTCGATATGACTCAAGTTTGGGACATGAGCTGCCTTCGTGTCAAGTCGGCCAGGGAGAATCTGAGCGGCATCGACTCAGATTCTCCCTGCGACACACACTCTGTCCTTTGCGCCCCGCCAGTCCACGTTTGCCCAAAGTTCTCCTACCCCAGCTACGGTAGTTCCATGACCAACGATGGTTCCCCTCACCCCGCTAACCGCGCACGACTCGCTGACACAGATGCTCTTCCACTGTTGGGCTTGTCCCTCAACGAGGGGGAAGCCATACCTCGCAGCCGTGTCTGGGCATGGGCGCTGTGGGATTGGGCGACGCAGCCTTTCAACACCGTCATTTTGACCTTTGTGTTCACCGCCCTGTATCTGGTGTCCGACGAGTTCATAGATCCTGCAATTGTCGCGCTTGGCAAGGACGACCCCCTCTACGGGCAGGCGCTGGCCCAACTCAGCATCAACTTTGGCATCGCCACCCTCATAGCCGGAATTCTCATCGCCCTTGTTGCCCCGGTCCTCGGCCAGCGTGCCGACGCCATGGGGCGAAGAAAACTGTGGCTCGGAGTCGGAACTGCGCTCCTTGTCGCTAGCACTGCAGGTTTATTCTTTGTTGAAGCGATGCCTTCCTACTTCTGGTTGGGAGCGTTGCTCATCGCCGCTGGGTCTGTGTTTAGCGAAATCGCCGGGGTCAACTACAACGCCATGCTCACACAGGTCTCCACCCCGCAGACCGTAGGGCGTGTCAGCGGCCTGGGCTGGGGCTTTGGCTACCTCGGCGGCATTATCGCCATGATCCTTGTAGTGGTGGCAACTTCTTTTGACTTCTTTGGGCTGTCCTTAGAAAACGGGCTCCCCTTCCGGGTTATCGCGCTGGGCTGTGCGATTTGGACGGTGCTGTTTTCCATCCCCATCTTCCTTTTTGTTCCCGAATCGCCGCCCACGGGGGGCCGCACCAGGATCGGCTTCTTCCAGTCATATCTCGTCCTAGCCAGAGACATCATGGATCTGTTTCGCAACGCCCGCCAGACCTTGTGGTTCCTTCTTGCCTCCGCGGTCTATCGCGACGGCCTGGCTGGCGTCTTCGCTTTTGGGGCGATATTGGCCGCTGTCGCTTTTGGATTTAGCGACAGCGGAGTCATCATCTTCGGTATCGCCGCGAACCTGGTGGCAGGTGTCTCCACCATTTCCGCTGGCTGGTTCGATGACCGATTTGGTGCCCGTCGGGTCATCATTTTTTCCCTCACCGGGTTGAGCATTGCCGGGCTCTTGGTCTTCTTCCTTGCGTCTTTTGGCCCCATCGTTTTCTGGGTATTCGGCCTTGCCCTCACCGGCTTTGTGGGACCGATACAGGCAGCCAGCCGCTCGCTCTTGGCCCGCCTTGCCCCTGCAGGGCGCGTGGGCCAAATCTTTGGCCTTTACGCGACCACCGGTCGCGCCGTGAGTTTCCTCTCACCCGCCGCGTGGGCCGGGTTCATCGCCTTGGCTGCGTACTTTGGCCTGGCAAACCCAACGCTCTGGGGTGTACTGGGCATCATTCTGATTGTCGTGTTCGGGCTCGGCCTGATGCTCTTTCTCAAGCCGGAGAACGCTAAGTCGTAACGGCCCACCATTCAAAGAGCACCAGCACTACAACAGCGCCGGCAATAAAGTTCAGCAACAAAAACCATCTCCACCCGCGATTTGCTGACTCAGCGTTATCGTCGCTGACCCGCCACCACGGGACAACCGCGAACATGTAGAGGAGTGCCACCGGCGCTATCACCGGCAATGGCCACGGTGTGGTGAGCATCACCACACCGGCGAGAGCGTAGAAAACGAGGGCGAGGCGCACCGTTCCTTGTGCGCCAATTACGGTGGCGATAGACCCCACCCCCGCTTCCCGATCAGCGAGAACGTCCTGAACCGCGCCAAAAGCGTGGGAGGCCATCCCCCACAGAAAAAACGCCCCCAACAGCGTCACCGTGAGGGGAGTGAGGGACCCGTCAGCCAACACAACTCCAAACACAGCGGGAAGAACGAAGTGCGCGCTTGAGGTAAGCGAATCCACAAAAGGAATCTCTTTAAACCTCACACCCTTGGCCGAATACGCCACCACAAACATGAGACTCAATGCGAGGACTCCCGATGACCTGAGCGAGCCCCAGGCCACGAGGACGGCAATAAACGGCATAGCCACCGCAACGGCGGCCACCAGTGTGGCGCGGTGCAGGTGCGGGGGCAGAAGGGCTCCCTCCACGCCCCCTTTGCGGGGGTTACGAAGGTCGGATTCGTAATCAAAAACATCATTAATGCCATACATCAGGAAGTTGTAGGGAACCAGGAAGAAGATACATCCCACGATGAGGGCGGGGGTGACCTCTTCGGCGACGACGTAGTAGGCCAGCGCAAACGGGATAGCGGTGTTCACCCAGCTCACCGGCCTCGAGCTCAACACCATGGTCCGCAATGCCTTCATTACCCTTCACCCTGCTTCCTCGCAAGGAGGTGCCACAGGGCGGGAATAATCATCAGCCCGGCGAGTGTATAGGCAAAGTCTTCGAGAGGGGCAAAGCCGATGCGGATTCCACTAATCAACGCCTCATCGTAGTCAACCAGCCCGAACCCGATAATGGCGTTATCAAACACCGCCGTCAGGGTCATCATGATGGCCAGGGCGATAAACCAGGGCAGTACCCTCGGGCGGGCGCCTTTACCTAGTGCCACTCCCAAGAACAGTGTTGCCAACAGAAGGAAAGGGAGGTTAATGAGCCAGTACGTCATGCGCTCTTCTTCCTCCCCAATGACTTGTAGGCCAATAGGTAGGAAATAAGAGTGGAGTAGCTCAACAGGAGGAGAAAAAATAGCTCCTCCAGAGGGAGCTCAGGGCCTAAAAGAACTCCCGTCATCCACGGGCCACTGCCCCGAAAAAACACTCCGGTAGCAATGCCCACCACGTCCCACACCAGGAAGAATACAACCGCAATGGCGAGGACGCCTAGTGTTCGCCAAGCGTCGCCACCAAAAAGCGCCAAGCGGTGGCGAAAATCTAGCAATCCTGTGCCCAGAAGGGCAACAATCAGGCTTGCCAGATACAGATAGGACATCGGCCCTTATGCCACCGGCATCAATGGTTCAGGCAGTGGTCCAGTCGACACGTCACCGCGTACCCGCTTGACCAACACTTCTGCACTGATCAAACACATCGGCAGGCCAATACCGGGAATGGTCGATGATCCTGCGTAATAAAGCCCGGTGACCTTCTTGCTCACGTTTCCAGCCCTGAACAATGCGCTTTGCATTAGCGTGTGCGCAGGGCCCAGAGCTGTTCCTTTCCAGGCGTTGAGCTCACCGGCAAAGTCAGCCGGGCCCACGCTGCGGCGCACCACAATACGCTCAGCCAAATCGTGAACGCCGCTCCAGCGGGAAACCTGTGCGATAGAGCGGTCGGCAATGTCTTCCACGGTCGCATCCCCCAGGCCATTCATACCCCCGCGCCCCAAAGAAACGTCTGCCGGAACAGGAATCAAGAAAAACAGATTGGTGTGGCCCGCCGGAGCAACACTGGAGTCCGTTGCGCTGGGCTTGCACACGTACAACGACGCAGGGTTGGGGACAGTAGGTTTGGCCGCAAAAATCTGGGAAAAGTTGTCCTCCCAGTCTGCAGTGAAGAACAGGCTGTGGTGAAGAAGCTCGGGAACGTCGCCCTTGACACCGAGGTACAGCAACACCGCACTGGGGCCGGCAACTTTTTTATCCCACCAGCTTTGAGGGTAGGTCCGCAACTCCTCGGGCAACAACTGCGTTTCGCTGTGGTGAAGATCTGTGGTCGAGACGACCATGTCCGCGGTAAGGGTGTGTGTGTGCCCATCGGCATCTTTGTAGGTCACCCCGGTGGCTCGAGCTTTTCCCCGAATGCGTTCGGTGCATATTGCGTTGACCCGGGCCCCCGTCAACACCTTCACCCCGTGGTCCTCGACAATATCGCGCATGGAATCAATCACGCGGGTGAATCCGCCTTCTGCATAGAGGACTCCGTCTTCGAGGTCCAAATGTGACATCAGGTGGAACATGCTGGGGGCCAGGTAGGGGCTGGAGCCCAAAAACACCGCCGGATAGCCCAACAGTTGCTGAATACGAGGGTTGGTGGTGTGCCTTTTGACAAACGACATGATGGGTGTGGTCAACAAACGCACTAATGTTCCGGTGCGCTGGAGAACCTCTTTCACCAGCAGCGGGCGAAGGTCCTGAAATGACGTGTATAAAAAATACTCCTTTGCCATCTCATAGGTCTCCTTGGCGGAGTCCAAATACTTCTCCATGCTCGCCCGGGAACCGGGCTCCATTTCTTCGAGTAACGCAAGGTTGTCTTCCCTGGTCGCTCGGACATCAACAAAATCCGCCTTCTGGTCCGCGTCTGGCTCAAAATAGACCCGGTATCCGGGGTCGAGCTTCCTCAGCGTCAAGTGCTCTGCAGCGCTTGTTCCCATCAAGCGATACCAGTGGTCAAAGACTTCGGGCATCAAATACCAGGAAGGGCCGGTGTCAAAACGGAAACCATCCTTCACCCACAGCCCAGCGCGCCCACCCAAACGCGAGTGTGCCTCCACCAGGGTCACGTCGTAGCCATCACGTGCCATGAGGCCTGCGGTGGCGATGCCACCGATGCCGCCTCCCACAATGAGTACCGACTTAGACATTCTTTTCCTTCCCGGTGCCTCGCCGTGCTCGTGGGACACAGCCCACTAACACTCGCGCAGCCAACAACACTTTGCTGAGGGTAGAAACACTAATGCGAGTGGTCTGCAAAACCCCTGCAGGTGTGCTGCGAATGCGCTTAGCGAGGCCTTCAAAGAGGACGTGAGCAAGCGCCACGGCCCGGCGCGACCCGCGGGGCAAGAGCGGCAACGCCGCCGCGGATAGCGCTAAATCCACATCGATGTCATCGAGAAGCCGGTGCTTAGTGGGTTCATCCAGCGCATCAACAACGACATCGGGGAAATAGCTTCGTCCCAATGCCTGAGCGTCAGCCCCCAAATCGCGCAGAAAATTTACCTTTTGAAACGCAGCCCCCAGTGCTCGGGCGCCGCGCACCATAGTTTCTTTATTCTCAGACGTCACATCCTGATCCTCCAGGAAGGCCTCTAGACACATAAGCCCCACCACCTCAGCGGAGCCGTAGACGTATTCGGCGAACGACTCTGAAGTGTGAGTGGTCTCGCTAAGGTCCATCCTCATGGAACGGAAAAACGGCGCCATCAGCTCCATTCCGACTCCGACTTTCCTCGCAGAATGGGCGAAGGCATGAACAATGAGGTTGGTGCTGTATCCCACTTCGAGAGCGCGTGCAGTGTCGGCCTCCAAAGCGTCAAGCATGTGACCAGCTTCAGCGTCTTCGACACCTGCCTCACTGGCGACACCATCGACAATTTCATCTGCCAGACGAACCAACGCGTAAAAGTTTCGGATATGTGTGCGCATGCGCGGATCCAGCAACTGTGACGCCAGGCCAAAGGATGTTGAGTAACGCTTAATAACCGCGGCTGAAGTCTCTTCCGCCACCCGGGTGTACAGCTCGATACGGGTATCTAGGTCAACCGCCATGGTTGCTTCCTTCCCCGGTGAATGGGTAACCCTATTAGCTACACTGTGAACCGGTCATACTGAAGTGACCAGTCCACAACTTACCCTTGCAGAGTAGCGCTTGAAACAGATGACGACTTCCGAACTAGTGGTACTCCTTGGTGATGACGGCCTCCCCATCGGTAGCGCCGACAAAGCGAGCGTCCACACCACAGATACCGCTTTGCACCTCGCTTTTTCTTGCCACGTGTTCAACGAACAGGGCCAGGTGTTAATGACCCGCAGAGCACTCACCAAGAAAACCTGGCCGGGGGTGTGGACGAATTCTGCCTGTGGCCATCCAGGTCCCCAAGAAAGCATGGAAGACGCTATTCGGCGGCGTGCTCGCGATGAGCTTGGCCTGGAACTGGAGGACATCACCCCAGCCCTGCCCAACTTCCGCTATCGCGCCGTGGATGCCTCTGGAATCGTCGAAAACGAGGTGTGTCCCGTCTTTATTGCCACCACCAGAATGGACCCCACACCGGTGGAAAGCGAGGTGTGTGAATGGCACTGGGCGAATCCCGCATCTATTAGGGCGGCCGTGGAAACAGCGCCTTTTGTTTTTAGCCCCTGGTTGGTGGACCAGATGACGCAGTGGGAGGGCCCTTACGGCCTTGACACGTCCGTGCGGTGAAAGCCCTGCGATGACCGCGATGCCGTAGGGCCTCTTTGGCCTTGATAACGACTGCCGTAAACGTCCGATCCGTAGGGGTGCTCGGCAGGAGAGCTCAAGCGGAAGAAACACAGCTGGCCAATCTTCATGCCCGGCCACAGTGTGATCGGCAGCGTCGCTGCGTTGCTGAGCTCCAGAGTCACGTGGCCGGAAAACCCCGGGTCGATGAAGCCGGCGGTCGAATGGGTCAAAAGGCCCAGACGGCCCAGCGAGCTCTTACCCTCTAGACGCGCGGCCACATCATCGGGCAACGTCACTGTTTCGAAGGTCGCACCCAGGACGAATTCTCCCGGATGTAAAACGAACGCCTCCTGCGGCTCGACCTCCACCAAACGGGTGAGATCGGGCTGATCTAGAGATGGGTCTATGTGTTGGTATTTATGATTGTCAAAAAGTCGAAAGAAGCGATCCAACCGAACGTCAACGCTAGAAGGTTGGACCATAGTGAGGTCTAAGGGATCAAGACCCACGCGACCAGATTCGAGCTCGGAGCGAATATCACGATCTGAGAGCAGCACACGACCAGACTAGTAGAGTTAGAAGCCACCTCACGGGCACTACAGAGGGATACGCGAGTGTAGTTCAGTGGCAGAACTTCAGCTTCCCAAGCTGATAGCGCGGGTTCGATTCCCGTCACTCGCTCTCATACTGTCTTGCAAGAAATTGCGGTCAGCGCCGTGTGCACTTCTGGGACAGACATGGTCGCAGGCCGGAAAAATGCCTTCAGCGCCGGAAACCCTCGGTCACCGAGACACCCTTGAGGGGTGTCGCCGAGGTGCTCACCTTCTCCGCGAATGTCGGTGCGTTCTGGGCAATCCATTGGCTGGGGCCACAGGGAATGTGCGAATGCTGCGCGCTTCGGGCCTGGCGCAAGGATCGCAAAGGCGCGCCGCGCCTGCCTTACAGTGCCCCGACACATCCGCATCCGGCCCCTGCGGGGACCAAAAGGAGCACAATGAGAGACATTGTGAAAGCAATCACCTACGAGACCTACGGGCCCCCGGACATTCTTCGGCTTCGCGACATTGATACACCTGTTCCTGGTGACGGCGATGTACTCGTGAGCGTCCACTCAGCATCGGTCAACAAGGCAGATTGGCACAGGGTGACGGGCACTCCCTACCTTGTGCGGCTCGTGGGGGGACTCCGCAGGCCAAAGCGAAATATTCCAGGGACCGATGTCGCGGGATCTGTCGAAGCTGTGGGCAAAAACGTACAGGATTTCCTGCTCGGCGATGAGGTCTTCGGCTGGCACAGTGGCGGTTGTTTTGCGGAGTTCGTCTGTGTTCCCTGCGACCAACTGGTCCCTAAACCGTCACACATCGGCTTCGATGAGGCGTCCACCATGGGGGTTGCAGCGTTCACAGCCCTGCAAGGTCTTCGCGATAAAGGCAAGATTCAACCCGGTCACACAGTACTTATCAACGGGGCCTCTGGTGGTGTGGGAACGTTCGCGGTGCAGATTGCCAAATCACTTGGCGCGCACGTCACAGCTGTGTGCAGTCCAGACAACCTAGAAAACGCCCACTTGATGGGTGCGGATGAGGTCATCGACTGCACGAGGGAAGATTTTGTTCAGTCTCGGCAGCGTTATGACCTGCTGCTCGATATCGCTGGCAACCGCTCGCTCTCCGATTGCCGACGCGTACTGAAAGAGGCCGGAAAATGTGTCCTCGTAGGCGGACCGGTCGGACTGTGGCTAGGACCGTTGCCCCACATGATGAAGGCGCTCCTACTTTCTATCCTCTCGCGAAAAAAATTCATTCAGTTCATCGCCCAGGAGTCCAAAGAGGACCTACTTTTTTTGAGCCAACTTCTTGAGCGAGGAGAACTCGCGCCGGTCATCGACCGGAGGTACCCGTTGAAAGACGCCGCAAAGGCGTTGGCATACCAAGGTGAAGGACACGCGAAAGGCAAAATTGTGGTTACCGTGAGGGGACGCACCGACGCGAAGTCGTGACGACCCTCATGGGTGCCTGCGGCGAAACGAACCGAACCGAACCAAACTAGTGGAGGCGGCAGGAGTCGGCCTGGGCTTGCCAATTCCGCCCCCCTTCATAACCCGGGTGTGGAGCTTAAATCAGCCTGTTGCTGCCACGTTCTTGGTTCATGAACCGCACAACATCCTGATCCACAATGATGTCCGAAGGCGACAGTGGTCGCTTGAGATACAGGCCCTCTAGAGAGGTCAAGCGGCTGAAGGCCACATAAGTCTGGCCCGGGGCAAACGCTCGAGCACCCAAATCAATGACCGCGGCATCCAGGGTTTTACCCTGGGCTTTATGAATCGTGACCGCCCACGCCAAGCGCAGAGGAAACTGGGTGAACTCCGCAACAACGTCTTGACTCAGGATTTTCGTGGCGGGTGAATATTCGTAGCGAACTTTTTCCCAGGTGACAGGTTCGACCAGGACCCCTTGACCATCCACATCCACCAACACCGCATCCGTGACCTTCTCTACGACACCCAAGGTTCCATTGGCGTATCGGGGGCCATCGGGCCCTGCCAAATCATTGCGCAAAAACATCACCCTGGCTCCCGGTTTGAGCACCAGTTGCTCATCAGCCGGATAGGCCGTGGTCGAGCCAAAGTCGCCCTCGATGTCGGCGTGGGCAATCTTGCTTTTGCCGGGCAGAAGCTCCAGTGCTGCTTGATTGATTCGTGAGACCGCCTGGTTTGTCGTGGCCAAGGTGATCAGCTCGGGGTCTTCTGGTGTGCGCATACCCTGTTCGTTCAGCATTCTGCCCATATCTGGTTCCATGCGCCCTTCGCGAAGGGCGTTGAGGACTGCCTTGAACTCTCCATCGGCCTGTCGATGAATGGTGTCTAATTCGTGAACAGCCATTTCCGTCTCGGTCCAGATTTTGGCGTCAAAGAACCACGGAGAGCGATAGTGGTCTTTGTAGTAGGCCTTCTCGGCCTGACCGGACACGACGGGAGCAAGCTGGTAGGGGTCACCGAACATAATCAGCTGAACACCGCCAAAGGCGCTATGCCGCTTGCGCTTGGCTTGGCGAAGCCTGCGGTCAATCGCATCGAGCACGTCGGCAGAAACCATGGAGACCTCGTCAATGACGAGCGCATCCAACGCTGCCAGGACGGCAAGGGACTCTTTGGGGATGAAGCCCAGTTCCCGGGAACCGATGATGCCAATGGGTAAGCGGAGGAGGGAGTGGATGGTCTGACCGCCCGCGGCAAGTGCCGCCACCCCGGTGGGAGCGCACACCGCTACCTTCTTGGCAGAGGATTCCGAAAAGGCGTGCAGCAGCGTCGTTTTTCCTGTCCCTGCACGCCCGGTGATGAAAACGTGGTCGAAAGAGTTTTCCATCTGGTCCAAGACGTCTCGCTGCTGTGTGCTCAAGACGACGTCGGCCATCGAATTCCTCTCCCTCGCGCTGTGCGATTCCCCGGTGCCAAAGGCAACCAACCTAGGATGTCAGCTATGTGGTTAATTGCCCGAAGATTCGGCTTGGGAGTCCTCGGAGTGGTCGCTCTGTGGGTGCTCAGTGTCTTCGCGATTAACCTCACGCTTTACACGCCGGGAAATTCGGTGCTGACGTACTTACAAGCTTTGGAGACGCGCGATTTTGGCCTCGCGGCCGCTAAAGCTGGTCTTTCCCATGTCCCCACGATTCTACCGGAGCCGTCGGCCTCGCTGACAGACCCGCAGATTGTCCGAACGAGCACCTCGAAATCCGGCCACAGAATTGTTGAAGCCAGATACACCATTGGTGGTGGAACCGAGACCACCGTCTTCACAGTGGAAGCCGGAAGGCCCACCCTCTGGATTTATAACACTTGGCGTTTTGCCGAAACACCCACGGCGAATATTCAGTTTAAAGTGACCGGCGATAACCGTGTGGAGGTCAACGGGTTTCGGCGTGACACCACGACCCCGGGTGTCGCGCCCACAAATAGCGTTTTTGTACCCGGAGTCTATGAAGCATCGCTGACCACGCCGTGGGTTAGCGCCCCCGAGGTGAGCGCTGTGGTCAGCGAGGTTGATCGCGACTACCCCCTGCGGCTTCGGGTTGAGGTGACCGAGGAGCTCGTGGACCGCGTCACCACGTCCGTGGAGACCTATTTGGAGGATTGCGCAGCCCAAGAGGTACTTCAACCGGTGGGGTGTCCCTTCGGAATGGGAGTTAGCGATCGAGTAGTCGGCGTTCCCGATTGGACCGTCTTGGACTATCCCCTGGTCACTTTGACTCTCGGGAGTGATAAATGCTCCTGGGACGTGGCCGCAACCGATGGCGTCGTGGAAGCGCGCGTCATGGTTCGGTCACTTTTTGATGGCTCGCTCAGTGAAGTCACCGAATCCGTCTCCTTCAGCCTGGAGGGGAGAGTGGAGGGCACGTTAGTGGACGAACCTGTCCTCAGCTTCTACTAAGCCCGACATCTGCTTTTGCTCTGGCTTTTAGCATGTCGTTATAGGCCTCGAGTTCTTTGTCGCCGTCGCGATCGACCTGCCGGTCGCGACGCTTGTTAATACGGTCATCACTTCTGCTCCACGCCCACGTAATGATGATGGCCAGTGCCAGGGTGGGGAATTCACCGAGTCCCCACGCTAGCTCCCCGCCATTTTGTTGATCCAGGAGCGGCGGGTCCCCCCAGGGACGACCCATGGCGCCAAACCACTCGGGAACCAGCAGGCCCGTTCCCAAAATGATGCTGAGGCCAAAAAATGCGTGGAAGGCCATCGTTGCCAAAACAATGATGAGGCGAAGAGGGTAGGGCGTGTTGTGAGGGGTGGGGTCGATGCCCACCAGAGACTGGGCAAAAAGGTAGCCCGAAAACACAAAGTGGGTGGTCATCCACAGATGACCGAGGTGTTCGCGAAGAGCCCACTCAAAGAGAGGGGAGTAGTAAAAAACGATCAGGGATAGGCCAAAAATGGCCGCTGCCACGACGGGGTGCCCCAGGACTGCAAGATATCTCGAATGAACAGCGACCAGAATCCATTCCCTCGCGCCCCGTGATCCGTCTTTCCGCACTGCTATCGCTCTGGAGGCCAAGGTGACAGGTGCCCCTAGCACCAACAGCAGAGGCACCGCCATGCTCAAGAGCATGTGGCCAAGCATGTGGATACTAAACAGATAGGTACCGTACACGGACAAACCTGAATTCACCGCAAACCCCAACAGAAGCATCCCCGAAACCCAGGACACGGTGCGAAAGGGTGGCCAATAGTCGCCTCTCCTGGAAAGGCGCATATGACCCCAGACGTAAAACACAATGCCGAACACCACGATTAGCGCCCAAATCAAGTCGAGCTCCCACACAGTAAAGAGCTTGGACCAGGTGAATTCGGGGGGCAGCGGCTCCCCGGTCAGGATTTCTGCCGGTGTGGCTCTGGCTATCTCACGCACCGGAACCTGGGGAACCGGTGTCTGCGTTCGAGCCAAAGCGCTAGCAAGACCTGACGCCACCCCCATCAACACGAGCTCGGCGGCAACCAGGCGCCGGGTAACCGGCGACGTGGCCTTCTCTCCTCGTGACAAGTTGCCCAACAGCCTCACCCGATACAACGCGCCCATGGCCCCCAGGAAGGCCAAGGTGGTGATTTTCGCTATCACCAAGACCCCATACGCCGACGCCAAGCCCTGCAGGGTTCCCACCCGTAGCCAAGCATTCGTCACTCCAGAGACGGCCACCACAATAAAGCTGAGCAATGCGATGGTCGAATAGCGCGCAAGCATCGCATGATACTCGCGAGGATCAGGCTTCTCGCTCCACGCGATGACTGCCATCATCACCAAGCCACCGACCCACATCGCCGCAAAAACCATGTGGGTGTAAGAAGCGCTGACAGCAGCTTCATGATTCGCCGTGCCGGCCGCGTGCCCCTGTTCAGCGAGGGGCCACAGTGCCGCAACGGAGAGCACCCCGGCGGCGATGACACCGCCAAAACTTCTGACAACCAGGGCGAGAACGGTAACGATTGCGGCTAAGCCAATGGTGATGAGCCAGGAGCGGCCAATTTCGGTGGTCTGCAGATATAGCCATAAGAGATTGCCAAACCGCTGGTCGATATTGACCGGCTCGACATAGATGGCCATAAAAGTGAAAAACGCCGTTGCGCCGCTCGCGACCGTCATCAAGCCCGCGCCGAAAGACGCCACCACCAACGCCGACGAAAAGGCTCTCTGTTTCCGAGTCAAAACAAAGGCAGCCACCATGAGGGACCCCACCGCGAGAGCCGCGCCAAAATGCACCAGAGCCTTCGCCACCGGCAACCCCCAGCGGACTGTTGCACCAGGGTCTACCAGCAACAGCGGTGCTGCGCCGCCGCCTACCAGGAGGCCTGCAAGTAACGCGGCACCGAGCCCGGAGAGAACGAGCAGCCCTGCTCCAGTAAGAGCGGGCAGTAGGCGGGTAGTCACGCCCAAAGTTTAGGCCAGAGAGCCTGAAGGGTATCGTGACGCGTTAACTGATGAAGAGGCGACCATAACGATCGCCTCTTCATAGTAAAAAGAGGAAACTACTTGACAGCAGCCTTCAGCTTGCTACCAGCAGAAACCTTGACGCCCTTAGATGCCGCAATCTGGATTGCTGCACCGGTCTGGGGGTTGCGGCCCATGCGCGCCGCGCGATTAGTGCGGTCGAAGGAAATCCATCCGGGAATGGTGACCTTGTTGCCATCGGCGACTTCCTTGGACACGATGGCGAAGATGGCGTCGACGACACCGTTAACGTCTGTCTGGGTTTGACTGGTGTGCGCTGCTACTGCTGCAACAAGTTCTGAGCGATTCATTGTGTGTCCTCCTCGGACTTTGGGTAGTTATTTTGGCTCGGCTCAGAATCACTCCCGAGCCAATAAAAAAGCTACCAGCTGGACTTCGTTATGCCCGGTAACTCGCCCCGGTGCGCCATATCGCGGAAACGGATACGAGAAACGCCGTATTTGCTCAGGAAACCACGGGGGCGTCCGTCAATCGAGTCGCGACCGCGAACTCTGATTGGTGAAGCGTTACGGGGAAGCTTCTGCAATCCCAGGCGAGCCGCTTCGCGCGAATCGTCGGTGCCGGCAGGGTCCACGAGGGCCTTTTTCAGCTCCAGACGCTTAACGGCGTAGCGCTCGACGATAATTTTGCGCTGTTCATTACGGGCAATCTTGCTTTTTTTGGCCATACTCTATCGCTCCTCGCGAAATTCGACGTGCTTGCGGACGACGGGGTCGTATTTCTTCAACACCAGACGGTCGGGGTCGTTACGACGGTTCTTCCGCGTGACGTAGGTGTATCCGGTACCTGCGGTGGAGCGCATTTTGATAATGGGCCGAACATCTTGTGCTTTAGCCATTAGATCTTCACTCCCTTGCGCATGAGCTCGGCAATAACGGACTCGATGCCACGGGCATCGATGGTCTTGATTCCTTTGACAGAGAGAGTCAACGTCACATTCCTTCTGAGGGAGGGAACGAAATACGTCTTTTTCTGGATGTTGGGATCAAAGCGACGCTTGGTGCGTCTGTGTGAGTGCGAAATGTTGTGTCCGAAACCAGGAACGGCTCCGGTCACTTGGCAGACTGCTGCCATGTTTCCTCCTGTATTGGCTACCGTAGAGCTAGCGCTCTACCCAAGTTCACTTGTCGGCACGCGATTATCGGCGCTCTGTCTTATCGACCGAAGCTGATGTGCGCACAGGATGCGGAAATTTCCCCGCAACAAGGAATAACACTACGCCCTCGCTACTTCCCTGGCAAGCCCTGATGGCAGGAGCCACACGTCCCATAGATGTCGACAATGTGCTGGGGGTCC
>CAYUJX010000014.1:0-18506 GCA_964445125.1 uncultured Microbacteriaceae bacterium
AAAAAGTCATCAAGCGTGAACGCTTCGGATCGAAACTTCTCTTCAAGTTCTCTGGTCTGATCTTCGTCAAACGTTCTTTGGGCCTGCTCAATGAGGGTGAGAATGTCACCAAGATCGAGGATTCGACTGGCCATCCGATCGGGATGGAAGACCTCAAACTCCGCAATTTTTTCGCCGGTGGAAGCAAAAAGCACCGGGCGACTGGTTAACCCGGTCACACTCAGTGCCGCGCCACCTCTGGCATCACCATCGAGTTTGGTCAACACCACTCCGGTGAAGTCAACGCCCTCTTGGAACGCTTGTGCCGTGTGGACGGCGTCCTGCCCGATCATGGAGTCGATCACAAAAAGAACTTCGTCAGGGTCCGTCGCTGTCCGAATAGCGGCGGCCTGCTTCATCATTAGGGTGTCCACACCCAGGCGGCCTGCGGTATCGACAATGGCGATGTCGTGGTTTTTGTCTCTCGCAAACTTCACCCCCGCGCGCGCTACCTTCACGGGATCTCCCACGCCATCGCCTGGCTCAGGAGCAAAAAGGACGACACCAGCTTGTTCGGCGACGACGCCGAGCTGTTTCACCGCTCCGGGCCTTTGCAAGTCACACGCGATAAGCACGGGAGTGTGGCCCTGGGACTTGAGCCAATACGCAAGTTTGCCCGCGAGGGTCGTCTTACCGGAGCCTTGAAGACCCACGAGCATAATGACCGTTGGAGGCTTTTTGGCGAAACTCAGAGGCCGTTGGTTTCCTCCCAAAATAGTGATCAACTCTTCGTTGACGATGCCTACGACCTGCTGAGCGGGATTAAGAGCGCTGTTGACCTCATCAGACAGTGCTCTCGCCCGCACGCTGGCCGTGAACGATTTGACCACTTCAAGAGCAACGTCGGACTCGAGTAGAGCGCGCCGTATATCGCGAACCGTGCCATCAATATCGGCGGGAGAAAGCTTGCCTTTATTGCGCAACGACGCAAACGTCGCGGTTAAACGATCGGAGAGGGAAGAAAACGCAACCATAGGATTTCTGAGCTTATCTGAGGAGGGAGCGCGCTGGCTTAGAGGACTTCTATGCTGGAGCCATGCCCCTAGTCCCCTTTGGAGATAAGAAACCGGAAATCCGCGAAGGTGTGTTTCTTGCACCAAACGCGACGCTGATTGGGCAGGTGAGTATCGGGCAAAATGTGACCATCATGTTCGGTGCGGTGGTGCGGGGAGATCGTGATGCCATCACCGTGGGCGACGGATCTAATCTCCAAGACAATGTCGTTATTCACGGCGATCCAGGCTTTCCCACCCATATTGGCTCTGGTGTGAGCGTGGGGCACGGAGCCATCGTGCACGGCGCCACCGTGGGCAATGACACTCTTATCGGCATGGGAGCCACACTGCTCAACGGCGTCACCGTGGGCGAAGGATGCCTGATTGCCGCAGGATCAGTCGTCCTGGAAGGAACCGACATCCCTGCGGGGAGTTTGGTGGCGGGTGTGCCTGGGAAAATTCGCCGCGAGATAACGCTCCTCGAGCGCGAGGCGATTGTGAACAATGCCCTCACGTATCGCGCCCTGGGGCGCGACTACCTCGCCCAGAGTTAGTCGGTAAGCGCCTTCGCAAAAGCCATCGGCGAGAAGCCAGCAAGATCATCGATGCCTTCACCTTCGCCCAAGAGTTTGATAGGAACGCCCGTTTTTCTCTGCACGTTGAGGACGAAACCGCCTTTGGCGCTGCCATCGATTTTGCTCACCACCAGACCGGTGACACCGGCGTGCTCTAAGAATGCCTCCGCCTGCACCACACCGTTTTGACCGGTGGTGGCATCAAGAACGAGCAGGACTTCCGAAAGAGGAGCAAGCTTTTCGACCACCCGGCGGATTTTACCGAGCTCATCCATCAACCCCGATTTGGTGTGCAAACGACCAGCGGTATCAATAATCACTATCTCGATGTTTTCCGCGAGAGCCTTCTCCACCGCTTTGTAGGCGACAGACGCTGGGTCTTGACCCGGTTGATCCGGGGTGACGATTTCAACCCCAGCGCGCTCAGCCCACGTCGTCAGTTGTTCGACAGCGGCCGCCCGAAAAGTGTCAGCAGCAGCGATCACGACGCTGCGCCCCGCGCGCGCCACAAACTTGGCGAGCTTGCCGATGGTCGTTGTTTTTCCCACTCCGTTGACGCCCACGACCATGATGACCGCTGGCCTCTGCGTCAAATCCAAGGTGGGGTCAAACGCCGCAAGCTTTTCTTCGATGCTTTCCACCACGATGGCTCGGACGTCGTCAGGGTTTGTTGTGCCAATGCGGCCCACCTCGCGCCGAACAGTCTCGATGAGTTCATCCGTCACATCGGGACCAAAATCTGCCTGCAGGAGAGTGGACTCTAGGTCCTCCCAAGTTCCCGGGGTTATCTCCCCGTGAGACACCAGAGCCTTCAGAGCGCGGCCCAGAGACCATCGAGCGCTGTCCCCTGCCATGACGCCAGGAACCTTAGTCTTCGGGGACGGGCTCAAACCCGATGATGGGGAGCGTCTCTGAAACCTCAGGATTTTGTGTTCCTACCAAATCCACTACCTCGGTGGTCACAATCCCCACACTGATACCGGCGGCCATAGCAATAAGAAGCCATCCTGCTCTCTGCTTCTTGCCCATTATCTCAGCCTATCTCTCGGCTCAGGACCCCACAGTGTGGGAGTCTTTTACGCGCTGGCCAACCACGGCGCTCACGCCGTCTTTGCGCATAGAAACTCCATACAGTGCATCCGCGATTTCCATCGTGCGCTTTTGGTGGGTAATAACAATCAACTGGGAATCCTCCCTTAGCGATTCGATGACCCCCAATAGGCGCCCCAGGTTGGCGTCATCTAGGGAGGCCTCCACCTCGTCGAGGATATAGAACGGGCTGGGTCGGGCTTTGAATATGGCGATAAGAAGGGCAATGGCCGCCAGTGAGCGTTCCCCACCCGAGAGCAACGAAAGTCTTTCAATCTTTTTTCCAGCAGGCCTCACCGACACCTCAATGCCCGTGACAAACAGGTCGTCGGGGTTGGTCAGGCTCAGCGATCCTGTGCCGCCGGGGAAGAGGGAGGGGAACACCTCGTCAAATGCTTTTTGAGTATCCGCAAAAGCGTCCGCAAAGATGGTGTGCATGGTCGTGTCCAAGTCCGCCATGATCTCTTCTAGGTCTTTGCGTGTTTGTGTCAGATCCGCCAGCTGCTCGGTCAGGAACGTGTGGCGCTCTTCGAGTGCACGGAATTCCTCCAACGCCAAGGGATTCACTTTTCCTAGCTGATCTAGCTGGCGCGAAGCGCGGGAAAGCCTGAGCTCTTGTTCCTCGCGATTGAAAAGTTTCTCGTCTTCTTCTTCGCTATCGCCGGGGACCATTACAGTGGGCGCGTACTCAGCGAGCAAAGTGGCTTCTTCGAAGCCCAGCTCCTGCCTGACGCGCTCCAGCACGGTGGTGCGCTGGAGCTTTTTTTCATAAATCTGCATCTCCAGAGAATGGACACTCTGGGTAATCGACGACAATCTTTCCCGCAGCGCCGCTTCATCCACTCTCAAGCCGGTCAGCTCACTCTGACTGGCCTGGCGGGTGGCTTCGGCGCTCACGAGGGCCCTCGAGGACTCCTCCACGCTGGCAGCTGTCACGGCCAGTAAGCCTGGCAACACGTCGAGAACCCGCGACGCTCTGCGAGACTTCGCCACGCGTTCGCGGCGTTTCGTTTCCTCGCGGGCTTGCGCGTGTTCCTCTTCTGCTTTGCGGCGCTGGCTTGCAGCCAAGGTTTCCCCCGCGGAGCGAACTCCCTGGCGCAGGGCTTCCAGCGCGATGCGGGCATCAACCTCCTCTGTGGTGATTGCCTCGACGGAGGTGACCAGGGAGGCACGCTCGCCCTCGTCCACCAGGGGTCTATCCGTGGCCATAAACGCCGTGTTACCAGCCTGGGCGTCATCCTGGGCCACAGTCGCCTGGGACACAGCCTCTTGGGCTCGTCTGTGGCTCTCCCCCCAGCGAGCAATCTCGGCTTGCCCCGCTTCTAAGGAGGCGCGTGCTCGAGAGACCTGCTCGCCAAATTCCGCGCTCTTTGCATCTGCCGCACGCAATTGGGCGCGGCAGATGCTGACTTTTTCCCCAGCGAGGCCTCGCTTCTCGCTCGCCTCCTGAGCGGTAAAGCGTGTGCGCTCCAGGGTCACCGAGCGCTCGTGAAGGGTGGTGTTTGACGCGTCTCGCTCCGCAGCCAATTCCAGCCTGGACCGGGCCTGACCACTCCCCGTAGCGACGACGTGTTCACCAAAGACGTCGCCCTCGCGCGTCACCACTGTGACACCAGCGGGAAGCTTCGTGGTCCCTCCCCAGGCGGAACGAACCGCCTCAATGTCCTCCGCGACGTAGGTTCCCTTCAAGAGGGCGAGAACACCAGCGGGTCCGCGCACAAGCTCCGTCGCAGCGGTGACACCGGACACCGGGGAAGTGACGGTGGGGTCACCTTCGGCAATGACCAACTCAACCCGTGCGGTGTCGCCACCAGACCTGGCGACGACCACGTCAAGTGCTGCCCTCCGGGTGTCGACCAAGAAGGCATCGGTACGGGATCCCAAAGCCCTAGCGATAGCTGTTTCATAACCGGGGGTGACGCTCAAAGAATCAGAGACCCTACCCGTGACACCCGTGTGAGCGCCAACATCGGCGTCATCGCTATCACTGTGAAGGGCAAGATTAAGTGCAGAAACTTTAGCCGCAAGAGCTTCATGCTCGCGCTCGTGTTGATGAAGAGCGGCTCGGGTTTCGTGCTCGGCGGTTTCGGCCACAGAAAGCTCGGCTTCTGCTTCGTGCAATGCCTGCTCATACCCCTGTGCCACCACTGTCGGTGGCGCATCGGCTCCGCCCTGAACAGCCTCCAAGGCCTCTTCCAGCAGTACAAGTCTTTCCGTGGCTCGCTCCAGAGCAACCGATTGACGCTCCAGATCCTCACGGGCAGCGCGGACCTGCGCATTCTGACGATCGAGGGCAGCTTCGAGGCCGCGTGCCGCGGTGTCCCACTCGTTCGCCGCACCCCTGGCTTCGTGATTTCTGGCGTCCAAGGCCGCCAGGGATGCTTTTGAGGTCGCAAGCCGCGCGGAAATATGGCCCACGACGGCTTCGTGCTCGGCCACAGCCTCTTCGGCTTGGGTGACGTGACCTGCGAGAGTGCGCAACGTTTCTTCGCTCATCGTCGTGAGGATGGTCTCGCCATCGTCCTCATCGCGACCAGCACGCTCCTGGGCGAGTGACTCAAGGGCTGTCAGCCCTTCGAAAACTCTGCGGATGCCAAAGTCTGTGCTTTTGGCCCGATCCAGAAGGTCGTTGCCAACACCTGCTTCCAGCTGCGCAATACGAGCACGCCCGGTGTCTGACTTATCCGCAAGTGCTGCGCGCTCCATCGCACGTTCCTGCTCTGTCAGGTGGAAATCATCAAGGGCAGCAGTGAACGCCACCACATCGTCGGCCAGGACGCGCGCTGTGGCGTCCCGGACGACGGCTTGAATGTTCTGGGCTTGTTTGGCCACGTCGGCTTGACGCCCGAGAGGGGTGAGTTGCCGGCGAATTTCCCCCGCAAGGTCATTGAGCCTCGTGAGATTGGCCTGCATGGACTCCAGCTTGCGTTGCGTTTTTTCTTTGCGCCGGCGGTGTTTTAAGATTCCGGCAGCTTCTTCTACGAAGCGACGACGGTCCTCAGGGCTTGCGTGCAAAACGCGGTCCAGTTGGCCTTGGCCCACGATGACGTGCATTTCCCGACCTAAGCCACTATCGCTGAGAAGCTCTTGAACATCGAGCAGGCGAACCGGTTCTTTGTTGATGGCGTATTCGCTTGCCCCGTTGCGAAACAGCGTTCTCGAAATGGTGACCTCGGAATAGTCGATGGGCAGTGCTCCATCAGAGTTATCGATGGTGAGGAGCACTTCCGCGCGACCCAAAGGCGGTTTGGAGGTTGTGCCCGCAAAGATCACGTCTTCCATGGACCCACCGCGGAGAGTTTTTGCGCCCTGCTCTCCCATAACCCAGGCGAGTCCATCGACCACGTTGGACTTGCCCGAACCGTTGGGCCCCACCACACAGGTGACACCGGGTTCGAAAGCGAAGGTGGTCGGAGAAGCAAACGATTTGAATCCCTTGAGCGTGAGGGACTTCAGATGCACTGCCTGCTCCGATGTCGTGGTGGATTTTCGGGTAACTGGCTACAAACTTACCCGCTCCGGGGGGTTCTTTGACATCGAGGACAGCGGTGAGAGGAGCGGTTCATAAAAGGCTCGCGCCGCAGAATGGTTGCGCAGCGCGAGCAGGGCTTGCCGTCCTGCCCGTAAGCGTTGAGGGAATGGGAAAAGTAGCCGCTTTGACCGTTCACATTCACATACTGCTGATCAAAAGAGGTTCCGCCTTCACCCAGAGCTTTACCCAGCACCTCCGTGACATTTTGAAGCAACACGGCCACTCGCGCTTTCGTCATCCGAGAGGTGGGATATCGGTAGTGCAATTGTGACGCCCAGAGGGCTTCATCGGCATAAATGTTCCCGATGCCGCTGATGAGCCCCTGATCCAGCAGCGCGCGTTTGATGTCCGTTCTCTTGGCTCGGAGTTTTCGGGCAAAACTCGCTCCATCAAACGCCGGGTCAAGCGGATCGCGCGCGATATGGGCAACTGATCGGGGGATTCGTATATCGGTGCCCCCGTGTCCAGCAGGATGTCCATCGTGCGTGGGAATCAGCTCATCGATTGCCATGGAACCGAAAATACGTTGGTCGACAAAGCCCACGGCGACCTGCTCGCCGGTGGCAGCACGCAGATGTAATCGAATGCGCAGGTGGGGGCCAAAGTCTGAGCTCTCATCGCCGAGGAGCACCTGTCCGCTCATCCCCAAATGACACACCAACGCCAGATCCTGACCTAGCAGAGGAACCCACAAAAACTTTCCACGCCGAAGGGGAGTCTCGAAGGTGGCGCGCTCGAGGGTGTGCACGAAATCTTCCGCAGGTCCTTTATGGCGCTTGAGCGAGCGGAGGTCATGCACCTCCACGGAATCCACCTCTGCCCCCGACATGACGGGAGCGAGGCCCAGCCTCACGACCTCCACTTCGGGAAGTTCAGGCATGAAAGTCGGGTGCTGCCTTAATGGCCCTCAGCGCAAAGCTTGCGGCCGCAAGCTCGGCAGCTTTTTTCGAGCTGCCTGATCCCTCTCCCACAGCGGTGCCGGGGGTAGGGAAAGAATCCAGGAACACCTGGGCGACAAAAACTTTTGCGTGGTCGGGACCCGAGTTCGTGATCGTGTATCTCGGAACTCCCTGATTGTTTCGAGCCGCCCACTCTTGCAGGGCAGTTTTCGGATCACTCGTGACGCTGCGCGCATCAGCGTCTTTGACCAGTTCCCCCATCAGGTGGTCCACGGCACTGGTCGCGGCGAGAGCGCCCCGATCGAGGAACACCGCTGCGATGAGCGCTTCGAGAGCATCCGCCAAGAGCGAAGGTTTAACGCGCCCCCCCGTGAGTTCTTCACCGCGGCCTAGCCGCAGGAAGCTCCCCAAGTTGATGGTGGTGGCAACTTCGGCAAGCGCAGTAGTGGAGACAATGCTGGCGCGACGTTTTGCGAGCTCGCCTTCAGGAAGGTCGGGAAACTGGTGATAGAGCGCAGCGGTTATGGCCTGACCCAGGACCGCATCACCGAGGAATTCAAGGCGCTCATTATCGGCCCCACCGTGTTCATAGGCGAAAGACGAGTGCGTGAGTGCACGCTCGAGCATCTCGACGGAAACCTCAACGCCTAAAGCCTCCCGTAAAGGAGCAGGGTCAAGAAATGCTGGTTCAGAAACCGACACGGCTTCCTCACTACCGGACACGTTAGACGTCGGCGACCTTACGGCCCTTGTATTCCATGAAGAGAGGCGTTCCCGCACTGTCTTCGACCACGGAAGCGCGGTGAGGCAGACGATAGACGGTTTTGCCGCCCACGATGGACTTCACCAGTGTCGGCAACTCAGCTTTCCACGCCGAACGACGGTGGCGAGTTCTCGACCGGGATTTCTTCCGCTTGGGTACTGCCATGGTTCTCTTCTTTCGCTTGCTGTTTAGGAGCTCTCGGGCTTTTTCGCCTCGAGCAGTTTAGCCAGTTCTTGCCACCGCGGATCAATCTCATCCAGGGGGGCTTCGCTTGCCGGAACGTCTCGCTTTTCCCCGGTGGCAGGGTCCAGGCCGAAACACTCCGGTTTACACACTGGTTGGAAGGGTAAGTCGAGGACGACCGCATCCCGAATGACACTCTCAAGTTCAAGGGCGTCGTGATCCACCGTGTAAGAATCAGGCTCGACACCAGAGTACGCGAAAAGCTCTTGAAAATCGACCTGGTGGTCAAAGCTGAAAGTGTCCAGGCACCTCACACACGACGCGGTCGCTGTGGAGTGGACCTCTCCGGTGACAAGAATTCCTTCGTGCAGGCCTTCGAGACGCAGATCAATGCTCACCGGGCTACCCTCAAGCACCACGGCAACACCGCTGCCATATTGTTCTACAGCCTTGATGTCCAGGGTGTGCTCGCGCATCTCCCCGGGTTGGTTCATGAGATCTTTGACCGCCACAGTAAAGGGGGAAAATTTTTTACCTGCCACCCCTTCAGTCTAGGAGTCGAAGGGTGAGCGGACGACCGAAGGTTTAGCGCAACTCCGTGTGAGCAAGGTAGTCGGCCACGGCCTTGGGAACATAGGGGGCAACGTCCCCTCCGAGTGAAGCCACCTGTCGCACCAGGGAACTCGACACGTGAGCATTAGCGGGATCAGGCAGTAAAAACACTGTTTCAATCCCGGCGAGATTGCGATTCACAATCGCCATCGGAGTTTCATAGGTCACATCAACTTGTGAGCGGATGCCTTTCACCAACACTGTCGCACCCACGTCGGTGCAGTAATCAACCAACAACCCCACGCTCCAGGAGGTGGCAATAATTTTTCCTGACAGCTTCGCATCGGCGATAGCGCGCTCCAACAGAGTTACCCGTTGGGCTATCGGCAAAAGAGCTTCTTTGCCGGGATTATGCACGACCAAAACATGAACCTCATCAAACAGAGCTGCCGCGCGTTCAATAACATCAAGGTGACCCAGGGTCACAGGGTCAAAGGAACCTGGAACGACAGCAACAGTGCTCATCCCCTCAGCCTACGATGCCTGTGTTACCAGAATGTGACACGGAGCAGGTTAAGTCTTTTCTAAATACTCCTGCGACCCTTCGTCGAGTCGTCTGTCTATCTCCAAGGTGAGAGCGAGATGGCCTTCCAAGGACGGGTCATCCTCAAGGAGCGCCTCGGCATAGGACCTGGCGGCGTCGATTATCGCGCCGTCGCGGGTCACGCGAAGGAGTTTCAGCCTCGAGCGCACCCCTGACTGACGGACTCCCAACACGTCCCCTTCGCTGCGCAATTCCAGGTCCAATGCCGCCAATTCAAAACCGTCGAGCGTGCTGGCCACCGCGTCAACACGCTTCCTCGCGGTGGTGTTCTCTTCGGCATGCGTCACCAGCAAACAGGTTCCCGGGTGGGACCCGCGGCCCACCCGGCCACGAAGCTGGTGGAGTTGGCTCACCCCAAACCGATCGGCGTCCAGAATGACCATCACCGAGGCGTTCGGAACGTCTATCCCCACTTCAATAACGGTTGTGGCGACCACCACATCCACCTCTCCGGCATAGAAGCTGCGCATCACGTCGTCTTTGTCCGCGCTGGTCATCCGTCCATGAAGTGCGTCGATCTTCATTCCCGAAAGCTCGGGGCGCGCCCGGAGCATCGGAACGGTCTCTTCCACGGTGGTCAACGCTCTCGCCTCTGGCTCTTCGAAGTCTGCCTCCCCCTCGGACTCCTCCTCCATGGCAGACGGTGTTATCGCCGGCGCCACGACAAACACCTGTCGGCCAGCGGTCACTTCTTCCGCGACTCGTTGCCAGACCCTCGGATACCATTCGGGATGATCGGCCAAAGCGACCACGTGAGACGTGAGAGGAATGCGGCCCTCGGGCATCGTGGCAATGGTGGAGACATCGAGGTCACCGAAGACTGTCATGGCCACGGTGCGAGGAATAGGGGTGGCGGTGAGAACGAGGAGATGCGGGTGTCGTCCTTTTTGCCGCAACACTTCACGCTGATCCACACCGAACCTGTGTTGTTCATCAATCACGACCAGGCCAAGATCGGCGAACTGCACGGTGTCACTCAAGAGCGCATGGGTTCCCACAATGAGGTGGGACGCACCGGATGCGGCGGCCAAAAGTGCCTTCTTTTTTGCCGCCGCTGGCAGGGAACCTGTCAGAAGAACAGGGTTCATCCACGCCGCCATGTCGGGCCCGAGAGTTGCGACCAGGGATCGAAAATGCTGGTTTGCCAATACTTCTGTGGGAGCAAGTAGTGCCGTTTGTCCCCCTGATTGAGACACCGTGACCATGGCGGTGGCAGCCACCACCGTTTTGCCGGACCCCACTTCGCCTTGAACCAGACGCGTCATGGGGTGGGCAGCGGCCATATCCTCGTGTATCTGCTCCATCGTGCTCACCTGGTCAGGAGTGAAACTAAAAGGCAACGCGGCCAGGAAAGCATTTGTCCTGTCCCCTCGCGTGCGCTCGGTGCTGCGAAGCAAGCGTTGCTCGTGGCGTCTTTTTACCAGTGCGCATTGGAGCACAAAGGCTTCCTGGAAGCGCAGCGAATCGCGTGCATGCTGCCACTGGGAGGCTTCGGTGGGGCGATGAATGTTCTCGAGCGATGCGTGATAGCCGAGTGTCTTTTCGGATGTGCGGATATTCTCAGGCACAACCTCGTCAGGAATCTCCACAACGTCAAGAACCACACCGATGGCTTTGGCTATTTGCCAACTCGCCAGTGTCGAGGTTGCGCTGTAGAGCGGAATGGGCTTTTTCGCCCACTCTTGGCTGGCGCGTTCCCCCGGGTCTTCGTCGACAAACAGCTCGTAGTCGGGGTGGGCGAGCTGGCGATTACCCCGGTAGACACCGATCTTGCCGGCAAAAATGCCCCGCACACCCGGGGTGAGATTTTGGGCTCGCCAGGCCTGGTTGAAAAAGGTGAGCGTCACCCCACCGGTGCCATCGGTAATGACCACCTCCAAGACGTTGCCACTTTTTTGACGCATCGAGCGAGTCGACACCGAGACCACTTCGGCTACCAGGGTTGCCTGCTCACCCACAGGGATGTCAGAAATGGAGGTGAGCTCCCCCCTGGTGGCATAGCGCCGGGGGTAATGGCCCAGAATATCTGCAACCGTGGTGTACCCGAAAGCTTTCGAGAGCGCTTTCGCACTGCGGTCCCCCACCACATTCCCCAGGGATGTATCTAGGCCGACGCTCACTCGTTCACGCTAGCGCCCGCCACGGTGTCTGCGCACCAGGGCCACTAGCGTTAAACCATGACGCGCATAATTGGAGGCAGCGCTGGTTCTCTGCGCCTGGCCACACCGGGGCCCACCACCAGGCCCACCTCGGACCGCGTGCGCGAGGCGCTTTTTTCTCGGCTCGAAGCGCGAGAAGGGTTCCACGGTGGGGTTCTTGACCTGTTCGCGGGCTCGGGGGCGTTGGGCTTGGAGGCGGCATCCAGGGGTGCAACCGCCGTCATTCTCGTCGAGAAGCATCCGTCGGCGGTGAAAGTTATTCGCTCCAACATCGCGCAGATCAGCCCTTCTCTTCCGGCTTCCACCACCGTGAGTGTGGTGTCCTCGAGCGTGCACCTCTTTCTGGCGTCGGCTCCACGACTCCAGGCTCGCGGTGTATTTATTGACCCCCCCTACGAGGATGAGAGTGTCCATTCAGTTTTGGCAGCCCTGCCACCCTGGCTTGCACCAGGAGCCTGGGTGGCCGTGGAGCGCTCTACTCGCTCCACCCCTCCCGAGTGGCCCAGTGGGTTCGAACCATGGGAACCCAAAACATATGGAGAGACCGCGCTCTACGTGGCCTCGTTCTCGGCAAAAGGATCCCACCCGCCCCTTGAGGCGTGAAGATCGCGCCCCTGCAGCGACACCGGTGTGTCTTTTTCGCCCCGGGCGAGGACAAGACCAATGGCTCTAAACCCTTCGGGCAGGGGCGTCGATCCACCAAAGCAGGCGAGGAGACCATGGTCTTCGCCACCGAAGAGAGCATCATCGCTCCAGGACATAGAGGAATCAAGTTCTAGGTGCACTCCACTGGCGTGGGCCAAGCGGGTGGCATCGAGCACGAGTCCGTCGGAAATATCCATCATCGCGGTGGCGCCCGCACGCGCCGCGAGAGGCCCCAGGGTTATCAGTGGGACAGGGCGCAGATGATGGCGCACCGCCGCATTGTTGCTCACCAGATCTCGGATACTCGAGGAATCTCCGCGAGCTGCCCGCAGTGCGCGCAACCCTTGATGGGAGAGCCCCAGCTCCCCCGCCACCGCGACAACGTCTCCTGGCTGAGCTCCTGAGCGGGTCACGGGTGCTCTGCCCTCTAAGTCCCCGAGGACGGTCACCGCAATCATGATCACCGGCGCCTTTGATAAGTCCCCGCCCACAACCCCTGCCCCGGGCGCTAAAGCGGCAATACCCTCAGCAAAACCCGTCGCTAAATCTTGCAGGTCAGCCACGGTTGTCTCCCCCGGAGCCGCGAGGGCAATTTCAAATCCTGTTGGTATCGCCCCCATGGCCGCAATATCGGCGGCATTGCTCGCGACGGCTTTGAAACCGACATCGCTCAAGCTTGACCATGCCCGATGAAAATCGGGTCCTTCAATCATCATGTCGCAACTGATGACCACCCGACCATCAGGAGCCTTGATGACCGCTGAATCATCGCCCGGCCCCAGCTGAGCTAAAGGCGCCGGGGGCAACAGCGGGAGGATGGCGGCGAGGGCGGCGAGTTCTCCCACCTCAGACACCGTGCGATGGGACTTTGGCAGGCTTGTCGACATGGCCACCACGCTAGCCTGAGTGCTGTGATGAAACGCGCCATAGGACTCGGTGTCCTCCTCGGGGTGGTCCTGACAGGTTGTGCACCACTGGTGAACCTCGATCCCGCCGCGTACGCCAACGCCCCCGAGTGCGCGAACATGATTGTCCGTTTGCCGGGTGAGGTTGCGGGATTGAAGGCGCGCAGTGTCAACGCCCAAGCAACCGCCGCCTACGGTAATCCCACGGCAGTTATCCTTCGCTGCGGGTTGGAACGCCCAGGCCCCAACCTGTTGCCGTGTTTCACCGTGGATGGCGTGGATTGGCTGCGAGACGACACGTTTGACCCCGAGTTTGTGTTCACCACCTACGGGTTGGACCCCGCCACGGAGGTCATTGTGGATTCCGCCGCCGTCTCCGGAACGGCAGTTTTACAGGAGGTCTCACGCGCCGTGGGCAGCCAATCCAATCCCGTAGCGAAGTGCCTCGACGTGTCTGACGTGGTGAACTAAGAGCTAGGCCCGCTCAGCCCGATGAGCTTTCCTGCGATCCCGCCCGCTGCTCGCAACGCAACCCCTTGACCGAAACCGCTTTGGGGGAAGATAACGGGGCGGTCTCGCGCTTCGGTGAGGGCATCGGTGAGGACGACAACAGCCGGGTGCATAGGTGCCCACAGATACAAAGAGAGCGCGCCGGGGATGGTGTTGACTTCGTTAACGAAGACATCGCCTGTTTTTTCATCCCAGAATAAGTCCACCCGAACAATTCCGCTGAGCCTGGTGACCGTGGCGACCGCCGTCACCACCTTGCGCGCTGCGTGATGAACCGCGTCGGGAGCCTGAGCAGGAAACTCCCGAGGAGCGTGGGTCAGGCCTGCCCCACCAGCACCGCCGGCTAAATACTTGTCCTGATACGAATACAGGCCAGAGTTTTCCGTCCCTCGCAGGGGTCGCTCCAACGCCGTGAGCTCGAGATCCGGATAAGTCCTAAAGGACATATTCAGATCCACCAGACCGGGGCGATAGGGCTCCAGCACCGCGCCGGCTTTCAAGTGAGGTGATGTCGCACCCAACGTCCGAGCCGTCTCAATGTCCTCCACAATCTCAATCCCGATAGATGATCCGCCAAAGCGAGGTTTAAGAATGTAGGGGCCGGGAAAAGCGGGGTTCTGATCAGAACGGAGTGCTTCGCGAGGCAATGTGGGAATCTGAGACGCCGCCATCAGACCACCAAAAGCCAGTTTGTCCATCCCCACGGCACCCGCGTATGCGGTCGATCCGGTGGCGGGAATGCCCAGCATGGTGAACACCGCAGCTAAGCCACCACCTTCCCCAAGACCGCCGTGGAAACACAACAGGGCCGAGTCAATCTCCAGGGGTTTCTTACCGATGCCCTTCTTGAGAAAAATCCCGGGTGAACCGGACAGTACGACCTCGAGTTCTTTGGACCCAGCTGGCGCCCCGGTCAAAAAATCTTTGGCTTCTGAATGTGCTGGAACGAGATGCCAGGCGCCCGCGGGGGCAAGGTATATCGCTAAAGGCTCGTGGCCGCCCTCGCTCAAGACACGGGCCGCTTGCAGCCCTGTCAAAATAGAGATTTCGTGTTCGGGGCTGGGCCCGCCAAACACGACAGCGTACAGAGCGTTCGTCATCAGATCCCCTTTGAAAAGCCCTCCCCGTTAGGGGTAATGATCGGGCAGGTCATTCTCATAGAGAATAACGCCCCGGTCGCCCGCAGCCCGCAGGGCCGCCGTGACCGCGTCGGCGCGAGTCGCAAAAACGTAAGCTGTCGGGCCGGCTCCTTCCAGGAGAGCTTTCTTATTCGTCCGCCCCACAATCATCAGCCTTCCGCCGGCAGCCACCACGGAATGTGCCAGTTCGCGGTTGCGCTCAAACTGCACCGGACCCAGCTCCACCATTCCCGGGGTCACCGCAATAAAAGCTCCCTTGCGGTTCATGGCGGCCGCAGCAGCAGAGCGCACAGCGTTCTGCGCTCCGAGAGGATTGGAATTGTAGGTGTCATCAATGATCAGCACACCGTCAGCGCTCTCGGCCACTTCCGCGCGGTGCGCGGCTACGGGCAGGTCTGCCAGGCGCGGGAGCACCTGCTCTGCGGGTACATCGAGAGCCCACGCGATACCCAACGCCACCGCAATGTTCACCCCGTGGCCAAAGGGTGGAATGTCGACGGGCACAGGCGCTCCCTGCAGGCCATAGCGCAGAGTGCCAAGCTCCCCGTCGAGCACCACGTCAGCCTCGTTGCCTTGGGCGCTGACCCGGATGACGCGTTTACCAGCGCGTTCACATTTCTCCGCCAAGGCGCGCAGCTCGGGCTGATCGATCGGCAACACGACGGTTCCCGCGCGTTCGGTGATTTCGGCTTTTGCTCGAAAAATTGCTTCCTGAGACCCGAGACGTTCCATGTGTGCTTCACCGATGGTGGTGATGGCAGCAATGTCGGGAGGGAACCATGTCGCTAATTCTCGAATGCGACCTTCAGCGTTCATGCCCATCTCTGCGACGAACACGCTGGTTCCTGGAACCACATGGTCGTTAATGGTTTTGGACAAACCCATGAGGTTGTTAAAGCTCGCCGGCGAGGCCACTGCCTGGTGTGACGCGGCGAGAAGTTGAGCCACATACCCTTTGGTCGAAGTCTTTCCATACGACCCGGTAATGGCCACCACGGTGGGCTTAATCTTTGAAAGCTTCCTCTGCGCCTGTTCGACAAACTTCAGCGACAGCTTTTTCTCCAGATACCAGAGGCCCCCAAGCGCTAAATCCGCAAGGTTGGCGGAGAGCAACAACGGAATCAGAACGCCAGGAGGTCCCAACACGATCACAGCAAGAGCGCCGACAAGGATTTGGAGGAAAAAGATTCCGGCATATGCTCTCCTAGCTCGTGGCGTCCACGCGAGGGGGCTCGTGGTGCCCTTGAAGGACAATTTCCAGGGGGTAGGAAGAATCATGAGCGGTGCGAGCGCTGCGCCAAATCCCAGCCACGCTAAGCCCCACCACGCCGGACCTTGAACGGAGATTACCGCGAGTGCGGCAGCGCCGGCCCACCACAGCGCACCCAGTGGCCTGCGGTCAAACCAGAGGCGCTCAACTCGCGCGACCTCGCGAGGTAAATAGTGAACGCGTTGAGCAATCCGAAGCCATTTGAGGTTTTGCAGGCCTGCCACACCGAGACCCACGGTGATAGCGATCCACAGAATCACAGTATCTGGCGGGGGCATCAGTGTCCTTAGGCGTTAAGCGCATCGCGGAGTGCCACAGCAAGCTCCTCCTCTAGGCTACCCTCCAGGAGATGGAATGCCGCGGGAACCACGCGCAGGGTCGCGTGAGGGAAATATTCCAGAGCTTTCTGGGCTCCTGCCAAAGGAGCAGGCTGATCCCACTCCCCCCACACCATCGTGACCGGAACATCGATCTTTGCCGCATCGGCGAAGTAGTCTTCGCCGATGGCGGCCACGAGCACCCCCCGCATCACTCCTTGGGCGTTGCGGTAGTCCGCGGAGCCGTAGCGATTGCGCAGGATTTCCATCCGAGACTCGGAGAGAATCCCTAAGGATCGAGCCCTCTTAGCAAGACGGAAAGGTACGGGAGCTTTCTTTGCTGGCGTGCGTTTGATCAGGGGAACACCGGTTAATACGAGAGATTGCACCAGGTGGGGGTAACGGGCAGCCAACCGGATGGCCACCCGCCCACCAAACGAGTGCCCCACCAGGGTGACCTGGCAATGGCCGACAAGCGCGCTCGCAAGATGCTCGGCGTAATCCCCGGGCGACCACGCTTCTGGGGGAGCGCCGGCAGAGCCAAAACCAGGAAGGTGCAGCGCTAAAGCGTTGGTGCCGCTCAGAACCCGATCAAAATCAGAGCCACTTCTACCCCACCCGTGCAAGGCGAGGACTTTCGGTTCACCGGTACCGTGCTTGTTCCCCACGAACGGGGAAGACCCCAATGTCGCCAGCACCATCAGTGTTATTCGCCCTCGGGTGCGTCAGAATCTGTCGCAAAATGGGGGGCGAGTTCCCTCGGGTCCCTCGACCCATCGAGTACCTGTCCCACCTGGGTCACAATCGGCATCAAAATACCTTTTGAGGCCGCTAATTCCAACACGGGTGCGATAGCGGAGAGTCCTTCAGCTGTTTGATTCATGGATTTCACCACATCGGTGAAGCTGTGCCCCTGACCCAGAAGGCGACCTGCCGTGTTATTGCGAGAAAGAGGTGATTCACACGTGGCGATGAGATCGCCCAATCCTGCTAATCCCGACATGGTTTTGGGGTCTGCTCCAAAGGCAACCGCAAAAGCGCTGATTTCCGACAGCCCCCGCGTAATGATGGACGCTTTGGTGTTTTCCCCGTACCCCACCCCATCGGCAATTCCCACAGCGACAGCAATGAGGTTTTTGAGCACCCCGCCAAACTCGGTCCCCACAACATCGGTGTTGGTGAAGGTCTTGAAATAGGCGTTTGTCGAAGCACTCGCGACAGCCGCCGCGGTCTCGGCGCTGCGCGATGATGCTACCGCCGCGGTGGGTTGTTCCCTGGCAATCTCTAGCGCAAGGTTCGGCCCACTCACGACCGCAATCCGATCGGGGTCAATGCCGCCTGCCTGGGCTAACACTTCACTCATCCGAAGCCCTGTGCCCGCTTCAACACCCTTCATCAAACTGATTACCAGAGCACCGGGCATGAGATGCTCAGCCAACATTTCCAAGTTTGCCCTCAGGTGTTGGCTGGGTACCGCCACAAAAACTTGGGTCGCTCCTGCGACCGCGACCGCTATCTGATCGCTGGCGCCAAGCGTTGGGGGAAGATTAATACCCGGCAGGTAATCGCTGTTGCGATTAGTTTCCCGAATTTCGCGAGCGACCTCGGATCGCCTCGCCCACAGGGTCACCTCGGAACCGCCATCGGCCAACACCTTGGCAAACGTGGTTCCCCACGAGCCTGCACCCAACACTGCGACGCGTCTCATCTAATAATCTTCTCACCTAGGCCGTCGTGCAGCTTCGCAGGGGGCTTTTCTCCCCTGAGCTCGCCGACGAGCGAGGCAATCTCTTTCATCAGC
The DNA here is from genome assembly GCA_964445125.1 of uncultured Microbacteriaceae bacterium. Lineage (GTDB taxonomy): Bacteria > Actinomycetota > Actinomycetes > Actinomycetales > Microbacteriaceae > Pontimonas. The sequence continues at coordinate 17,978 of CAYUJX010000014.1, forward strand.
TGTGCTGCGGCTTTTTCTAAGAGCTCATGGGTGATGGGTTTTCCTTCAAATGCGGAGAGATCAAGGCGCTCGCCCACCACGACGTCAATGCGTGCCCGAGGAAATACCCGAATGAATTTGGCGTACCGACCCATGAGATTCTGTGTTCCCCAGTGTGCTGCCGGGTAGAGGGGGATGCCGGAGTCAAGGGCCATGCGCACCGCGCCGAGCTTGCCTTTCATCGGCCACAAATCGGGGTCTTTGGTCAGGGTGCCCTCCGGATAAACGATGAGCCCACTGCCTTGAGAAGTCAACACTCCCGCCGCTTTGAGCGGTTCAGAGAGGGTCGCGGAGGATCTCCGCTCGACGGGAATTTGGCCGGTAACGCGCATAATGGAGCCCAGGACGGGAACACGGAAAAGCGATGCCTTGGCAAGAAACCTGGGTGTTCGCCCCAGCCTCCACACCACTATCCCCATCACAATGGGATCGATTTCGCTGTAGTGGTTGGGGGCGATGATAAAAGGGCCTGTGGGCGGCAGCACGCCGC
>CAYUJX010000014.1:18606-20265 GCA_964445125.1 uncultured Microbacteriaceae bacterium
GCTTTGTGACGATAGCCCGATAGGGAATCCACCCCTTCGATAACGATGGTGCGATTAGGTTCGACCAAAATGATGGCGCCCATTTTTTGTAAAATGGCGATCAAGTCCACTATTTCAGGCTCAATCGCCGCGTTTGTCAGCTCTGTCACACCTTGAGCTCTCACCGCCGTCAGCAGAACCTGCTCCGTTGCCCCCACGCTGGGGTAGGGAAGATCTATTCGTGCTCCGACGAGGCGCCGCGGTGCTTTCAGGCGAATACCTTCATAACTCTTATCGATCTCTGCCCCAAACGCTCGCAGGGCATCTAGGTGAAAGTTGATGGGACGATCCCCAATCCGACATCCACCAAGGTCAGGAATAAACGCTTCGCCCAACTGATGCAGCAGCGGGCCGCAAAACAGGATGGGGATGCGGCTGGACCCCGCGTGAGCGTCAATTTCGGCAAAGTGAGCGCTTTTCGCTCCTCGCGGGTCAAGCTCGAGTTCGCCATCTGAGAGCTCCGTGACCGTCACCGAGTGAGCCTCCAAAAGGCCCTTCACCACCGCCACATCGCGAATGGCAGGGACACCGCGCAACACGCTGGGGGAATCTCCGAGGAGCGCCGCCACCATCGCTTTGGTGACGAGGTTTTTTGCCCCCCGTACCTCGACTTCTCCTATCAAAGGCTTGCCGCCTTCAAACGTAACCGTGTCCGCTTCTTCGGAAGCCGCCAGCACCGCGTTGGCACGCGAGCGGCCAGCGGTCGCCACCTAGGCGCTCCTAGCCGGAAGAGTGGTGGGACGCCACGATGCTCGTGAACGTTCGAAAGCATCAATCTCGTCGATGTGGTGAAGGCTGAGATCAATATCATCCAAGCCTTCCATCACGCGCCACCGGGTGTAGTCGTCGAGCTCAAATGGGACAACCAGGTCACCACAGCGCACCTCGCGGGAATCTACATCAACCGTGATTTCTGTTCCAGGATTCTCTTCCACGAGCGTCCACAAAGCGAGCACAACGTCTTCTGGCACCACCGCGGTCACCAGGCCTTGCTTGCCGGCGTTTGAACGAAAAATATCCCCAAAACGGGTCGAAATGACGGCGGTAATACCGAAGTCCTTGAGCGCCCACACCGCGTGTTCCCGCGAGGACCCCGTGCCAAAATCTGGTCCTGCCACCAGGATGCCACCCCGGGCGTACGGCTCGAGGTTGAGGACAAAACTTGGGTCGGCTCGCCAAGCATAAAACAACGCGTCGTCGTAGCCCGTCTTGGTGACCCGCTTGAGAAACTCAGCGGGAATGATTTGGTCCGTGTCGACATTGCTCCGGCGAAGCGGGATGCCGGGACCTGCCACGGTGATTACCTTGTCCACACCGCGCCTTCCTTAGCATCGCTCAGATCAGCGGGGCTCGAAAGCGTGCCACGAATAGCGGTAGCAGCGGCGACAATCGGGGAGACCAGGTGGGTACGTCCGCCTTTTCCCTGTCGCCCTTCAAAGTTTCTGTTCGAGGTGGAGGCAGCTCTTTCGCCCGGGGCCAGCTGATCAGGGTTCATCCCCAAACACATCGAACAGCCCGCAAAGCGCCATTCACCGCCGAAATCTTCGACGATCTTGTCAATTCCTTCGGCTTCGGCCTCTATGCGCACTCGAGCAGAGCCGGGCACCACCATCACCCGCA
>CAYUJX010000015.1:0-19654 GCA_964445125.1 uncultured Microbacteriaceae bacterium
AAAAAAGGGGAAATAGCCCTTCGAGATATTGAGGTTGATGAAAACCTCGGCCCTGATGATGTCCGCATAAAAATAGCGGTTGTGGGCATTTGTGCCTCCGATGTGCACTACTTCACCGACGGTCGTATTGGAAAATTTATTGTCAACGAGCCCATGATCCTGGGTCATGAGGCGTCCGGCACGGTTCTTGAGGTCGGCTCGGATGTTACTCATCTGAGCAAGGGTGATCGAGTATGTATGGAGCCTGGTATTCCGAGCTCCGACAGTATCGAAACGAAGACTGGTCACTACAACCTCGACCCCAAAGTCCGCTTCTGGGCGACACCTCCCGTACACGGTGTGCTGCGCGAGTCTGTGGTGCACCCCGGCGGTTACACCTACAAGCTGCCCGATAACGTTTCGTTTGCCGAGGGCGCCATGATTGAGCCCCTCGCTGTGGGTCTACACGCGGCTAACAAAGCAAAAATTGCCCCGGGTGACGTAGCGCTGGTTCTTGGGGCTGGAACAATCGGCATGGTCACAGCTTTGGCCGCACTTGCTGGCGGGTGCTCCAGGGTCATCATGACCGACGTGATTCCCGAGAAGCTGGCTCTCGCTGAAACGTTGGGAGCCATTACGCCCGTGAACGTGGCTTCAGAGGATTTAGGGAAGACCGTGGGGGATAATACCGGGGGCCGGGGCGTCAACATAGTGTTTGAGTGCAGCGGTAATAAGAAGGTTGCGGAATCTGCATTTGATCATGCTGCTCCGGGGGCTACCGTGGTGTTTGTTGGCCTCCCCGATGGACCAATCAGCTACGACCTCTTGCAGGGCTCGGTGAAGGAATTAACGGTAGAGCATGTCTTTCGCTACACCAACGTTTATGACCGAGCCGTCGCGTTGATGGGCTCAGGAAAAATAGATGTGAAGCCGTTGCTGACTGACCGATTCCCGTTTGAGAAGAGCGTAGACGCTATCAACGCCTTTTTGAATATGGGGCCGACATCCGTCAAAATTCAAATTGATATGGACTAAGGAACCCCATGGATTCTGTCTTGTCGGCTGCCAATATTATGCAACGGTTGTCCCTGAAAGACCGATCATGCGTGGTGACGGGGGCAGGCAGCGGTATCGGGCGAGCTCTGGCCCACGCTGTTGCCGATGCCGGCGGCGCAGTGGCGCTGATTGATGCCAACGAAGTCAGCACAAAAATAATCGAGTCAGAGATTAAATCGAGAAATCCGGGGGCCACAACGCTTGTTCTTGTCGCTGACGTGACGAACCCGCAGCAGGTCAGCGATGCGATGGCAGCCGCCAAGGACACCTTGGGAGGACTGGATGTCGCGTATAACAATGTTGGCATTGCCCAGTGGATGGATGCCTTGGACATGCCATATGAGGATTTTCAGAAGATGTTTAGGGTCAACGTCGATTCCGTTTTTCTCGGTGCTGTGGCGCAGGCCCGCATCATGAAAGACCAGAAATACGGCAAAATCATCAACACAGGCTCAATCTCAGCCCACATTGCCAACACCCCGCAATCCCAAGCGCACTACAACGCGTCAAAATCCGCCGTCATCGGGCTTACTCGCTCCCTCGCGGTGGAATGGGTGGGTCATGGAATCAGGGTGAACAGTATTTCTCCCACTTACACGCGAACGAACCTCGTCGAACATTTTCTTGAGACCGAAGAAGGGCAAGCGGTCTATCCGACGTGGATAGAGATGACCCCGATGAAAGCCATGGCTGACCCCACCGATTTGCAGGGAGCGGCAGTGTTTTTGGGCTCCGCCGCATCAGACTTTATGACCGGCGCCGACATCGTCATCGACGGTGGATATCTCGCCGTCTAGGTCAGATTGTCTCCGGGCTGGGCTTTGACGTAACCAGCTGAGTGAAGGAGAGAGAGGAATTCGCGATAATTCGCGTCGAGACGCTGCACCAGCTTGGTGTCGGGCTCGATGGTTCGGCGGGTTGGTAAGAGCGCCTGGCTTATGTCGTGAAGGCTTTCTCCGTTAGCTGTGGCGCAGGCAATCAGTGCGGCGCCAATGGCGCTGTCCGTGTGTGCGGGTAAGAATATTTCCCTGCCAAGAATGGTGGCTCGAAGCTTATTCCAGCCACGGGACTTGCTTGCGCCCCCGCTGACGTGGTGGCGCAGCGACGGGGCACCCAGTTGACCCAGGATGTCTAGCCCCAGGCGTTCCACAAAGCACACGCCCTCAATTACGGCACGAACGCGATTGGCTGGGCTGGTGGCGACAGCGGAGGATAGAGCCGTGGCCTCTTTATTGCTGAAAGGGAAGCGTTCACCGACCCCCACGAGTGGGTAGTGAGCGATACCCGCAGGCTCAGCGCGGCTCGCGATATCGACAAATCGGTGGAGTGCCTCGTCGTCATGGAGGCCTTCGATTGTGCGTAGAGAACCCACCCCTACATTGGATGCCCCACCGGGCAGAAAGTGGCCATCGGGGGAAAGGTGTGAGTACACACCCCGGGAGGTGTCGATTACCTGGCAGGAACTGACGGCTTTAAGGACCAGAGTGGTGCCGAGCACACCCACGGTGTCACCGGGTCTCATTGCGCCGGTTGATATTTGGGAGGTGCACCCATCGGTCATCCCGGCCACAAGAGCCACCCCTGGCTGAAGACCAAGCGTGCTCGCAGGCGTGGAAGCGAGGACGCCCAGCGTGGAGCCAGCGTTCGCCAACCCAGGCAGTACCGAAGGGGGAATATCGAGGGCCGAGAAGAGTTGGTCTGGCCACGTTAGGTTCAGAGGGTTCACCGCAGATTTCAGATGGTGGGAATTATCCGCCATGAGTACAATCCCGCCCGCAAGATCCGCGAGGATAACATCGGCGGGGGAAAGAATCTTTACGGCGGGGGTGTTACGAGCTAGCCACCAGAGTCGCCCGACTGACTGATGGGGAGTATCAGGGACGAGGGTGCGCACAGCCTCGGAAACGTCGGCAGTGGCCCGCTCGTCGTTATACATGAGCGCGTCCCCCAGGGGCCGTCCTGCTCCATCACAAGGAACCAAGGTCCCCGAGGTCGCGGTCACGCAGATTGCGCCCACGCCACGAGCGCGTGTCCCGAGCGCGTCGACGAGTGCGCTGAGGGCTTTCCTCGCAGCTTGGGCGTATTCGGGGGATTGAGAAACGCGTGCGCCGCTCTCCCTCATTGGAGCGGGTAACGAAACCTCGACCGGACCAACGAGTAGGGAACCAGAGTCCGGGTCCAATGCCACTGCTCTGAGGTGTGCAGTAGCGACATCAATGCCTATAGCAATCGTTGCGACGTTCATGGGGTGGGCTGCACTCCTAGTGCGGTGAACAGCAGGGGTTGGAGCTCATCGAGTCCACTCACTACCCAGGTGGCGACACCAAGCTGGTCGGTCGTCGGGTGATCCGGCGCCTCGCCGCGCAAAATCCATGCAGACCGCAGACCGAGAGTGGAGGCAGGCAACACGTCGGTGTCAAAGCGGTTCCCAATGTGGACTGCCTCGTGAGCTTCAACACCGAGGTCTCGAAGTGCCCAGTGGAAAATCTCGGGTTGGGGCTTCTCGAATCCCACCAAACCTGAGAGCCCCCAGGAGCTGATGAACGGAGCGACACCATCCCTGGTGAGAGCCTCTTGGGTGGCTAGTTCTTGGTTGGCGATGATGCCAACGCGGACATGAGGAGACATCGCACGAAGAAACGGCAACACATCGGCAAAGAGTGTGCCCTCCGGGTGGCGCCAATAGGGAGCAAGGGCGTGGTGTAGCTCGCTTGCTCGGTCCTGGTCGCCGAGAAACTCTCGGGCAAAAGATTTTCGCATTGAAGCGCCTTCTGTGTTTCGCACAAAGTCGAAGAGCTCACCGACCTGGGCCGTTGTTACGGACTCGCGCCCACCTTCCTTCCGCAGTTCGTTGATAGCTCTGATTGCTGCTCCCAGAAAATTCTCGTCGGGGTATAGCGGCCCGCCGACGTCGAGGAATACCGCACGAAGCGGTGAGCTCACTTTAAATCCCAGAGAGATTATGGCGCCGTTCGGCCATGTCTTCTCGGTGGAAGTAGCTCTCGACAGCCTCGGCGCCTAAGGCCACCACCCCGCCAGCGGCGAAGGCTTGCAGGCGAACTTGGGCTCCTTTGTACGCCATCTCGGTGACTGCCTCTACTCCAGCAGCAGTGTCTGCCAGGGCGACAATGCCATGGTTTCCCAACAAAATCAGGGAGGGCAAATCCTGGTGGGCGCTCCAGTACTCGCGCACCCGCGCAAGAAAAAGTCGACCCAGATCGATGCCCGGTTGGGCATAAGGAACGTAAAGGGTGTGGCCAATGACAATGGCTTCGTCGGAGTAGACGAAGCTCTCAAAGGCGGTCTCCTGGTGCACACTGGCGAGGAGTGCGACGAGCGCTGTGGGGTGAGTGTGGCCGACGAACGCAGTGGGACGAAGCGACTGGATTGCGACGTGAATGAGAGTCTCAATCGAGCCGCGGCGTTTGAGACCATCGTGTTCCCCTGCGTCGAGATATGTGCTGAGATCTCCTTGGGTAGCAGTGGGGGAATCCATCAGCTCGATGAGGGGCTCTACCTCACACACCACAAAGTCTTGTGGGCTCGCAGTCGCCATCATCGCTCCGGAAGCCTTCACCACAATTCTTTGGTCATCAAGGCGCTGAGAGGTATTCCCCTCTGCCAAAATCACGAAATCTTTGTCTCGGTCACCCAAGGAGTGCGTCAGCGCAACGAGTTCGGGGGACACTACTTCGGGATTCCAGGTGCATGCCATGGGGTTCCTTTTGATGGTGGTTGAGTGGCTGGTTAGTCGCCGGAGAGGTCCGCAACATCGTCTCCCGAGAGTAAATCCTGCGAGATGGGAACGGCAATGATGGGCATTCCCGCCTCAGAGCATGTCTGGGCAAACTCTAAGGAAACGTTTTCATCGGTATAGATACGGGTCACTTGGGCGGGAACCGCGAAGGAGTTCAGACCAAATTGGGCCGCTTTTTCACTTGAGATGAGCCCGTACACATTGAGGCAAGAGGCGGCAAGCGCACGTTTTGTCACCGCTTCTCCGTGGTCTAGCTCCATCAGCCCAAGCTGCGTAGAGACACTCACCGCACCAAAGAAGCCGTGAGTGATCGGACCTCGGCCTTCAAGGGAGGGTCCGAATGTCGCGACCAAGGAAGCAGAGGATCGACGTAGGACTCCGCCGAGCATGATGACCATCGCGTCGGATTCCTCCATCAGCAAGGACGCCGAAGGCAAGCTGTTAGTGATGACGACCAGGTTTTTCCGGTCGAGCAGGGCCCGAGCGAGGTAATAACCTGTCGTGGAAGAATCGATGGCAATCGTGTCACCGTCGTTCACGACGCGGGCAACATGTCGAGCAATCGCTCTCTTCTCTGTGGCGCGGCGCTGCAGGCGGTAGCTGAAGTGGCCCTCGTCTGACGAAGAAACTTTGATTGCACCTCCGCGGATGCGCCGCAACAATTGGCGCCCCTCGAGCGCCTCTAAGTCTTTACGCACCGTAACCTTGGAGACGCCCAATTTAGTTGCCAGCTCTTGGACCTGGACCACACCGTAGGCCGCCAGGTCTTTCAGGACGGCGGACTCGCGCTCTCGCTCAGTATTCGCGGGCATGAGAATCCTCGTCGGTTGGACTTCGAATGATGACCCTATAGAACCACAATACTTTCGTTTGCGAAAGTTAAACAAACCTAGGAAATGCGTCTTTCTTTCGTTGCCCGATTTGGCGGTCGCAAGGGTCATCTGGGAGTCGAAGGCGGATTAGGCCAGTGAGCCTTTCGCTTTGGTACGCAGACGATTCTGAACATCGTGAAATAAGGGGCGACTGAGGTCAACTTGCCCACACAGGTGGGGCGCATACCTCTTTGGTTTTTGCTCGCTAAACGATGGCGTGACCGCGTTGGCTTTGTCCTGAGCGAGGTTGGTGAGCAGGGTTTGGATTGTGGTGATTGTGAGGGTCAAATCAGCATAGTTCGTGGCGTCGAGCAGGACTATAAATTTGGCGACACTCGTGACGACCGTGGTGGCTGCATGGATGATTCGTCGTCACAGGGCGTGGGGTTTGTCGGGCACAGGTGGCATCGTGCCGCGCGTATTTGACCGCACCCTGAACAGAGGAATACGGTCCGCTAACGAGTTGCTTCTCCACCGCGGTGTCGTGTTGGAAACACAACACATGCCGGAGCACCACGTGACCGTTTCTGTTCAACGCTGACGTTGCCGTGAGATTTATACGGTCTTCACCGGGTGAAAAACGCTTCCCGGTGCCCCACCCACTCCTCTACCCGATGGTCCGGCAACTCACCCCGGTTGCCGGTGGCTTCCCCGATTGGAGGGGGCGGCACCCTGTTTTCAGGGTGGGTGCTGTCGCCTCGAATACCTACCTGTGGGCCCGCGTAGACGCCCGGGGAGCCGTCATTGTGAGCAAGGGCAGCATTCGCTTCGGTTGTGCGAACGTCGGTTAAAGATTGAAGCTCCAGAGGCCTCAAGACACCGGCCCTGGGAGAATTCTAAGCATTAAGCGGCCGATACGCTGCGTCGGCCGGTGCAGCAGAGCGTTCAATCACACCGGCGTTGTCGAAACCTTCGACCCAAGCGGTTGCGGACTGAAGGGTTTTGCCAGGATCAACATGGCGCTTGATTCGCCGCGAAAGTCTCACCGTCTCAGGGATATCGACATAGATACACAGATTGAGAAGGCTGCTGATTGGTCGCCAATTCTCGTCTTTGAGCTGCAGATAGTTTCCCTCCAAAATGATGAGTTGGTGCGCAGACTCCACCACAATAGAGTCATCGATAGCGTCTTCTGCGTGTCAATTAAAGGTGGGGAACAAAACAGGTTTGTCGCCCGCCTTGACCACGGCGAGCTTCGCGGCAAGACCAGCAGTGTCGAAGGTGTCTGGTGCTCCCATACGATCCCGGCGACCCAGCGATACCAACGTCGCTTGGGAGTAGTGGAAACCATCCGCTGGAATGACCACGTGGGGAGTAGATAAGTTCTGAGACAGCTCTGCTGCCAGGGTACTTTTGCCACTCCCCGGGGCCCCGAAAATCCCAAATATTCAGCGGGGGGCAACGCTCGTTCGCCACGCGAGCATACCTCGAACGGTGGCTAATGGGCGCATGCCTTTATTCTCCACCCCGGGGGTTCAGGTCTTCTGTTGGCAGAGAGAGCGCTCCACGTACCGTTGGTCCTCTAATCTCGTCTTGACGGGCTGGGTGGGGGCTCTCTCACCCGGGAGAACGGCACGATTGCTTCTGTTATGGAGAGATTGGTTATAGGAAAAAGGGGAAAATGAGTCTTCGGGATATCGAAATTCACGGGGAACTGGGCCTCGAGGACGTTCGCACCAAGCCCGCGTTGTGGACCCCTGAGCTTGTGATGCGCACGGCGTCACGGAGGGAACACAGGGACTTGTGGCTGGTGATGTAGCGCTAGTCCTAAGCCGGGACAATCGGCATGGTCACCGCGCAATCTGCTCTTTCCAAGTGCTGATCAAAACCACGTCTTACAGAGACAGAGAACTACTGTCAGCCACGATATTGTTGGCTCTCAAGGCTTGAGCCAGGGTGGGCTGGCTGGCTGGTATCGGTAGCTAGCAACTTTTGGACCTACAGAGAAGCCCTGACACCTATGCGTCATGTTGACACTCGCAAACAGCCGACGTAAAGTATATTTGAACGATTCAATGTGCGGGTTCGGAGCCGACTTTTTCCGACAGACGGGCTAAAAAAGTTCACGGAAGCGACACACTGACCTTTTCCCAACAGAAGGAAACAACGATGTTAATCGGTTGCCACGGATTAGTTTTTAGCGGTGTTTTTGATCAAGCGGGTGTTGATAAAGCTGCACGGATGACGGCTGAAGCCGGCTATAACCTGCTCGAGCTTCCCCTGCTCGATCCCTATTCTTTTGATGTTGAATCGGCGAAGAAGTCGCTCGCTCCTTTTAACCTTCAGATATCGTCCTCCATGGGGCACAGCCTCGATTCGGATATATCGAGTGAAGATCCTGATGCTGTCAAGGCGGGCGAGAATAAGCTCAACAAAATCCTCGAGATTCTGCACGAACTGGAGTCTCGTTATCTCGCTGGTGTCATCTACAGCGCGCTCAACAAGTACCAGCAGCCAGCGAGCGCCGCAGGCCGCCAAAACAGTATGGATGTGCTCCGGCGGGTAGCCGAGCGGGCGCAGGGGATGGGCATTCAACTCGGACTCGAAGTGGTCAACCGCTACGAGACCAACATTATGAACACTGCACGTCAGGGACTGAGTTACCTAAAGGAACTGGACCATTCAAATGTTGGGATTCATCTCGACACCTATCACATGAACATCGAGGAGTCGGATATGTTCCAGCCGGTCCTCGATTGTGGGGACAAGCTGGTGTATGTGCACGTTGGCGAAAGCCACCGTGGCTACCTAGGCTCGGGAAATGTTGATTTCGATAACTTTCACAAGGCACTCGACCGCATCGGATATTCCGGACCCATCACTTTCGAGTCGTTCTCTAGTGCTGTGGTGAGTCCGGACCTGAGCTCAATGCTCGGTATTTGGCGCAATTTGTGGGACGACTCAGCTGACTTGGCCCAGCACGCCTATCACTTCATTCAGGGCAAGCTGCGTGCCACCGAGACCATCTCGATGCACTAGGGGTAGGCGTAGCCCGTGCAGAAAGTGTGTTTTCAACTCCAGGTGAAGCCCGACCGGCTCGACGAGTACGTGATGCGTCATCAGCCGGTTTGGCCTGAAATGTTGGTAGCCCTGGCTAACACCGGCTGGCACAACTACTCGCTGTTTCTGCGTGAGGACGGCTTACTGATTGGCTATTTTGAGACCGAGTCCCTGGAAAAAGCACGTTCTGGCATGGCAGCCACCGACGTCAACGCGCTCTGGCAGGCAGAGATGTCCGAGTTTTTTGTCGACTTGGAGGGAACCCCGGACCAGGGTTTTGCCCAACTGACCGAAGTTTTTAATTTAGAAACTCAGCTCACAGCCCTCACAGGCACCGACAAAAAAGGATAACCCCATGGCAATGACCGATGCGCAACTGGATACTTTGGCGCTGCAAGAGATTGAAATTCCCTCCTGGGCATTTTCCAACACTGGCACGCGCTTTCGGGTGTTCGGTCAGCCGGGGGTGCCCAGGACTGTGTTCGAAAAGCTGCAAGACGCTGCGAAGGTTCACGAACTCACCGGTATTGCTCCCCGGGTGGCAGTGCATTACCCGTGGGACAAGACCGATGACTATGACCACATGCGCTCGTTCGCTGCGGACCTCGGGGTCGAGCTGGGGACGCTGAACTCGAACACCTTCCAGGATGAGGACTACAAGTACGGCAGTGTCACGCACTCAGACCCAAAGATTCGGCAAAAAGCAGTTGACCACCACTTCGAGTGCATTGACATTATGCATAAAACTGGCTCGCGGGATCTCAAAATTTGGCTCGCCGATGGCACCAATTACCCCGGTCAGGACGATATGCGAGGCCGCCAGGACCGCCTAGCTGACTCTCTCCAGAAGATTTATTCCCATATGAGTGACGACCAGCGCTTGATTCTGGAGTACAAGTTCTTCGAACCGGCGTTTTACCACACTGATGTGCCGGACTGGGGTACCTCGTTTGCACACTGTCTCGCCTTAGGAGACCGTGCGAAGGTATGCCTCGACACGGGCCACCACGCGCCAGGGACCAACATCGAATTCATCGTGGCCCAGTTGATTCGTCTGGGAAAGCTTGGCTCCTTCGACTTCAACTCACGCTTTTACGCTGATGACGACCTCATCGTAGGTTCTGCTGACCCGTATCAGCTCTTTCGCATCATGGTCGAGGTTGTTCGAGGAGGGGCTTTGGATAAAGGCTCTGAAGTCGCATTTATGCTCGATCAGTGCCACAACATCGAAGAGAAACTGCCCGCGCAGATTCGTAGCGTTCTGAACATTCAGGAAATGACCGCGAGGGCCCTCTTGCTTGATCGCGACGCGCTGACCGAGGCTCAGCTCGCAGGGGATGTCTTGGGCGCAAATGACATCTTTATGAACGCCTTCTATGTCGATGTTCGCCCCCAGTTGGCCACGTGGCGAGCTTCTCGGGGTCTTCCCGAAGACCCCGTAGCGCACTACATGGCCTCTGACTACCGCACCACTATTCACCAGGAGCGTTCCGGTGGCACGCAAATGAGCTGGGGCGCTTAAGCGCTCGAGCCCGACTAACAAGAAAGAACAAGAATGACCTCGCACTCCGCTAAAGAACTGCTTAATCGCTCGCATCGGCTTGGCCAAAACCCTCAGAACACAAATTACGCGGGCGGGAATACCTCCGCCAAGGGGACAGTTAAGGACCCGGTCACCGGCGGCACCGTTGAGGTGATGTGGGTGAAGGGCTCCGGAGGCGACCTCGGTACTCTCACGGAGGAGGGGTTGTCCACGCTGCGCCTTGATAGGTTCTTGGCCCTTGTGGGCGTCTATCCCGGTGTTCAGGGCGAAGACGAGATGGTCGAGTTGTTGGAATACTGCTTGCACGGTCGAGGCGGAGCGACACCGTCGATTGATACGGCGATGCATGGGCTCGTCGATGCACCCCACGTTGATCATCTCCACCCGGATTCCGGTATTGCGATTGCGACGTCTATCGATGGAGAGAAGCTGACGAAGAAAATATTCGGTGGAACGGTGGCTTGGGTGCCGTGGCGCCGACCGGGTTTTCAATTGGGGCTCGATATCCAGAAAATCCAAGCGGAGAATCCAACAGCAATCGGCTGCATATTGGGTGGTCACGGTATTACTGCATGGGGCAAGACCAGCGCAGAGTGCGAAGCCAATAGCCTCAAAATCATTGCTGAATGCGAAAAGTACATCAAGCAACACGGCAAAAAAAATCCGCTGGGGAAAAAGATTCCCGCGCACAAACCGCTGTCCGCCAAAGGCAGACACGCCCGTGCAGCTGCCCTCGCACCTGCGATTCGTGCGATGGCGTCGACGGAGAAGGTTCAGGTGGGCCACTTCGTCGACGATCCCATCGTCCTGGAGTTCTTGGAACACGAGAAGCACAGCACGCTGGTGCCCCTTGGCACTAGCTGTCCAGACCATTTCCTGCGCACCAAGGTAAAACCTTTGCTTCTCGATTTGCCGCCCAGCGCGCCCGTTGAGCAGGCCATTGAGCGTTTGCAGAAGCTTCACGAGGAGTACCGTGAGGAGTACCAGGGGTACTACAAGAAGCACGCCAGCAAAGATTCACCAGCGATGCGCGGTGCTGACCCGGCGATTGTGCTCGTCCCTGGCGTCGGCATGTTCAGTTTCGGCGCAAACAAACAGACCGCTCGCGTTGCAGGAGAGTTCTATATCAACGCCATCAACGTCATGCGCGCTGCCGAGGGAATCTCAAAGTATCAGCCGATTAACGACGCGGAAAAGTTCCGGATTGAGTACTGGTCTCTCGAAGAGGCCAAACTCCAGAGGATGCCCAAGCCCAAACCCCTTCAAGGCCGAATCGCCCTAGTCACGGGTGCAGCGTCGGGTATCGGGAAAGCAATTGCTATCAGGCTTGCTCAGGAGGGTGCCTGCGTGGCGGTGGTTGACCTTGATCTGAAGAAGGCGCAGGCGACTGCAAAGGAGCTTGGTGGTCCCGACGTTGCCGTGGGTCTCAAAGCGGACGTTTCTAACAAAGCCGAGGTGGAAGCTGCGGTCCATGACACCGTGGTGGCTTTTGGCGGCTTAGATCTGGTGGTGAACAACGCCGGTCTTTCGAAGTCCGGATCGTTGTTGGAGACAACGGTTGCCGATTGGGATTTGCAGCACGACGTGATGTCCAAGGGGTCGTTCTTGGTGTCCCAAGCCGCGGCCAAGGTGCTTATTGGCCAGAAGCTTGGGGGAGATATTGTCTATATTTCTTCGAAGAATTCGATCTTCGTGGGCCCCAATAACATCGCGTATTCGGCTGCCAAGGCGGACCAGGCTCACCAGGTCCGCCTCTTAGCGGCGGAGTTGGGTGAATATGGGGTTCGAGTCAACGGCATCAACCCCGACGGAGTGGTTCAGGGATCTGGAATTTTCTCTGGGGGTTGGGGCGCTGCGAGGGCAGCTTATTATGGTGTCCCCGAGGCAGAGCTGGGAAAATACTACGCTAACCGCACTTTGTTGAAGCTTGAGGTGTTGCCTGAGAATGTCGCAAATGCGGTGTTTGCGGTGTGCGCAGGTGACCTGACACACACCACGGGACTCCATATCCCCGTAGACGGTGGTGTGGCGGCCGCTTTCTTGCGTTAGGCCTGCTGTCGCGTAGACCGGAAGACACCTGTCTTTCGGTCTACGCTTTTTTGAACATTCACGGCTCGGAGCTAAATACCGCCGAAACGTTTCTTGGTCGCCGCGTTAAGAAGCGAGGCGCCAATCAGCACCAAACCTAAAGCCAACAGCGGAGTCTGCGCTCCGATGTTGCCCGGGATGGCGAGCAAGATACCAGCGTTGAGCCACACGATTAAGAGGGCCGCTATTAACACTCCACCTACTCGTCCAATACCGCCGGTGATGGCCACGCCACCGAGCACGGCGATGGTAATCGCGGGCAGAGCCATGCCGCTGCCCGATGTTCCAGCGTCTGGCCTGGCGGACGCGAACTGGGCAACCGTATAGATAGCGACCAGGCTTGAGATGAGACCAGAGAGCACGAACGCCCCCATCCGCGTAGCTTTGACATTAATCCCGGTCCAGAGTGCGGCTACGTCATTGGTGCCAATGGCATAAAGCTTGCGCCCATAGACAGTCTTGTTCATCACGATCCACACGATGATGGCGGTGGGAATCAAGAAGGTAATAACGCCGAGGGGAATCGGTGGGATAAAAGACAGCCCTGGAATCGGAACGGCTTTTGCTGCTCCGTAAAACTCTTGAATCCTCTCAGAGTTGACGGGCTTTTGACCACTGAATACCAGCGCCAAGGAGCGGTACGCGTAATAGGTCGCGAGCGTCATAATGAGCGGTGGGAAACCCGCATAGGCGATGAGGACACCGTTGATGCCTCCTAGTACCGCACCGATAAGCATGGTCGCCACAATTGCCGCGAACAAGCTCCACCCCCACACACCGTAGGAAAAACCAAAGAAAATCCCGGAAAGTGACACCATCGACCCCACAGAGAGGTCAATGCCACCGCGCCCAGAGACAATCACAATCAGCTGGGCGAGGGCCAACATTGCGAGACCCACCAAGGAAATGGTGCTGGAGGCTAAGTATTTGACGTCGTAGGGTCCGCTGAGGGTTCCTTGGGCGTCCATGATGCTCATGACGAGGAGCAACACCACTGTCACAAGACCCAGAAGCGCTGGGCGCTGTGTCAGCAAGGTCATCCCAAAGCGCTGGAAGGCACCCAATAATGCGTGGCCCCGTTCGGAGGTTGGCTCTTTTTGGGGTGCCTTCTTTTTTACTGTTGTCTGTGTCATAACGACTTCTTCCTAGCCCTCGCTCGCAACATATCCGCACCAACGGAAATAATGATGAAGAGACCAACAAAAAAGTTGGCCAAGTTTGAGGGCCAGCCCAGCTGGGTGACCCCGGTAACGACTGTTTGCACCAGGATCGCGCCCAGTAGCGTGCCAAACACGGAGCCTCGACCACCCATGATTGTTGTCCCACCGATGACCACGGCTGCGATGACCGCGAGTTCTCGGCCTTGACCGACGTTTTGCATGAGGGAGTTGGTTCCTTGAGCGACCACCATCAAAGCCCCCAGCCCTACCAACCCACCGGTGACGACGTAAGCGCTCAAGACTCTCGTCTGCACTGGGATGCCCGCTAAGCGGGCAGCATTTTGATTACCACCAATGGCGTAAAAGCTGCGACCCCAGGCTGTGTTGCGCAGGAACCACCAGCCGGCAATCATCACTACGACGGCGATAGTAAAGCTGACGGGAATTCCGAATACCCGGCCACCGGCTCCGTTTCCAAAAATGTCAAGGGTGCCCGGAATGCCGTTCACGGTTTGAGAGCCGAAAATTCGAAGCCCAAGGTACTGGAAGAGGTTCAACGTCCCAAAGGTGATGATGATCGCATGGACCCCTCCGTAGGCGACTAAGAGGCCATTGATCAAGCCCAGTATCAGGCCGAGGACAATGGCCGTCGGAATCACGCCCCAGAGGGGCAGGTCGACTTCAACCATGAGGCGAGCTGAGATGACGGCGGTGACCATGATGCCTGCTCCGACAGAAATATCGATACCCGCGGTAATGATGATGAACGTCATTCCCACACCAATCAGCGCAATGGGAGCTACTGAGCCCAATAAAGGCCGAACAGAGCTGGCGGTGAGGAACGCCGGGGTGAAGAAACCCAGCAGGATCCACAAAACCAACAAGACACCAACCAGCGCCCATTCCTGACCAGAAACCAGGGGAGGCAGGATGCGTGCGGGCTTTTCCATTTCAGGCGCTGGGGTCGTCAGGGGTTTCTCGCTCATGAACCAACCTTCACAATCTCTCCAGCCGCGGCAGCCAGTAATTCCACCTGCGTTGCATCTGGTCCGAACTCTCTCACGATGGCGCCATTTCTAATGACGATGACTCGGTCTGCGATGCGCTGCACCTCACCTAGGTCCGAGGTCACCACCAGAACACCGGTTCCCTTTTCGGCAAGTTCTGTGACGATACGGTGAATCTCCTCTTTTGCGCCGACGTCAACACCCTGGGTTGGTTCCGCCAGAACCATTAGTGCGGGGCGTTTGAGTAACTGTCGGGCCAACACCACCTTTTGCGCGTTGCCACCGGACATGGCACTGACCGGTTGAAGCGTGTTGGGGGTCTTGATGGACAACGTATCCACCTGCTCTTCGGCCAACCTTTTTTCGGTCCGAGCCTCAGCCCAGCCTCTCACCTTGGAGAGCATTTCTAAGCGCCCAATGGTGATGTTGAAGCCAATACTCTGGAACGAGAAGATGCCCTGTTGTGACCTGTTAGCTGGCAGTAACGCAATTCCGGCCTTCTTTGCTTGAGCAGGGTGCCGAATCACCATTGCTTTTCCTTGAAAAATCAGCTCTCCCTGGGGTCGCTCAGTCATGCCGTAGATCGCCCCGGCAATACTCTCTGCCCCCGACCCCACTAGGCCAAAGACGCCGACAATTTCACCTTTAGCAACAGTGAGATTCACTGCCTGGAATTTGCCACTCAGCGTTAGGTTCTTTAGCTCCAGAACAATCTCGTCGGATACATTAGTGCGGGTCCGGGAGTGGTTTGAGAGGATTCCACCGACCATCATCTCGGCAATCTGGCGAACAGTGAGCTCGGATATTGGCCTCGAGTCAATAGTGTGGCCGTCGCGCATGATGGTGACTTCGTCAGCGATACGAAAGAGCTCATCGAGGCGGTGCGAAATATAGATAATTGCGACACCGCGAGCCGCCAGCCTTCTCACCACTTCGAAGAGGACGTCAATTTCAGCGTCGGTGAGGATGGCGGAAGGCTCATCGAGAATGAGGACTTTTGCGTCGGTTGCTAGCGCTTTCGCGATGGACACTTGTTGTTGTTGGGCGACGGAGAGAGCCCCCACGGCGGTGGCCGCGATGTTTGATTCGAGACCGACGGTCTCGAGGAGTTCGCGTACTTGGTCTGCTTCTTGCTTCCACTGAATACGGCCACTCTTGGTGATTTCGCGGCCGATAAAAATGTTTTCTGCGACGCTGAGCTCGGGAAACAGCTGCGGCTCCTGGTACACGGTTTGAATGCCAAGGCTGATGGCCTCACCGGTGGAACTGATGGTTACGGGAGTACCGTCGAAGGCAATGGTTCCGCCGTCTGCTTTTTCGGCACCGGCAATTATTTTGATGAGAGTAGATTTTCCCGCGCCATTTTCCCCTACGAGAGCGTGTACTCGACCGCTCCGAATGGTCATATCGGCGTGGACAATAGCTTTCACCCCGCCGTAGCTCTTGGAGATGTTGGTTACTTGGACGCGGGGGCCAGGCGGTGTCGCTGCAACTTCATTGTCAACCACGGAAATACAACTTTCTCAGAAATAAACGACAAGCCTAGGAGCTAAAGACTAGGGCTATGTCTAGGGATTTCGATGACCAGAGGTGTGGTGCCCGGCGAACCGGGCACCACACCAACCGCTGGATTAGTAGCTGAAGTTATCTACGTTGTCCGAGGTGATCTGCAGGGCAGGGCCGAGCAGAAGAACCTTGGTAGCGGCGTCAAACGATGCGTCTGGAATACGCTCAGCAACGGCGCCCGAAGGGGCGAGGTCGCCACCGGTGGCAAGCTGGAAGCCAGCCCACGCGGTCAGATACCCAAGGTTCTCAACGTCCCACAGAATGGCGGCGCTGGAGGAACCATCAGCAAGGTATTCCTTCATGGACTGGGGAGTACCCAGACCAACGGAGAAGACCTGACCGATTTTGTCAAGGTCGCGGATTGCCTGCGCGGCACCCGGAGCCGAGGTGGTGCACTGGCCAATCAGACCAGTCAGGTTGGGGTTTGCGTTCATCAGGTTGGTTGCGAACTCAGTGCCCTTGGCCTGGTCTTCACCGGCATACACAATCTCGGTGAGGGTGGCGTCGGGGTATGCCTCAGCAACGTAGACCTCTTGAACAGCAATCCACGCGTTGAGGTTGGCTGCGGTTTCACCACATGAAACGATGGCAAATTCACCGGTCCCACCCATAGCGGTCATCAGTGCGTCGATGATTCCTTGTCCGATACCCTCTTCGGAAGCCTGGTTCACAAAGACCTCACGCACGGAGTTCGGGGCGTCAGTGTCAGAAGTTGCAACCTTGATGCCGGCTGCAGCAGCTTCCTCGAGCAGAGGAGCCATGGAGTCGGGGTCGTTGGGAGCAACAATCAGAACGTCAACACCCTGCTGGATGAAAGAGCGCACGATGTCAGCCTGTGCAGCAGCGTCAGCCTCGACAGGGCCCTGGTAGAGCCACTCGAAACCGTATTCTGCAGCAGCAGCAATGCCACCAGTGTTCATGGCCTCAAAGTAGGGGACACCCTGGAGCTTCGGAACGAATGCAACTTTCAGCATTTCGCTGGACGCAGCAGGAGCCTCTTCGGTTGCAGCAGGAGTCTCTGCGGTGGTGCCAGCGGCACAACCCGTAAGAACCAGTGCTGACAACGCGGCGGTTGCGCCGGCTGCCCGTAACAGGTTTTTTATTACCATTATTTCTTGCCTCTCTTATTTTTCTGGGGCAGAGCTTGTGCTCTTGCCTTCTGTGTAACCAGCGTGTTGCTGGAGACATTTTCTCAGATCACTCTGGCCGCCAAAGTGGCCGACAGTGCCCTAAATTCTTTGCCCAAATCAGCATACTTTTCCGAGTTGCGGGGGACGTATGTGCGTTCTTGAACGCTTGCCGACACGACTTTCCACGCTTCTTCGATGGTGTCTATTTCTCCCAGTGCCATCAGCTGTACGACAGCATTACCCAGCACCGTGGCTTCGGAAGCACCGGTGATGACGGGGAGCCCCGTCGCGTCGGCGGTGGCCTGTTGCAACAAAGTGTTGTTGACACCGCCCCCGACCACTCGGATGGAGTCAATTTTTTGACCGCTCGCTTCGGCCAGGTCCTCGGCCGCAATTCGGTAGCTCATCGCCAAAGAATCGATGATGGTGCGCACAATTTGAGCCTGGGTCTCAGGAACCGGGTAGCCAGCAGCCCTGCAGTATTCCTGGATGCGCCCTGGCATCCCGCCGGGGGACAAGAAGGCGTTATCTGCCGGGTCCACGAGGCTACGAAGTGCTGGTTCTCGGGCGGCGAACTCCACCAGATCGGCGTAGTCCTTGGAGTCCCCCGACTCGGCCCAGGCGCGACGACACTCTTGCAACATCCAGAGCCCCATCACGTTACGGAGTAGCCGGATATTGTTGGGATAACCCGCCTCGTTGGTGAGGTTGAACCTAAGAGTGTCCGCGGTAATGACGGGTAGAGGGGTAATCACACCCACGAGTGACCAGGTTCCTGAGGAAATAAACATGCAGTTCTTGTCGACATCGGGAATGCTCACCACAGCACTGGCAGTATCGTGCGCTGCGGGCAATATGACGTGGGTCTTAGCTAAACCTCCTGAGGCCAGGTCGCCAACCACGTTGCCCAGCACGGCGCCAGGCTGAGCTACCTCGGGGAATAAATGCCGGGGTAGAGATAGCTCGTCGATGAGATCCCACGCCCAATCGCCGCGGGCCATGTCGTACATACCGCTGGTAGAGACCATCGTGTATTCAGTTACGTTGCTGCCCGAGAGCTTGCGGTGAAAAACATCGGCGAGCATCAAAAAGTAAGAAGCGTCTCTGAGTAGTTCGGGCCGCAGTGCTTGATCTGCAGCCAGGGCAAATAACGTGTTGATGGGTGCTACCTGAGATCCGGTGCGCTGGTAAAGCACATCTCGGCCAACTGTGGCAACGACGCGAGTAAAAGCCTCGCCTCGGGCTGCCTCTCGGTAGGCCAGGGGATCTTCCATGAGATTTCCTGCGGAATCAAAAAGACCGTAATCAACTCCAAAAGTGTCGACCCCTACCGAGGTTACGGTGGCAGTCTCTCCAAGATCGCGAAGACCGGCGGAAATTTCCGACCACAGAAAGTCAAAATTCCAGTGCAGACGTCCATTTCGCTTGCCAGGTTTGTGGGTGAATCTCCGGATGACAGTTAGGCCCAAACTTGATCCGTCAAAATCAACCCGGGCAACCCGACCGGATTCGGCTCCGAGATCGATTGCTCCGACCGTGAGTGCTGTCATTCTTCCGCCCATTCCTGGGCTTTTTTCTCAGCAGAAAAGAGAGCCATCGCCACGAAGGTCCCCTTCCTCTTAGTAATCTTCTTCGACTCGCTGATTAGGGTTCAAGAGTTGGACAAACAAAATCTAATCGGCTGGTTGGGAGAATATTACCCTCAAAATTGAAACGTCACCAAACGCGGATAATCGAGACCCAAAGGTGACCTTTAACACGGCTTTTGCGAAAGCCGCTGAGGTCCAGGCCGAGGAGTAGCGGGGCGGTCAAAACACCCGCGAGGCGCACTGCGAGAGCTCCGTGACCTCCAGCCCGACGGGGTCACACTGTCGACCAAGTGTGGCTAAGGTGAGCCTCGCCCGGCACACTCTCAGCTCAGCCTCTTTGTAGGTGAGAATCCCGCCGACGGTCTTTCGGCCAAAGAGCGCCTGCGGATTTCTGAGGCCTCGGCGCCTTGGGGAACTTCGGCTAGCATGGAAATCCCTGGTTCGGGGCTGGCCGCCTTAGCTCAGTTGGTAGAGCGTCTCACTCGTAATGAGAAGGTCGAGAGTTCGATTCTCTCAGGTGGCTCCAGTAAATCGCTAGATAGCCGAGTAAATAACTCCACATTCGGGTATCGGCAAGCGCAGCGAACACCAACCAATTAGACCTACCGGGACTGTCTTGGGCTTAAATTAGGACCCCTAGGTAAGCAGACAGCTAGGGAGAAACTCGGGACCACCAGAAGCGCGGAACGAGGAGAGCTAGAGGCTTCGTGAGCCGTTAAAGGGCGGGAAATTGGCAGGTCCGCTATAAGGGCCCTCGCTGTGTGCGCAGGTCAGCAGGCACCTTCCGGCGCACAGCGTACGCAAAAACAGCTCTGCGCAAAAAAAGTGCTCCCTGACCGGATAATACGCACGAGCCAAGCGCGGTAAGCACCCATGATTACGGAACCACCGCTCTACACTGAAATCA
>CAYUJX010000016.1:0-19107 GCA_964445125.1 uncultured Microbacteriaceae bacterium
TGAAGTGTGGAACCCGTGACGCTCTGCCCGGCTTTGCCGTGTTGCAGGAGGACGGAACTCACGTTGGATTCGACTCCGATTTCTGTAAGGCCATTGCCGCAGCTGTGCTCGGTGACGCCGCCGCTGTAGACATGGTTGACCTTGAGACCGCTGACCGCTTCACGGCGCTTCAGAACGGCTCTGTTGACGTTCTCGTGCGTAACACCACGTGGACTGCCTCACGGGACGGTGGAGAAGCCGCAACTTTCTTGCAGCCGACCTTCTATGACGGCCAGGGCATGATGGTCACCGCTGATAGCGGTTACGGCAGTGTCTCCGACATGGACGGCGCGATTATCTGTGTCGCCAAGGGCACCACGACTGAAGGTAACGCCGCTCTCGAGTCCTCCCGCTTGGGTCTGGACTGGGAAGTTCGTTCCTACGACGAGACCGAATTGATCCTGCAGGCGTTCCTTGCTGGCCAGTGTGATGGATGGTCTTCGGACGTCAGCCAGCTCACGGGTTTGCGCTCGGCGTACCCCGACGGTGCAGAGGCACTGACGATTCTGCCCGAGGTATTCTCCAAGGAGCCCCTCGCACCTGCTGTCCTGGATGGCGACACCCAGTGGGCACAGATTGTGAACTGGACCATTTTGGCCACGATCCAGGCTGAAGAGTTTGGCATCACCAGCGCCAACGTGGACAGCATTGCTGCCTCGACCGAAGATGTCAGCATCCAGCGTTTCCTCGGTTTGGAACTCGTCTCGGATGATGGCTCTGCGGTCCTCGATCCAGGTCTCGGCCTGCCCTCCGACTTTGCTTACCAAGTGGTCAAGCAGGTTGGTAACTACGGTGAGATCTTCGAGCGCCACCTCACCCCCTTGGGCCTCGAGCGCGGCGTCAACGCGCTCTGGACCAATGGTGGAGTGCTGTACGCTCCTCCTTACCGCTAAACAACGAAGTAGATAAACGGTGTCTTGAGCTTGGGAGGGTTCTTGTAAATGAGTTCCCTCCCAAGCGCACCTACAAAGCCGCCTCTCTGGCGCGATATCCGGGTTCTCCGGTGGGCCTTCCAACTTCTCGTTCTCGCCCTCGTCATTGCCTTTGTGTACTGGCTATATGGGAACTACCAGACGAACGTTGCCCGAAGCAGTATCCCCACGGATCTGCGCTTCCTTGACAATCCCGCCAACTTCACCATGCCCGGCAATGACTTAGATCAGAGCCAGCCCGTGCGAGATGCCTTCGTGCAAGGTTTTTACAACACGCTGCGGGTGTCCATCGTGGGAATCCTCCTCACCACCGTGCTGGGCACCCTGGTCGGAATCGCCAGATTGTCAAAAAACTTTATGGTTCGCACCTTCGCTACTGCCTATGTTGAACTCATCCGGAACATCCCGCTGTTGTTGCTCCTGACCTTCATGAATCTTGCGGTGATCCTCCAGACTTTCCCCCGCATTGAAAATGCGTGGTTGCCACTGAACCTTTTTGTCATCTCCAATCGCGGCATTGCTATCCCCTGGTTCACCGGATCGGGCGGAATTCTTTTAGCCGTCCTCGCAAGCGCCCTGGTGCTGACGTGGATTGTCGTGAAGATTCGAGGCCGAGTGTCAGACATTAATGGCAAGCCAGCCCGCGGTCTCACCTGGGGTTTGCCCACGTTCATCGTCGTCATGGTCGCAGGCTGGATTGTGCTCGGGTATGACTGGGTGCTTCCTTTTGTGGATGACCGCGCCACCAGCGGGGGACTGCGGTTGGACCCCTCGTTTTTTGCTCTGCTGGTGACGCTTGTGGTTTACACCAGCAGTCACGTGGCCGAAATTGTCCGCGGCTCCATTCAGGCCGTCGTCAAGGGTCAATCCGAAGCCGCGGATGCTTTAGCCCTCAGTGGCGGACAAAAAATGAGACTGGTCATTCTCCCTCAGGCTTTTCGCATTGCTATGCCGGCGCTGGGTAACCAGTTTCTGAACCTCATCAAGAACTCGTCGCTCGGGGCGACCATCAGCTATTTCGAGCTGACTCAAATTGCGCAGATCACGGTGGGTAATGGCTCTCCCGCTGTTCCAGCCTTCACTTTGACTCTTCTGGTCTATTTGATGATTTCCTTGGTGACCAGCGTCATTGTGAACATTGTGAACCGGCGATTGGCTTTGGTGGAGCGATGATGATCTGGATGAAGCGCAACCTCTTCCGTTCGGTGGGAGATTCACTCCTCACGGTCGTTTTTGGCTCCGTCGCTGTCTATGTCCTCTGGGGTGTCCTCCAGTTTGTCTTCGTCACCGGACGGTGGGACATCATCCAGGTCAACCTGAAACTTTTGCTCGTGGGGCGCTTCCCCGAAGAACTCTTGTGGCTTGTGAGCGGCTCCATTATGGCTCTCGCGTTTTGGGTTTCTGCCGCAGCAACCTCCTCGCAATCCACCAAAGAGGCGCGACCGGGCTTTGGCAGAAGAATCTGGGAGGCCTTCCAGCGTTTTGGACTCCTCGCTGCCACGGGATTGTTGCTTATTGCCGTCTCGGGCGACCGCGCGTCACTCGTCATGGGAGCGATGATTCTGGGGTCGATTATTCTCGGTCAACTTGTCGGCTTCGCTAGGCGCACCCTGAGCCCTCTTAACGCACTTCCCGGCTGGATATGGCACCCCCTTTTAGCCGTGGCACCTATTGTTTTGGTGGCCCTGACTCTCTCCCAGGCAAGCTTGGATCTCTGGGGTGGGTTCCTGATTAACTTCTACATCGCGATTATCAGCATCGTGTTGAGTTTCCCGTTCGGAATTTTGCTTGCCCTGGGAAGAAAATCCACCCTGCCCATCGTGCGGCTCATTTCCACCACGTACATCGAACTGATCCGCGGCGCACCGTTATTCGTGTTGTTACTTCTCGCCGGTGTCGCTCTGGAGTTCTTTGTTCCCAGCTCTATGGCACCGGGACAAATTGCCCGTGCCGTGACGGTATTCACGCTGTTTACTGCCGCTTATGTCGCGGAAATTGTGCGCGGTGGCCTGCAATCCATTCCTGCCGGCCAAACCGAAGCCGGCAAAGCACTGGGATTGAACACGACCAAGATCACCACTTTGGTGACGCTGCCCCAAGCGCTTCGCAACGTAATCCCCGCTCAAATTGGGCAGTTTATTAGCTTGTTTAAAGACACGACACTCGCTGGCGTTGCCCTCAACGTCTTAGACCTTTTGAATGTAGGAACGGCCATCACCGCACAGGACGACTTCTTAGGGCAGGGCCTGATTTATGAGACCTTGGCCTTTGTCGCTTTGCTGTTCTGGGTGGGGTCCTACGTCATGAGTAGAGAAAGCCAACGAATAGAAAAGAAGCTGGGAGTGGGTCAGAGATGAGCAAGGACGTCTTCACTGATGCAACGATAATGTCCGGTGGCAGAACCGACGACGACGCGATTGTCGTCATGGACAACGTCTATAAGCGGTTCAAGGACTTTGAGGCGCTCAAGGGCGTGAACTTTAAGGTCGGGCGCAAAGAAGTCGTGGTCGTTATCGGCCCCTCTGGCTCCGGGAAATCCACGCTCATTCGCTGCATCAACCGTCTGGAAGAACACGATGACGGACGCATCATCGTGGATGGCACGGAACTGACCACCGATATCCGCAACATCCAGGAAATCCGGAGAGAAACCGGAATGGTGTTCCAAAACTTCAACCTGTTTCCCCATTTGAGCATCATGAGCAATGTGGCTATTGGTCCGCGCCAGGTGCGCAGAATG
Source organism: uncultured Microbacteriaceae bacterium (assembly GCA_964445125.1). Lineage (GTDB taxonomy): Bacteria > Actinomycetota > Actinomycetes > Actinomycetales > Microbacteriaceae > Pontimonas. Next base: position 3,712 of record CAYUJX010000016.1, read on the forward strand.
CCCAAGTCTGAGGCAGAAGCTTTGGCAATGGAGCTCCTCACCCGAGTGAAAATCCCGGAGCAGGCAGAAAAGTATCCGGCACAACTCTCCGGTGGCCAACAGCAACGGGTCGCCATTGCCAGGGCGCTGGCCATGAAACCCAAAGTGATGCTTTTTGACGAGCCCACCTCGGCGCTCGACCCCGAAATGATTAACGAAGTTCTTGATGTTATTAAAGAGCTGGCCAACGAAGGTATGACGATGGTCGTGGTCACCCACGAAATGGGTTTCGCCAGGGAAGTAGCGGACCGGGTCGTCTTCATGGCTGAAGGGGAAATCGTGGAGGTCGGCACACCCAAAGACATCTTTGATAACCCTCAGGAAGAGCGCACCAAGAAGTTCCTCTCCCAAATCCTCTAGATTCCTGGTGTATCAGCTGGCAGCTGGTGGAGCCTCGCCCTAGACTTGGGCACCACGATGAAACCAGGATGGCAGTAATGATGGACGTGTGGCTGAGCATCGCAATCTCCGCGATTACCACGCTCGGGATTGCCGTGGTTGTCCTGTTTGGCGCATGGCTGTTCGTCAAAATTGTGGGCAAAAAAGTGGCCTGGCTTGCCCCCGGCTACACCGAGATTCGCCCGAGGCTTCGTCTTTTTGTCCTCACTCTTGCCCTCACCATCAGTTCCCAGGTCGCGGAGCTTTCTGAGCAGACCTGGTGGTTTGCAAGCCAACGGGTTCTCGTCGTGGCCCTCATTCTTACCGCAGGATTCCTCATCCAGGCCACCGTTAATTTCACGGTGGACCAATTTATTGGCAAATTTGACGCCAACGATCAAACCGACGCTGAAACCAGGCGCATCGCCACTCAACTGCGCATCATCAGACGCTTGGCTAACGCCATCATCGGCATTCTCGCGGTCGGGTTTGCCCTCTTCACCTTTCCGCAGGTTCAGGCGCTGGGAGCGGGCCTGCTGGCTTCCGCGGGAGTTCTGAGCGTGGTGGGCGGGCTAGCAGCCCAATCAGTGCTGGGTAATCTCTTCGCCGGCGTTCAGCTGGCTTTTAGTAACGCAATTCGCGTCGGAGACGTTGTCGTTGTCGAAGGTGAGTGGGGCACCATTGGAGAAATCACCCTGTCCTATGTGGTGGTCCATATCTGGGATGAACGACGCCTCATTGTTCCCTCCACACACTTCACCAGCTCCTCCTTCGAAACGTGGACGAGGAAGTCTTCCCAAGTGTTGGGCACTGTTTATATGGACCTGGATTGGCGAGTCCCGCTGGAGAGCATTCGTGCAGAATTTGACGCTTTCCTGTCGAAGAATCCCCTGTTCGATGGCCGAGTGTCCAACGTTTTAGTCACCGGCGCTCTGGGCGGCTACGTTCAGGTCAGGTTCCTCATTTCCGCGCGTGATTCCTCCGGACAGTGGGATTTACGGTGTGAAGTGCGCGAGCACATGGTCACCTGGATTCAACGCAATCACCCCGACGCTCTTCCTGTAAGCAGGGTGTCCCTGGACTCCCCCGCATCGGCGCGCCCCACCTCGAAGCGGTGAGCGTTCGTCCCATCCGGATTGCCGGTGACCCCACACTGCATCGCGCGTCCCAGCCGGTGACCCTGTGGGACGGTGAACTCGAGAGCCTCGTCGAAGACATGATCGACACTATGCACGCGGCCCCGGGAGTGGGTCTGGCAGCCCCTCAGATTGGGGTGTCCCTCCAGGTTTTCGTCTGGGAGTGGGAAGACGACGACGGGTCTGCGCATGAGGGAGTGATCATCAACCCTTCACTCATCAAAGGCCCTCCTTCCCGGGGGCGACTCGACGAGGAAGCGGACTCTGAGGGGTGTCTTTCGGTTCCCGACCTCCGGTATCCCCGGCGACGCTCTCACGAAGTGTTGTTAACGGGATGGTCGTTGACGCAGCAGCCACTGAGTATTCCCGCCTCGGGGTGGTTGGCCAGAATTTTCCAGCACGAATGGGACCACCTTCAGGGGCATCTGTACATCAGGGGCTTGAGTTTTCGGGAGCGAAGAGACGCAAAAAAAGACATCCGTGACGCCGGGTGGGGCACGCCCGGGCACGCCTGGACGCCAGGCGTCGATGACTATGAAAACTCAGGCCATGACGCCGAAGAAGCGTAAGGCCGCTGCGACCGCCCCGGCTGCAAGCAAAACGACCAAAAACGGAGCGCGGACGTAGAGCAGGATTCCTGCCACCGCGACCGCCGGGACCCGGGCGTCCACCGCCAACGAACCACCGCTGTGTAGTGCTTGAGACACCACGAGTGAGGCTAGTAACGCCACCGTGACCAGCAGCGCAATGCGCGAGATGAGCGCGCTCTCTACAAAGCGCTGCGGGATGACATATCCGGCGTTCTTAATTGCCCACACGATCAGTGACGCCACAATCAGTCCCACCCAGATGCTCATCGGGCCCCGGCCTCACCTGGTTCAGGGCGGTGCGGGGCAACACGATGACGGTAGAGTCCGGCGACAATCCCCACCCCCGCAGCGCACAGCACGGGAATCCCCGCTGGCACAGTCGGAATCAACACCACCGTCACCGCCGCGGCCACCACGGCAACAACGATGGGCTCAAGCGAGGTCAGTCGCGGCCACAACAACGCCAGAAAAGCGGCTGCCGCAATAGCATCCAAGCCCCACGTTTTCACATCCCCTAACGCGTCTCCCGCGAGAGCTCCCGCCAGTGTGGAGAGATTCCATCCCACATACAGCGACACCGCCGTGGCCCAGAAGCCGTGTTGGGAGGCTTGACGCCCCTCTTGAGCAATCGCTACCGCGGTGCTTTCATCCACCGTCAAATGCGCCGCCAACACGCGGCGAAAGAAGCCTCGTCCCACGATGGGAGACATCGTGAGCGCGTAAAGGCCATTTCTCGCCCCTAACAGGCCCGCCGAAGCGATGGCGGCCCCCACAGCAGCAGCACCCCCGCTCGCCACAATCCCGATGAAAGCAAACTGCGAAGCCCCAGAAAACATCAGCAGACTCAAGACCATGGTTTGGCCCACAGAAAAGCCCAGTGCCACGGAGAGCGCGCCAAAAGACACCCCGTACAGCGACACCGCGAGAGCCACTTGGAAGCCTTGAGATCGGGCTGTGCGCAGGTGGGATGCGCTAAAACCGTCAGTCATCCGTAGCGAAGGGCCCCTGCCGAACGGACACCCCGTGGATGCCGTTGTGAAAACGCAGTGTGGGCAACGAGACCGATACGCTAAACCCGACTCCGGGCACACGATGAGCGGAGAAGACGCCACCGAACGTCTCGGTGCGATTCTTCATATCTTTCATACCTCTGCCACCCATGACCTCGACCAAGGCGGCGACGTCGTCTGCGATGGTGTAGCTCGAGAAATTCTCCGATGCACGCACGCGCTGCGCTCGAATACCGTCATCATCCACGCGAAGGTGGAGACCTTGCACGCTCCAGTTAAATGCCACCCTCACCGTGGTTCCTGGACCACCGTGAGTTCGCGCATTTTCTAAGCTTTCTTGCGCAATCCGATAGATGGCCAGTTCCGCGCTGGGCACAAGGGCAAAAGGTGGGCCGTTTTCTTCAAACTTCACTGTCAAACCCGAATCAGTCATGGCCGCAAAGAGATCCTGGATAGCGGCAAGATTGGGCACGGCGTCGACTTCTTCGACACTGCCGCGGACGGAGTCGACCACCCGCCGGATGTCGTTCAGGGTAACCCTCGCCGTTTCAGCAATTGATTTAGCCGTTCGCGAGACCAGTCGGGGGTCAGACTTAGCGAGGAATTTTGCTCCTTCGGCCTGAGAAATAATGTCCGCGAGGCTCACGGCGGCAGCTTGGTGGACTTCGCCAATCATGCGCATACCATCCGCTTGCTCCGCTAAGCGAACCTCCAAGTCAGCTCTCTCCAAAAAAGCCCGAATCCGCTTGTCTGCTTTGGCGGTGGTTCTTGCGGAAGGCAACCTCGGGCCTCGACGCAAGGCCCAGACGAATAAACCAGAAGTAATGGTGACCAGGGCACCCAGCGTGGGAACAAGCCAGAGGGCCTGTGCCGCTACAAAATCCGCCATCCGCCCCTCACTTCTTCGTTTTACGTCTTTTTCTGTGTGAAGCGAAAGTGGGGATTACGCCCCTATTGCTCCTCGACTTGGACTCGAACCAAGAACCTACCGGTTAACAGCCGGTTGCTCTGCCAATTGAGCTATCGAGGATTACAAAGCTAAGCCACGATGCTACCAGAGCATCCCAGACCACCTTTTACCTTCCCTAGGCTAATAGCCAGCCTCCAGGTCCACAACACCAATGAAGGCTCCCCCCGAGCTAAACGCCTGGACATTTGCTCGAATGCGCGCGGCCAACAGCGGTCTCGTCATTTCCGGGGTGTCCGCAGAGTGGGAGGTAATCACGACCCGGTGATTGCTCCACAGTCTGTGACCCTCCGGGCAGGGATCCGGGTCCGTAACATCCAAACCGGCGCCAAACAGTGAGCCGCTATCCAGCGCGTCGATGAGAGCGTCAGTTTCCACGAGCGAACCTCTCGCCACGTTCACCAGCACCGCGTGGTCGGGCATGATGGCTAGCTGCGCAGCCCCAATGATGTGGCGGGTATCCGGGGTTGCCGCGGCCGCAAGCACGACCGCGTCTGCGCTCGCTAAAAACTCATCTAACCGATCGGGACCGACCGTGTTTGCGGCGCCGGGAACGTCTCCCCCACCGCGACGCACCACAGTGATGTGTGGGCGAAACGGCGCCACCAGGTCAATAAAAGTCCTCGCTACACCACCCGCGCCGACCACCACAATGTGACGGCCAAAGAGCGATATACCCGTGCGCTGCGCTTGCCAGTGGGCTTCACGAGCTTTCCGCGGAAGCTCCCTCATACACGCGAGCAGTAAGGCTAAAGCGTGTTCGGCAACGGGCTCAGAGTAGGTGCCTTTTGCCGACGTAACGACTGGTCGCGTCGATTCGGGAAGCGAGGACAACTGCGTCAACACGGAGGAGAACGCATCAACCCCGGCCCACGGCAGTTGCACCCAGTTAATGCGTGGATGAGCATCCAGGGTGGCCTGCAAGTCGTCTGCACGTTTCTCACTCAGCCATATCAGGCCTCTCGTCTCCGGTCCCAGCTCAACCAGATGCGCTCCGGCGCTGGTGGCAGCGTCGAGAAAGAAGTCAGACGGGTCGGGAGCCAGGGTAATAGGGCCAGGCTCCAGGCGACGATGCGACAGAGAGGCCGGCACACTCTCCCGGTGTTGGCCGCTCACCTATTCACCCCTCAGCTCTCGTCTATCGCGTTCAATAGCGACAAGCGACTCTTGCAGCGCGCGGTAGTTATCCGGGTTCCCTGTGGGGTCGCTACGTTGCAAAGCGCTGAGAAGCTCGGCTTTTTTGCGCAAAAGTTCACGGTCCAGAAGCGACGAGGTCACCCCCTCGCAGTAACGATCTGTGCGGTTGGCTTGTTCCGGAAGCGGTGCCACAGCGAGCTGGCCCACCAGGGTGGAGAGCGCTGGCGGTGTTTCATCGCTCACCTTGGCCACCCAGTGGGGCGTGGGATAGTACTCCAGCGCCGAGACCATGGCATCTCTGACCAGCGCTAGTGCTCCATGAGAAAACTGGGTGGCTAGCACCGCGCTGGCGCGCTCTAGTGGGACCAAATCGGGGTGCTGCAGGAGAACCATCAGGCCATCGCGCTCCAGACCGGTGACGGGATCTCGCGACAACGATGACATTTGATACGGGGCATCGTCTGCGGGCGCCGGCGGAGCGCTCACAGCCCCGCTCCCGCTGGGCGTACCCTGGCGGATTTCGCGAGCAACATCATCGGGATTCATTCCCAACCACCCCGCGAGTTCCCTGGCATAACCGTCGCGAATCACCCGATCGCGAATTTTGGCCACAATTGGTGTTGCCGAGCGTAACGCTTGGCTTCGCCCCTCCACGGTGTTGAGGTCACACGAGTTCATCACCTGTTTGATCATGTACTCATACATGGGCCGCCTCAGCGCAATGACACCACGAAGTGCCTCATCTCCGAGGGTGATTCTCACATCACAGGGATCGAGTCCTTCGGGTGGGACTGCGACAAAAGTTTGCGCGGCAAAGCGTGACTCTTCGGCAAACGCCCGGGAAGCAGCTTTTTGCCCCGCGTCATCGGGGTCAAACGTAAAAATGACTTCCCCCCTGGCCCCTTGCGCCGGTTCATCAGAATCCCCCAGGACTCTGCGCACGACAGTGATGTGGTCTGACCCAAAAGCGGTGCCACATGTGGCAATCGCGGTCGTAATGCCCGCCATATGGCAGGCCATCACATCGGTATAGCCCTCGACAATAACCACTTGTCGTTTTTTAGCGATGTCGCGCTTGGCAACATCAAGCCCATAGAGCACCCGAGACTTGTGGTACACCGGGGTTTCGGGGGTGTTGAGATACTTGGGCCCTTGATCATCGTCTCGAAGTTTTCTCGCGCCAAACCCAATGGTTTGGCCGGACACATCACGAATAGGCCATACCAAGCGGCCCCGAAAACGGTCATAGGATCCTCGGTCGCCTTGAGAAAGCAGCCCCGCCTCAATCAGCTCAGGAATCGTGAAACCTTTACCCGTCAGATGGCGAGAGAGGGCGTCAAAGGAGTTCGGGGCATATCCCACACCAAATTTTTCGGCAGCGAGAGCATCGAATCCTCGCTCACCCAAGAATGTTCGTCCCCCCTCGGCTTCAGCGCTGAGCAGTTGCTCCCGGAAGAATTTCTCTGCAGCACCGTTAGCGTCCAGAAGTCTGGCTCGGTTGCTGGTGTCAGGGGCTTGACCGCCTTCTTCATACTGCAGTGTGTAGCCAAGTTTGGCGGCCAACCGTTCGACAGATTCGTGAAAACTCAAGTGGTCCATCTTCTGAAGGAAGGAATACACATCGCCCCCTTCACCACAGCCAAAACAGTGGTAAAACCCGGCTTGAGGGCGAACGTGGAAGCTGGGACTGCGCTCATCGTGAAAAGGACACAGCCCTTTCATGGAGCCCGCACCGGCCGACTTGAGAGACACATAGTCCCCGACGACGTCCGCGATATTGATACGAGTGCGAACCTCGTCAATGTCGCTGCGCTTTATTTTCCCCGCCACGGCCACAGTCTAGTTAGCTCCTTCTGCCAGGTGCTGGGGGCGTCACAACTGTGGAGATCTAGGCAAAACCTAGGCGCTGATAGAGCGCCATAGCCGACTGATCCGTCATCGACGCCACCTGGTCCACAATGACGCGGTGCTGGGCAATCGTGTCATGGGCGCGCTGGAAATCCTCAGCGAACACGGCATCCAGGTGCGCAGGCTCTGCCTTCAGCGCATCGGCGAGGCCTTTCACCACATCGCGCTGGTGGAGATAAAGCGGTTGGCGAGTGGTGTGAGACATGACGTGGATGGCGACAATGCCCTTGAGCACAGATATCTCATCCCGAGTGCTCTCGGGGACGCGGAGAGAACTGACGTTTCCTTCCGCCGTGATTTCCGATGTCACGGCAAAGCGTCCAATCAGGGTACTGGTGAGGTTCTTCAACCGTGCCAAATCCGCTCGTGTCCCCTGATAGTCCGACACGGAGAGCAGCACGTTTTGCAGCCTCTCCCAGGCAGCGTCAAGGCGATCGGGGGAAATGTTGCCCACCCATGGCGCCATGGCCCCCACCACATCGGCACGGGTGGTGGCAGAGCCCAAACTTGAGGCGTCCAGATACCCATTCACAATGGCGTCTTCGAAATCATGCACCGAATAGGCCACATCGTCGGAGAAATCCATCACTTGGGCTTCCGGGGTGAGAATGCGATCAGCAAGGCCATCTCTCGCCCAGTCAAAAACCTCGGTGTCCTCCTCATACACTCCAAACTTTTCCCGACCGCTGGGATCCATTACCGCGGTGTCAGAGCCCCAGGGATATTTCATGCTCGCGAGAAGGCTGGCGCGCGTGAGGTTGAGACCCCGGGAAACGCCGTGATCGTCATGCACTTTGGGCTCCAAGCGAACGAGCAACCGGAATGTTTGGGCGTTTCCCTCAAAACCTCCACACTCGAGGGCCCAATCCGAAAGTGCGCGCTCGCCATTGTGTCCAAACGGGGGATGGCCAATATCGTGTGCCAAGCATGCTGTTTCCACCACATCGGCGTTTAGCCCCAACCGAGAAGCCAATTCACGTCCGATTTGCGCTACCTCGAGCGAATGGGTCAAGCGATTCCGGGCAAAATCTAGCCCCGCCGAGGGCGAAAGCACCTGAGTTTTGGCCGCCAGTCGTCGAAGAGCCGAAGAGTGGAGAAGGCGGCCACGATCACGGGCAAAATCGCCTCTCGGCGAGGACTGGACCTGGCTCACAAACCGTTGCGTGTCGGTTAGGCCGTATGTTTTAGCCTCCACTGGAATCCACCTCCGCCAAGTGGAGGGTACTGCGTTGGGAACCAGAAAGCTCCTGAGAGTCCAGCCAATTCTCCGGAAGGGCGGTGCGCTTAGGCGAGCCCTGTCGGCCTCTGGGACCTTCTACCCCGTCACCGGGATACGGTGCAGTGAGGTCAAGTTCTCCGAGAAAGTCATCCATCTGAAGGAGCGACTCCACTGTTGCCAGACGTGCGCGCAAATCGCCGCCCACGGGATAACCCTTGAAATACCACGCGACATGTTTGCGAACATCTCTGCACCCTCGCGCCTCATCACCGTCAAAGAAATCCACGAGCAACTCAGCATGCCGCCGGAAAGCCTGCGCGACCTCGGCGACACCGGGTCGATAGCGTTTCGCGCTCCCCCGGAAAGCTTCCTGAAGATCACCGAAAAGCCACGGCCGACCCAGACAGCCTCTGCCCACCACGACACCGTCGCAGTCGCTCTGCCGGACCATTTCCAGAGCATCTTCTGCATTCCAGATATCCCCGTTGCCCAGCACCGGAATCGAATGGATGACAGATTTGAGTTCACCGATTGCATCCCAGTCTGCTTTCCCCGAGTAGTACTGGGATGCCGTTCTCGCGTGCAGGGCGAGGGACGCCACCCCGGCGCCTTCAGCTGATTTTCCGGCCTCAATGAACGTGAGGTGATTGTCGTCAATCCCTTTCCGCATTTTGACCGTGACGGGAATGTCTCCGGCAGCAGTCACTGCGCCTTCGACAATTTGGCGAAACAGGCTTTTCTTCCAGGGAAGCGCGGCACCGCCGCCCTTCTTTGTCACCTTGGGAACGGGGCATCCAAAGTTGAGGTCAATGTGGTCACACAGGTCCTCATCGACCAGGAACTTCACCGCTTCAGACACCGTTGTGGGGTTGACCCCGTAGAGCTGAATACTGCGCGGGGTTTCCGATTCGTGGTGCTTGATCAGACGCATGCTTGTCGGGGTACGTTCGACGAGCGCGCGCGAGGTAATCATTTCAGAGACGTAAAGGCCGGCACCGTATTCCCGGCACAGTCGGCGAAAAGCGGTGTTGGTAATACCGGCCATCGGGGCCAGCACCACGGGGATGCTCAACTCAAGAGGCCCGATGGTTAAAGGCTTGGATACGGTCTGCGCCCCCGCCGCCATTACGCCCCAATCAGTGCTTGCGCGAGGTAACCCTGGAGCTTATCCAGCGACACCCGTTCCTGTGCCATCGTGTCGCGCTCGCGAATCGTCACAGAATTGTCTTCGAGAGAGTCAAAATCGACGGTGACCGCAAAGGGCGTGCCCACTTCGTCGTTACGGCGATAACGTCGACCAATTGCACCGGCATCATCAAACTCCACACTCCAGTAGGACCGCAGATCATCGGCAATTTTTTGTGCCAGCGGAGACAGGTTCTCGTGCCGGGAGAGCGGTAATACCGCCACTTTCGTAGGTGCCAGGCGACGATCCAGCCGCAACACGGTGCGCTTGTCCACACCACCCTTAGCGTTGGGAGCCTCGTCTTCCTCATACGCATCGACAAGGAAAGCCATCAGCGACCGAGTTAACCCCGCAGCGGGTTCAATGACGTAGGGAGTCCAGCGTTCATCTTGGGCTTGGTCGAAGTAGGAAAGGTCTGTCCCCGAATGCTTCGAATGTGTCGCGAGATCAAAATCGGTGCGATTGGCAACACCCTCCAGTTCACCAAATTCTCCCGAGGAGAATCCAAAACGGTATTCGATATCCACGGTGCGCTTGGAGTAGTGCGAAAGCTTATCCACCGGGTGCTCGTAGAGGCGAAGGTTGTCGGGGTTGATTCCCAAGTCGGTGTACCAGGCGTAACGGCGATCAATCCAATACTGATGCCACTGCTCATCCTCACCAGGTTTGACGAAAAATTCCATCTCCATCTGCTCAAACTCGCGGGTGCGGAAAATGAAATTACCGGGGGTGATTTCGTTGCGGAAGCTTTTACCGATTTGCGCAATTCCAAACGGGGGCTTCATCCGAGCAGTTTGCACGACATTGTTGAAATTGACGAAGATTCCTTGAGCTGTTTCGGGTCGCAGATAGTGCATTCCCCCCTCGTCATCTACGGGGCCGAGAAAGGTTTTAAGCAACCCACTGAACGCTTTAGGTTCGGTAAAAGTGCCTTTATTGCCACAGTGGGGGCAGGCAATGTCGGTCAACCCATTTTCGGGTACGCGGCCCTTCTTTTCCTCAAACTCTTCCAGCAGATGATCCGCCCGATAGCGCTTGTGACAGCTGAGGCATTCGACCAACGGGTCGGTAAACACATCGACATGACCGGAGGCCTCCCACACCGCAGGGGGAAGAATGACGGCAGAATCCAAGCCGACCACGTCGGGCCTGCTGGTGACCATGTGACGCCACCACTGGCGTTTGATGTTTTCTTTGAGCTCCACACCCAAGGGGCCGTAATCCCACGCCGAGCGAGAACCGCCATAAATTTCGCCCGATTGGAACACAAAGCCCCGGCGTTTGGCCAGCGCTATGACGCTATCGAGCTTGCTTTGTGGCGCCACCTGGGTGCTCCCTCACTACTGGTTTATCCTGCAAGACACAGAGTTACTAGTCTAGCGAGGGCCCTCGCCGGGGCGCGACGGCAGATCAACAGCGCTCCCAAAGCGTCGGGTTCGTTGCTGATACTCCTCGATTGCCTCCCACAGTTGCACCCGGGTCATGTCTGGCCACAGCGTGGGCAAGAAGACCATTTCGGCATAGGCGCTCTGCCAGGGCAAAAAGTTACTGGTGCGTTGCTCGCCTGAGGTCCGGACAAACAAGTCAACGTCCGGGTGTCCAGGGACATAGAGGTGTTGGGACACGGTTTTATCGCTGATCCGAGCAGGGGAAAGGCGTCCGTCTTTCACTTTTGTGGCGATAGAGCGCAGGGCGTCAACGATTTCTGCCCTCCCGCCATAGTTCACGCACATGGTCAGGGTGAGAGTTGTGTTTGCCCGGGTCAACTCCTCCGCTCTTTCCAAGTCTTTAATCACACTGGACCAGAGTTTTGGTCTACGCCCAGACCAGCGAATGCGCACTCCCCAGTGATCAAGCTGGTCTCGCCTGCGACGGAGCACATCGCGGTTGAACCCCATCAAAAACCGAACCTCTTCGGGAGATCTATTCCAATTCTCCGTTGAAAACGCATACACGGAGAGGTGGGTCACCCCCGCTTGAAGAGCACCTGCGACCACGTCAAGCAGGGCCGCTTCCCCCGCTTTGTGGCCGTCGACTCGGGGAAGCCCTCGGGCGTTAGCCCAGCGACCATTGCCATCCATCACGATTGCCACATGACGAGGAATGTGTGCGGCATCAAACACAGGAGGATTTTGGTGCGTCCAATCCACAGAAAGAAAATCGGTCACGAGGTGGCGACCTGAGGCTTGGGAGTTCTGTCCAGGTGGGCAAAAGATCGCACTCGGCGCTCGAGGTGGTACTGCGTGTAGGCGGCGATAAGTCCCGACACTTGGGAGGACACCGCTTCCCCCTCCTGCTCAACATGATCCCAGTCACCGGCAAGCAACGCACGCAAAAGCTCCTTGGCACCGGGTGCCAACCGAGGTGAACCCGGAGGGGCAACCTCGTCGGCCACCACGCCGCCCAATGCCACCGCGAAAGCCCGGTGGTCACCACTCGCCCCTGAGACAGCACACACGTCCAGGTTCGGCGACCAGCCCGCAAGCGCGAGTGCTCTCAGTAGGTAACTATCCACGATCAAGCCTGCTTCGTGTTCTCCCTGCGCGAGCGAACGCAGTCCCCCCAGGAGCAACATGTATTGAGCCTCTTGATGGTCGTGATCGCTTAACGTGTCTGCGGTTTCGACCATCACCATTGCAGACGTGTATTTTGCATAATCTTGACTCATGGCGTGCGAGTAGGCGCCAATGGTCTCCGCCTGTTGCACAATGTCGAGGCTCTTGCCTTCGTAGAGCTGAACATCCACGACGGTGAAGGGTTCCAGGCGAGCACCAAACCGGCTAGATGTCTTGCGCACTCCTTTTGCAACGGCGCGCACTTTGCCTCGCTGTCGACACAGCAGTGTCACAATTTTGTCGGCCTCCCCGAGCAGATGCGTGCGCAACACGATGGCATCATCTCGGTAAGTCGGCATGCTTCTAGTATCCCCTCTCCCCGAGGGAGCACGCCAAGGGGCGCACCCGAGGACCTGGCCTATCGTGCCCCCACAAGGCTGGCAGCGGGAGTCTCAAAACGCAGAGCCCTGTTCACCGCGGACACAATAGCTTTCAAGGATGCGGTGGAGATATCTCCATCAACGCCCACACCCCAGAGAGTCCGGCCATTGATTTCGAGCTCCACATACGCCGCGGCTAACGCGTCGCCGCTGGCGCTGAGCGTGTGTTCCACGTAGTCAAAGAGTCGAATCGTGACCCCCTGGCTGTCGAGTATGCCAAGGAACGCCGCAATCAGGCCGTTTCCCGTGCCGGACGCTTCAGATTCTTCGTCCCCCACCCGCAACTTGATGTCGAGGGTAACGCTTCCCTCCATATCGCTGGCCGATCGTGTGGAGAGCAGTTCGTAGTGCCCCCACTTTCCTTCTTGCTCACCGGAGGGCAAATATTCGTCTTGGAAGATGGTCCAAATTTGATCACTGGTCACCTCACCACCGTCAGCATCGGTCTTAGCCTGGACCACTTGAGAAAACTCAATTTGCAGCTTTCTGGGCAAATCCAACGCGTGATCCGTTTTCAACAGGTAGCTGACCCCGCCCTTACCCGACTGGGAGTTGACGCGAATCACTGCTTCGTAGCTGCGGCCGAGATCTTTGGGGTCAATGGGCAGGTACGGAACAGACCATTCGAGCGACCCCACATCAACACCGCGCGATGCGGCGGCGGCATCCATGGCTTCAAAACCTTTTTTGATGGCGTCTTGATGCGAACCACTGAACGCGGTAAAGACAAGGTCACCCGCCCAGGGGCTTCTCTCATGAACCGCTAACTGGTTGCAATACTCTGCGGTGCGCTTAATCTCGTCCACATCGCTGAAATCAATTTGTGGGTCGATGCCCTGGGTAAAGAGATTGATGCCCAACGCCACCAAATCCACATTTCCGGTGCGCTCACCATTACCAAAAAGGCACCCTTCGATGCGGTCCGCTCCCGCCATGTACCCCAACTCGGCAGCCGCGATAGCGGTGCCGCGGTCGTTGTGGGGGTGCAAGCTCAGAATCACATTCTCGCGGTGATTCAGATTCCGCGACATCCATTCAATGGAATCGGCATACCGATTGGGCGTCGCCATTTCCACGGTTGCGGGCAGGTTGATGATGACGTTGTGCTCGGGTGTGGGTTCCAATACTTCGAGCACCCGGTTACATACTTCGAGGGCGAAATCAAGTTCCGTCCCCGTGTAGCTTTCCGGGGAATACTCGTAATAAATATCGGTATCAGGAACCATCGCCTCCATCGATTTACACAGCCTCGCCCCTTCCAGAGCGATATCGATAATGCCCTGCTTGTCGGTGCGAAAAACCACCTCACGCTGCAGTGCGCTGGTGGAGTTATAGAGGTGAACAATGGCTGCCCGGGCGCCCACCAAGGACTCATAGGTGCGCTTAATTAGATGATCTCTGGCCTGCGTCAACACCTGAATGGTGACGTCTTCGGGAATGAGGTCACCTTCGATGAGGCTGCGCACGAAATCAAAATCTGTCTGGGAGGCGGACGGAAATCCGACTTCAATCTCCTTGTAGCCCATCCGCACCAGCAGATCAAACATGATGCGTTTGCGCTCTGGGCTCATCGGATCTATCAGTGCCTGGTTGCCATCGCGTAAATCCACCGCGCACCAGCGCGGTGCTTTCGTGATGGTGGCATTAGGCCAGGTTCGATCAGGAAGCTCAAAAGGAAAAGCTTCGTGGTACGGCCGATACTTGTGAATGGGCATTGAAGAGGATTGTTGGCTATTGAACATGTACTTCTTTCCCTACGTCCGATGTGAAGTGGCCACAACATCGCTCGGCCGCGACGGGGGATGGCCTAAAGAAGGGCCCCGGCGCGGCGGGAAAGGAGGAGAAGTCTGTTATTCACATCTTCAGGCTAACACGCCAGGCCGTGCAGGGAAAAGGGCGACACCGAGACTCGATAGTGGGGCCCGGCCGGGAAGCTCAATCACAGCAAATCCTCGGCGAGACAAATCCGAGCCGCCCCTTGGAGCAGCGGAGGGTCCAGATGAAACCCGGGATGGCGGACTACAAATTCTACTCTGCCGCACTTACGCTCTCGAGACTGCCGATTGCGCGGGAACGGACAGTACAGTCTGGAGATTGGCTCGTCGCACACGACTCAGGGTCGCTCATTATGGGCATTCTCCCATGCCGAGCACGTGTATCTCATTCGCGGGTGGGTTGTCCCTGTTGATCTGCCTGAATCGCGCCCTCACCGCCCTCTCGACCGCCGAACGGTCTCCCGTGATCGGCAAATTCTTCTCTGTAGTACGACATCGCCCAATCGCCGAGCTCCACCGGAGAGCCCGTGCGTAGAACGCGTCTTCCGGCCTCCGGGGAGTCACCTGTCAATGGGACAGGTTCAATCTTGGAATCTGCTGAGTCGTGAATATACAAAACGTACTCGTCCTGCTCGTCGTGGCGAATCTCGGCATGGAAGACGGTGAGCCCCTCCAGTTTCAAATCCATATCTGAGCCCGACCCAATCTTTGTGGTCGAATCCAACAAGTCGAACTCACGAGGCTGGAAATCATGCTCATCCCCGGAGCCAACCTTAAAGATTAACCGTGGTCGCCCTGCGCCGAACTGCGCATGAGTTGGCCCAACGGAGGGCGCCGCCTTGTCGAGATCGTCAGAACTTTTGTGCGTCATGTCGAATTTTCTCCCCACCAGCACAGGGTACTCAGGGTCGAAAAACATCTTTGGCTCGCCCGTCGTGATGTCGCCGGTTCTTCTTTCATGCTACACGCCGCTGTGCGTGACACGCATGCGGCTCACAGCGGTGCCGCGACGCGCAGACGGCCTCTGCCATTCTGCGCAGCCACCTTCTGAAAATC
>CAYUJX010000017.1:0-18508 GCA_964445125.1 uncultured Microbacteriaceae bacterium
GTTGTCGTCGCCCTTCGAAGAAGGATTTTTCGCCATTGCTCCAGTGTGGCACCTAGCATGGGAGAGTGCCATTGCGAATAGACCTTCATGCCCACACCACAGCATCCGATGGCGCAGACAGCCCCACCGAGCTTGTGGGGCATGCGCTTGCGGCCGGCGTCGACGTGTTGGGTCTCAGCGACCATGACACCACCAGCGGATGGGACGAAGCACGTACCGCCTGCGCCGGGACGGGACTGACCATTGTTCCTGCCATCGAGTTGAGTTGTCAGGTCATATCTCCGGGTGCGCCACCGCGCAGCGTCCACTTGCTGGGATACCTACCCAATCCGCTGCACCCCTCACTCAAGACTGAAACGGACAAAATTCGCGCCCATCGCGATCATCGTTTACAACAGATGGTCAAGAAAATTGCCGTCGATTTTGATATTACGTGGGAGGAAGTGGCAGCTCACATTCCTCCCGGTGCTACGGCTGGGCGCCCCCACATCGCACATATTCTGATCGAAAAAGGCTACTTTCTGGACACCACGCAGGCGTTTGAGGGGCCATTGCGCGGCGACGGTCCGTATCACGTTCCGCACTACGCTCCACGGTTGGAAAAAGGGCTAGAGATTATTACTCAGGCCGGCGGTGTTCCTATCCTTGCCCACCCCTACACGGGGCAGCGCTCCAGCGCGGTGGACCACCAGCAAGACCGTGACGGAATTCGAGCCGACTATGCGGCCCTGGTCGAGCAAGGTTTATCGGGGCTGGAGATCTACCACCGGGAAAACACGGAGCAGGGTAAGAAAGTGTTGGCCTGGGTAGCTCGCGAACTGAACCTCATCGTCACGGGCTCCAGTGATTTTCACGGCACCAAAAAACCCAATGCTTTAGGCGAAAATCTCACTGATGAGACTCAGTTCCACCGCATCCTTGATGCCGCTACAGGCGCCGTACCTCTTCGTTAGGAAGACGTGCGGCGGCGCTGGCGCTGCCGAGAACCGCGGGACGGTGAGTTGCCACCGGATTCCGCACCCGACGTGGTCCGCGGGGGCTTCGCCGGCGCAGAGGTGCGGGGTTGGCCCGCCCGCTTCTCCTTGAGAGGAATGGGGGTGTTATTGAGGCGCCCCTTAGTTCCTGGCGCGATGGCTAAGTCCTCAAGGAAATGCGGTGAAGAGGAATACGTTTCTATCGGTTCGGGAATGCCCATCTCGAGCGCTTTGTTGATGAGCGCCCACTTATGCAGATCATCCCAATCCACGAAGGTCACGGCAATCCCGGTCTTCCCGGCACGACCCGTGCGTCCCACGCGATGTAAATACGCCTTGTCGTCTTCGGGGATGGTGTGGTTAATCACGTGGGTAACATCCTCCACGTCGATTCCCCTTGCGGCCACGTCTGTGGCAATGAGGACATCTTTTTTTCCGGCTTTGAACGCTGCCATCGAGCGCTCTCGAGCGTCCTGGCTGAGGTCACCGTGCACCGCACCGGCAGAGAAGCCGCGGTCGTTAAGTTCTTCCATGAGACGTGCAGCCGCTCGCTTCGTCCGTGTGAAGACGACGGTTTTGCCACGGCCTTCAGCCTGCAAGATACGACCAATGACTTCGTCCTTATCGAGCGCATGAGCGCGATACACAAAGTGTTTGATATTTGCCTGCGTAATGCTCTCATCCGGAGACGTCGCTCGAATGTGGATGGGCTTGTTCATGAAGCGCCGGGCCAGTGTTACCACGGGCCCCGGCATGGTCGCCGAGAAAAGCATGGTGTGACGGGTGGGCGCCGTTTGGGCAAAGAGGCGCTCGACGTCAGGCAGGAAGCCCAAATCGAGCATCTTGTCCGCCTCATCGAGAACCATGACCGAGACATTCGCCAGCGACAAAAGACGCTGGCTTGCCAAATCGAGCAGACGACCGGGGGTTCCCACCACAATTTGCGCTCCGGCTTTCAAAGCCTCGATTTGGCCTTCATAGGCCTTACCGCCGTAGATGGAAACCACTGTCGTGTTGCGATTGCCGGCGGCGAGGACTAAGTCTTCTGTCACCTGCACCGCGAGTTCCCTGGTGGGGACCACCACTAAGGCTTGAACGCCTGGGGCTGGGTCTGCACCCAGGGATTGAATGAGAGGCAAACCAAAACCAAAGGTTTTGCCTGTGCCTGTTTTTGCTTGTCCAATGATGTCTTGGCCTGTGAGTGCGATAGGAATCGTTTGCTCCTGAATGGGAAACGGTTCGATAATTCCTTTGGCTTCGAGGGCCTCGACCATGTCGGCGTCAATACCGAGGTCGGAAAAATTCACGTGTTAGATATTCCTCGTCTTTAGATTTTCCCCCAGTGTAGCTGGCGAGCCTTGCTGGGGGTATTTTTTGCGCTCACAGCTAAGCTAGGCGGATGGCGTTTTGGCAGAAAAAGAAGGCGAAGGCGAAGCCTTCGCTCCCGAAGAGAAGCTCAGGCGCTCTCTCGAGCAAGGTTGACGTGGGGGCGCTTGCCCCACCCGCTGCGGACTATTTGGCGGGCATTACGAGCCTCCAGGCGGTCCTCGTGACCATGCTTGCGGGCAGCGCCCAGGAAGCATGGTCCACCCAAGACGCCGATGCACTCATGAATGCGTCGGGACGCGCTATGGATCGTTACCGTGCATTTCATCAGATTTTGTTCGAGTACGTGGACGATGTTCCTGTCGCTTTAGCCCCCGCGCGGGAAACTCTCTCTGCTCACATCTCGCGCTTTAGCACCCAGCGCTGGCATGAACAGGTCACCACCTGCTACGTGGTGACGGGTTTTACCCGAGACTTTTGGCACCTCCTTGCCGACGGCTTACCGCCAGCGTTGCGCACCAAATGCCAGCAGATCCTGAGCGACCAGGGTGATGAAGAGCAGATGGCGGGTGTGCTCGCCAGATTGGTGGAATCCGATGATCGCTATCGCTCCACCGTGAGCCTGTGGTCACGCCGCCTTGTGGGGGATGTGATGCTGCTGTGTCGAGAGGCGCTCTCTGCCAGGGCACGCGCATCGACAGACACCGAGATTCCGCTGGAGCCAGTGTTCACCGAAGTGGTTGCTCACCACACGAGGCGACTGGATCGAGTAGGGCTGACCGCCTAGCGAGCCAAGCCAATCCACAGGGCGGCGTCGCTTGCATCCCGGCGTGGGGGAAGCATCAGGCCAACAACAATTGGGGCGAGAGCTGCAAGCCCCAGTGAGATGATCCAACTCCAGAGTCCATCGGGGCTCAGACCCACCCACATGGATGTCGCCCAGCCCAGGGAACCCGCAATAACTCCCACAGAGGGCATGAGGGCAATTCCCAAGCGATCGCGTTTGGGGAGTACGTATCGCAACCCAAAACCGAGAAGGCCAGAGGCCGCAACAACGAAGACCAGACCGACAGCCATGATTAGGGCGCGAAGCCAATCTTTCTTGTCTTTTCCACGCCAATTTCCACGTAGGCAAGATTCCGCGACGCCACGACAAAAATGTGGCCTTTTTCGTCTTCAAAACGAATAGTGCCGTTGTCGGACACGAGGCCCTCGGCGATAGCTTTTTCTAACTCTGCGGTGCTCGCGCTCGTCTGAATGACGAGTTCGCGGACCGTGTTGATAATTCCAATGCGTATTTCCACGTCTCTAGCGTAGGGCACGTCACCTGTGTGGATTAGCCTCGAAGGTGATGGACACACCTGACCCCGCGACCGTGCTCGAGGCGCCTGTTTCTCGGCATGCAATTCTCCTGGGTGCACCCGGTTCGGGCAAGACAGAGATACTCGTGCGACGCTTCGAGGCCTTGCTTGCACAAGGCCAGAGCCCAGATTCCCTCATCATCGTGACCCCCACCAGAATCCAGGCGAGCTCGCTTCGAGACACCGTCGGCGTGAGGCTGGGGCTTACCACCCAGGGAGCGCGGGTTCGATCCCTTGCCGCCCTGGCTTTTTCTTGCGTGCAGGACTATCACCGCGATAAGGGTTTGCCTCCGCCTGATTTGATGAAGGCAAGTCAGATTGATGTTGATATCCAGGCGCTGCTGGAGGGTCACCTTGAGGATCAGTCGGGACCTTCGTGGCCGGAACCTCTGGGGCCCGATGTTCGCAGCACTCGCGTTTTCCGAGGGGAGCTTCGGGAATGGATGGCGCGCGCCGGGGAAAGTGGCGCCAGCAACGACCAGATTCGTGCGGCCGCAGCGACGGCCAGGCGACCTGATTGGGTAGCTGCCGTGGAATTTCGGGAAGAATTTCAGAGCGTCATGGCCAGCGCAAGACCCGGAGCTTTTGATAGCGGCGAGATTTTTGCCAGGGCGCGCGAAGCGCTCTCAGAGCAACTTCCTCAGCAGTGGAGGAGCCTGCGGCACGTCATGGTGGATGACGCGCATGATCTCACTCACGCGGGACTCGATTTGTTGGTCGCGATATCCCGACTTGGAGTCGGCATCACGGTGGCCAGCGAACCCGATGTGGCTGGCAATACGTTCCGTGGCAGTGAACCCGGGGGGCACGCGTATCTGGGCGCCGCATGGGGTCTGGCCCCCGCTGTGTTACCCGAAGTGTTTCGTCATGGCGTCGGCATCCGGCGGGTGGTGACCGAAATCACGTCCCGTATCGGTGCCGCACAAGCGGGGACTCAGCGTGCAGCGGCCGGGGCAGACCGCGCCGGTGTTGTGAACACCCTGCTGGCCCGTAGCTCCCAGGCAGAGGCGTTCAACATCGCCAGAATTATTCGTGAATCCCAACTTGATGAGAACACGCCACCCCAGCGCATCGCCGTGATTGCCCGGCGAGGGTCACGAGTTACTCAGCTTGTTCGAGACCTTACCCTGGCGGGTATTCCAGCCCGGCAAAGTCTGACCGGCTCAACGTTGCGTGACCAACCGGCAGCGAAGGAACTTGTCGAGCTCCTCGCGCTTGCGCTGGGAATCCTTCCGCTTACGTCGCGCCAAGCGGTATTGGCCCTGAGTGGTCTATACGGCGCCATGACTCAGCGGGAGTTGCGACGCCTGCGGTTTGCCCTGCGCAAAAGCGCCCCGGCAGACGGGCCCTACCAGCCCGTCGATGTGATGCTTGCGCAAGCCCTTGGACATCGCGGTGGTTTTGCTCTGTATGACACACAGATTGCGTCAAAAGCACACACGTTGGCTACAGCCTTAGCCGAGGTTCGAGACATCCCTGATGCCAGTGTGGCTGAACTGTTGTGGCTGCTCTGGGAGGGAACCGGTGCCCATCGAAGTTGGGCACGGATGGCCCATCAACCGTCCACGAGGCAGGCCGGGGTGCACCGGGCCCTTGACGCGGTGGTGGCGCTGTTTTCTCAAGCAGCTGATTTTGGTGAAACTTCTCCCGGGGCGAGCGCTCGCGTTTTTATCGACTCGGTCCTCAACGCTGAAGTGCCCAACGATGTGGTGTTGCCCGCCCCATTGTGGCCAGCCGTTGTGGTCTCCACGCCCTCGGGCGTTGTGGGGCAAGAATTCGACCTTGTGGTGGTGTCAGGCGTGGAGGATGGCGTGTGGCCGGATCTTCGTTTGCGCGGCTCTCTGCTTGCTTCCCATCGCCTTGGTGCCGCACTTCGGGGTGTTGATGATGCGGTTATCGATGAAGCTAAAGTGGTTAAAGACGATGAGCTTCGTCTCTTCGCGTTGGCTACCTCCAGGACCTGTCAAAGACTTGTGGTTACGGCGACTCAATCCGAAGAGTCCGAGCCCAGCGCACTTTTTTCTCTCGTTACGGCACACGCGGAGGCTCTCGCACCGGAAAAAGAGCCCGCTGCGTCGCCTCGATCCGTTGTCGGCAGGTTGCGACGGGAGCTTTACATCGCTGTGGAGGGAGGAAAGCCGACATCGGACATCGCTCAGGATTTGGCGCTCGCTGCTCACTGGAATATCCCTGGAGCGCACCCCGACACCTGGTGGGGTCTTGCGCCGATATCGACCACCGAGCCGTTATACCCGCACGGAGAGATTCCCGTGTCGCCCTCCGCCCTGGGTGCGATTGAGGAATCCCCCATGGATTGGTTTCTCTCTTCCGTTGCGAGAAATGATCCTGCGCCCGCCAGGGGAGTCGGCCTATTGCTTCACCAGGCATGGGAGGCGCATCCCGATGGAGACCCGCGTGCCATGTGGAACGACGTGGAGTCGCGCTTTGGTGAGCTCGAGTATGAGGCGGGATGGGTGGAGAGCTACCAGCGTCGTATTGCGCTTGCCATGGTCTCCGCGCTAGGTGATTACACCCGGGACCGACGCAGTGAAGGCGCCAGCGTGGTGGCCACAGAAGCCTTTTTCAGTATCCATCATGGAAACGTCGTTATGCGCGGGGTTATTGATCGCCTTGAGGCCACCGCATCGGGGGACATTCTTGTTGTCGATCTTAAAACCGGCGCCCACCAAACCGATGCGGGAGTTGCGGATAACCCCCAAATGCTGGCCTATCAAATGGGCCTGGAATCTGAGGAAATGAGACAACTGTGGGATCAAGGAAACCCCGGTTCGGCGGGCGCCGTGTTGCTTTTTGTCAAACAAGGAGTGCGTGGCAAAACGTATCGTTTAGCCACGCAGGCTCCCCTCACGGGTGAAGCCCGGAGTGCGTTTCTGGCGCGAATCGAAAAGGCTGCAGCGGTGATTTCTTCCCACGAGTTTTCCGGGGAACCCCGTGCGTTTGGACCTCCCGGTTCGCCTGCCCGGCATCGTTGGCACGCAATAGGGCAGGTGTGTGGAGATGTTTAGCGCTCGGGAGTTAGCCGCTCTTGTCGGCTCCGGTGTGCCCACGCCAGAGCAGGAGGCGATCATTGAAGGCGACCCGGCAGGTACCTTCCGCATTATTGCCGGTGCCGGTTCGGGAAAAACAGAGACTATGTCCCAGCGGGTGCTGTGGCTGATAGCCAATTCTCACGTCGAACCGGCTGGAGTGCTGGGATTGACTTTCACCAAGAAGGCCGCCCGGGAACTATCGCGTCGTATTCGGTCACACCTTGAGAAGTTGGGAGCCTCGGACGCGGGTGTTGTTGTGGATGAGTTTGAGGGACCGACCGTGTCTACCTACAACGCTTTCGCGGCGGGCCTTTATCGTGACCACGCTGTTTTGCTGGGTCGAGACCCCGAGGCAATCGTGATGTCTGAAGCAAGCGCCTGGGCTTTGACCAGAAGAATTGTGGCGCGCAGTTCTCTTCCTGCCCTTGAGACGTGGGGCCTAGATCCTGCCCGCGTCACCACGATGGTGCGGCGGCTTTCACAACGGCTGTCAGAAAACCCCCTGGCGGAGGGAGAGTTAGAGGCTTTTGTCTCTGATTTCTCGGCTCTGTCTGATCTTCCTGCCGGAGGAAGGGGGCAATACGCCGAGGTTGAGGAGTGGGTCTTCCAGGTCTCACTGTTGCCCACACTCGTGGATCTGGTGGCAGAGGTTGCGCACGCGAAAAGGGTGCGCGGGGTGGTCGAGTTTTCGGACCAAATCGCTTTTGCGTTGGAACTGGTGCAACGCTTCCCGGCGCTTTCACAAGGATTACGAGAACGGTTTGGCGCAGTCTTGCTCGACGAATACCAGGACACCTCCGTGGCGCAGACACGCCTGCTTTCTGAAATCTTTGGCGAGCATCCTGTGATGGCCGTGGGGGACCCGCATCAAGCTATTTATGGGTGGAGAGGCGCCAGTAGCGCCAACCTGGTCGATTTTGAAACCGCGTTTGGGCCCCACGTCCACGCTGCAACCCTGTCCACCTCCTGGCGCAATGGGACCGCCGTATTGGACGCGGCCAACCACATTGCTGGCCCGCTACGGGAGTTGCCTGGACCTCAAGCGGATGTTCTTAAACCCCGCGAGGGCGCCAACTCCCTGGCGCCCAAAGTCCTTTTCCCCGCAACGGTGCTCGAAGAAGCACGAGCTGTCGCCGACTGGTTCCATCGCCACCTGCAGGACCCAAGACCTCCCAGCGCCGCCGTGATTCTGCGCGCCAGAGCTCATCAAAGAATTTTTGTGGATGCTCTTGGTGATGCTGGTGTCCCGGTTCACGTGCTCGGCATTGGCGGGTTGTTAGAAGATCCGGCGATTGCAGACGTGGTGTGTACGTTGCGGGTCTTAGCCCACCCCCACGCAGAAACAGAGTTGCTTCGCCTTCTCACCGGGGGAAAATGGCGTTTGGGTGTGGCCGATGTTCACGCTTTGGCCACGACCGCCAAGTGGCTTGCCAAGCGCGATGAACACGGTGACGAGTTAGAGGCTGACTTTGCCCGCACCTTGAAGGCTTCTGTGGCGCCGGGCGATCACGCCGGATTGATAGACGCACTGTTTTTCATCGCTGGTTCGCCCTCACAGCATCATCAACGCAAGCAGTATTCGCCTGAGGGGCTCACCCGCTTGGCCGATGCTCATCGCGTCCTTGTCTCCTTGCAGGCGCAGCGTTTTGGAGATGTTGCCGAGCTTGTGGTTGCCATTGAGGTCGAACTTGGACTCGATAGTGAACTTCTGGCCAACCCTCTTCGCACCTCATCCATGGCTGCCAGAGAGGCTTTTATGGAGGCGCTCACCGGGTATCTGGCATTTGCCGATGACGATGGGGTAACGGGTTTCGTTCAGTGGCTTGATGAGGCTGAGCGCAAAGACAACCTGTCTCCTCGCGCAGAAGAACCCGAAGCCGGCTGTGTTCAAGTGCTGACCATTCACGGAGCGAAAGGTTTGGAATGGGACCTGGTGGCCATCCCGCGCCTGGTCGAAGACGAGTTACCCACAAAGCCCAAAGGTCTTGGAGGGTGGACTACTGGTGGGGAGCTGCCCTATGACTTCCGGGGAGACCGACATTCACTGCCGGTCTTTTCGTGGCGGGGGAGTGATTCGAAAAAGGCACTCTCCGACACTGAGAAAGCGTTCCGCGAAGATATGCGCGCCCATCACCTCGCCGAGGAGCGCCGGCTGATGTACGTGGCTCTCACCAGAGCCAAGTCCCACCTTCTGCTGACCGGCTCCTACTGGGCGCACCAGGTATCGCCGCGCAAACCCTCGAGGTTCCTCGCTGAACTGGTTGATGCGGGCCTCCTGCCTGCTGTCGACGAGAATCCTTTCCCTGATGCGGCACCACTAGAAGAAGAACGCGGCACATCTTCGTGGCCGCCGGATCCGCTGGGTTCACGGCGACCCGTGCTCGAAGCCGCCGCCAAGGCCGTGAGAGAAGAGTTGAGTGAGGGTAGAGACGAGCGCGCTGCGGCCCACGATCGGGGGCTCGCGCAGGTGGCGCAGAGTTTTCTCACACCACCACTACCGTCTGATGATGTGAGCGTCCCGGTCCGCATCCCGGCTTCCTCGCTCGAGCGATTGGTGTTGAATCCAGCAGCGTTTCGAGAAGCATTGGCGAGGCCCACTCCCCAGAAACCCCATCGAGCTGCGCTGCGGGGCACACTTTTTCACCGCTTTGTGGAAGAGCGTTTTGACACCGCTGTTCCGGGTCCTTTCCTCCACGAGGGTGAAGGCAACACCGTGGAGGACGACGCTCTGTCCCTGGAAGAGTGGAAAGCGGCGTTTGCTGCTTCCGAGTTCGCTTCTCTGGCTCCGCTCGCCATTGAGGCGGAACTTCACTTACCGGTGGGTCCCCACATCGTCATTTGCAAGATAGATGCGGTTTTCCCGGGCGCTCGCGGAGTTCATATCGTGGACTGGAAAACGGGCAAGGCGCCCGGCAGTGATGAAGAGCTCGCCGCTAAAGCACTTCAACTCGCCGCGTATCGCCTCGCCTGGTCCAAGTGGAGTGCTACGCCACTGGAGCAGATTGAGGCAAGTTTTTGGTATGCAGAGGGCTCCACACTTGTCACCCCGAGTGACCTGCCCGGCGCGGAAGAGTTCGAGAAACTGATCTTGGAGGCGCTTCGTTTCTGAAGCCCGCTACGCCCCAGAGATGGGGTGCTTGCCGTGGCTAATCCGCGCAGTGAGCGCCGCGTCCATATCGCCGGCGACCCGGTCGTTGAGGGTAGCGAGCATGTCGGAGGCATCACGGACAATAGTGTCGTGGCCGAGACCCACACCGTGTAGGAGCCAGCGCGCAATATCCAATTCAGCGTAAAATCTGGCGCGGTGCATAATCCATCGGTCGGCTGCGGGCCGTTGCTGGTGGTAAGCGGTAATAACTGCGGTGGCGAAGGCGCTATTGGCTGGCGTGGTGAGCCACGCCATGTCTGTGGCGGGGTCACCCTGGGAGAAACGTGTCCATCCGTCCACGGCAACAACCTTGTGGTCTTCGGTGAGGAAACGGCTCAGTTGCATTTCTCCGTGAATGGCCATGGCGTCGGATTGCCACAGGCCCTGATCCTCGCATGCTGTTTCCCAACGACGGAGAAGAGACTGGGGAAGAAGGCCGGTCGCCGCAGCAGAATCCACCACACCCGCGCACTCGCGCAACGCGTCTAGGGTCGAAAGGACGGGGCGGTCAAAGTCCCCCATGCTGCTGGTCGGGAGAGCATGGATAGCAGCAAGGGCCTGGCCAAAACTTGCCGCACTCACGGGGGTCACGTTCTGGGCGGTGAGGTGGGAGCCGGGAAGATAGGCGCTCACGCTCAGTGTTCTCTCACCCACCTGCGTTGTTCCCGAAACGCTAGGGACCTGGAAAGGCAATCGCGATCGCAAGCCTTCGGTAAGCGCTCTGGTGGCCGAGAGCTCGTCAGAATGCGCGAGCGCGTCGGCGTCAGAGAGGGGAATTTCGATCAGCCAGGCCAGATTATTCACATCGTGCACCAGAGCGGCGTCGCGCTCGGGCGTAGAAAGCGATTGGGCGCTCACAGCCTGAAACCCCTGCACCGCACTGGTGGCGAGCGCCGATAGCATGAGAGGGGTGTGGTTCATTGCTCCAGGGTAAGCGCCGAAGGTGTGCCCCTCGCGCATAGCCACACCACGCCTAGGGCTCTCTTGGCTCCTTGTCAGGCTTTTGTAGAAAGGCACATGTGTCGCTCACCTCGAGCTTGCCGCTCTCTCGCTCCCGCGTCGATCGGGACTCTGTCTCGCGCAAGATTCCGGGGTTTCTGGAGGCGCTGTGGGCGGATCCCACCACCACCGTCGTCGTGATTTGGCGCGGCGAGGCGCTCCTTGATGAAGGATCGCCTTCACGCCTAGCTCTTTTTGCTCCCGCCGCGATTGCCGCCACCCGCCACCGCATTTATCTGGGAGTGACGACGCACCGTGTCAGGGGGATTGCTGCAGGGACACGCCTTGTAGCAGCTGTCGTGGATGATCCCGTGGGCGAAGCCCTCGAGCCTGATGTGTCGCGGTGGATAAGCGCGCGGACCCTTGCACACACGCTCGATGATTTGGATTCAGGAATCATCGTGGAGGCGCTCGCCATGGCGAACTGGCATGACGCTCACACCTTTTCCCCTCGAACAGGCGCAGCCACCCAGGAAGGCCAAGCGGGGTGGACCAGGGTTGATGCTCAAACGGGAGGGGATCTTTTCCCTCGAACCGACGCCGCGGTGATCGCGTTGATTACCGATGGGCAGGACCGTATTGTCCTGGGCAGTAACGCTCTGTGGGAATCGCATCGCTATTCACTTCTCGCGGGCTTTGTGGAGCCGGGAGAATCCTTGGAGGCTGCAGTAATCAGAGAAGTGTGGGAAGAATCAGGGCTGGTCGTAACCAACCCCCGGTATATGGGGTCACAGCCGTGGCCGTTTCCTGCGTCACTCATGGTGGGTTTTCAGGCGGAGCTTGACCCGGCACACCACAATGATTTGCGGCCCGATGGGACGGAAATCATTGACCTGCGATGGTTTAGCCGACAAGACCTTCAGGATGGTCGCAGCGGCATCACGCTCCCTGGCCCTCCTTCGATTGCGAGGGCGATGATCGATAGCTGGTGGGAAGCCGAGCAACATTCACCATGACCGCCAGCGACGCGCTTGCCGGGTTAGATGAGCAACAGCGACTGGTGGCGACCACGTGGGATGAGCCGCTATGTGTTTTAGCGGGTGCTGGAACGGGTAAAACCCGCGCGTTGACCCATCGGATTGCCTACGGGGTCGCCGAGGGCAAATATGAACCGGAAAATGTTCTCGCCCTCACGTTCACCGCGAAAGCGGCCGGTGAGATGGGAAGCAGGTTGCGTGCCCTCGGCGTGAGAGGCGTCGCTGCGAGGACTTTCCACTCGGCAGCACTGCGGCAACTTCAACATTTTTGGCCCACGGTTACAGGAGGGTATCTGCCAGATATTCTGCCCTCTAAGGCCGGCGTGATTGCTAAAGCGCTCGACAGCCTTCACCTCAAACTCGACACAGCGGCGCTGCGCGACATCGCGAGCGAAATCGAGTGGCGAAAAATTCACGGGCTCACTATTGAGCAGTATCACCAGGCGCGCACAAGCCGCGCTGGTGGCCTCCCGGGCGGGTTGTCCTTGGAGGCGCTCGGACGTGTACACGAGCGCTACGAGGTCCTGAAAGACGAGGCCTCGCGCATTGATTTTGAGGACGTGCTTCTCGCCATGGTGGGAATGCTCGAGGATGACA
The DNA here is from genome assembly GCA_964445125.1 of uncultured Microbacteriaceae bacterium. Classification (GTDB taxonomy): domain Bacteria; phylum Actinomycetota; class Actinomycetes; order Actinomycetales; family Microbacteriaceae; genus Pontimonas. The sequence goes on from CAYUJX010000017.1 coordinate 12,433, forward strand.
GGAAGGTTTTGGAGAAAGTTCGAGCACAATATTCCGCACTTCTGGTGGACGAATACCAGGATGTTTCACCCCTTCAGCAACGGCTGCTGGATTTATGGGTGGGCGAGCGGGAAGATCTCGTCGTCGTGGGCGATGCCAGCCAGACGATTTACACCTTTGCCGGAGCTACTAGTCGGTATCTTTTGGACTTCCCTAGCCGATATCCCACAGCTCATGTGGTGAAGTTGGAGCGAAACTACCGCTCCACACCCGAAATTGTTCATGCTGCCAACAGTGTTGTCCTGGGCAAGCCTGGGGCTTTGAACCTGAAGCCTGTCACCCAGGCGGGGGCGCCGCTTCGGCGCCATATTGCCTCGACAGATGAGGCCGAGGCGCACTATGTCGCGACAATGATCGCGACGAGGATTGAGTCGGGAGTGTTACCCGATGACATCGCCGTGTTGATGCGCTTTGGCGCGCAATCCTTGGCGTGTGAAAAAGCGCTCGCGCAGCGAGGGGTGAGCTATCGGGTCCGCGGGGCGATCCCATTTTTTGACGAAGGTCATATTAAACGGGCGGTAATGGAGATTCGAGGCGCGGCTGTCGCTGGGGTAACCGGTGAGTTAATCATCGTGGTGGAGGACATCTTGTTTGGTCTGGGTTTGAGCGCTGAAGGACCCGACCATCAGGGTGCGGAACGTGCAAGGTATGAGGACCTGGTTGCTCTTCGCGACCTCGTTCGGTCCCAGCCTGCCGGAATGACGCTGAGAGATTTTTCCGCAATTCTTGGAGACAAGTCTGTCGCCGGAGACGCACCGAGCGTCGGAGCTGTCACGCTCACCACGGTGCACTCGGCTAAGGGCCGCGAATGGCCCTTAGTGTTTATGATCGGCTTGGCTGAAGGTCAATTCCCCATCTCCTACGCCACGTCGGAGGAGGCCATCGAAGAGGAACGGCGACTTTTTTATGTCGGCGTGACTCGAGCCAGGGATGAGCTGGTGTTGTCTATGGCTGAGCGGGCAAAAGAGGGTTTTGGGATGCGCCAGATGAGTCGCTTTCTGGAAGCTCTTGGCCGGCCCTAGACGGCTCGCCCAGTCCGCGGCAGGCACACTCCGCTGACGGCTTTTCCCGTATTTCGCTCACCACTCTGGTGAGCCCGTCAATGCGGAGGACGGCTCCTTGGCGGGGGGAGTGGATGAGATCGCGGACATACCACGCAGCTAAGGCGGCAAGTTCTTTCGTATCTGTGGCAGCTCGTTGACCCCACAGCTGACTCGTGATCGCCAGGTGATGGGGGTTGCGATCCGAGGTATTGCGCCACACGCAATGCACACAGGGCCCTCGCCCTGGTGTCACTCGGGGTCCTATCAAGAGGGATTGGTCGAGGAAAACGACCGCGGTGTGAATCGTGTCGCTTTGCAAGCACGCTCGATAGAGAGCGGGGTCGAGCACAAAATTTCCGACCAGGACTGCTTCCTCACGGGAGCCACTCCCGCCCCCACCCTCCTTCTGGGCAGAATCGGAAACCGTGTGGCCGAGGGCGCGCCACACGTGAGCAAAATGTGGGAGGTGAGCGCTGTGACCGCGAAGAAGCAGAGAGGGCAGCGGACTGTGTTCTGGGGCAAGGAAAGTTGGGGCAAGACGGCGCATGATGAGGGCGCTTTCAGACACGGTTAATCCGGCTTCACGCGCCAACAGACTAGCGCCTGCGATGGTCACGCCGAGATGGAGACCGTGGAGCAAAGGCAAGACGCGATCGTCCACGTCGCGCAAAGTGGCCTGGGGCGGGTCAACGCCGATTTGAACAGCGCGGGGATTTCGCCACACGATGGGGAGCCGCGGATCAATCTTGACAACAGGAGAGGCCATAGTGCGATAGTGGCGCAGAAGCAGGGGCTCATGCGGCGCGCTATGCACAGGCTTAGGACTCGGCTTCACCCTCCAGTAAATCCTGGAGTGCCTGGTCCATCTCGTCACCGGAGGCAGGGTTGCTGAGGCGTGAAACACACTCGCTGGGGTTTTCCAAGTCTGCATCGGTAGGAAGAGAATCCGGGTGTCGCCAGAGAGCGTCCCGAGCCTCGGGCCCGAGAGCGTGCGTTATGTGCGCCCACAATGTGCTCGCTTCACGAAGGCGTCGTGGACGCAACTCCAAGCCGACAAGAGTCGAAAAGGCCCGCTCCGCAGGCCCGCCACTGGCTCTGCGTCGGCGAATGGTTTCCGCGAGAGAGGAAGCCTTAGGTAAGCGAGTGGTGGCCAAAGTTGTGACATGGTCCACCCACCCTTCAATCAACGCAAGCATGGTTTCCAAACGATGGAGGGCTCGGTTTTGCTCTTCGGTGCGCTCAGGGAGGAGGGCGCCACTGGTGAAGAGTTCTGTCAGCGCCTCGGTATCGGTGGGGTCAAAATCTTCTGAAAGGTTCATCAGTGAATCTGCATCGATGCTGATACCCGCGGCGAAATCACGGATGGCGCTCATCAAGTGAAGGCGTAACCAGCGGGCATGCCGGAACAGCCTGGCATGCGCGATTTCTCGGACCGCAAGATAGATATCTGCCTCCTCCAGCGGCACATCAAGATCCGCTGAAAACTCGCGCATGTTCTGCGCAACCAGCATGGCCTGGACATCATATTCAGAGCTTCCGTGGATCAGCGGAATGCCAATATCTCCACCGGAAAGCACTTCTTTGCCAAGGTTGCCCACCACTTGTGCGAGTTGAAGGTGAAACAAACCATGGGTGACTTTTTCCATTTGACCAGAAAGTGAGGCGAAGGTATCGGCGAGTGCTTCTGGCGCTTGGCTGGCCATCATCCCAGAGACGGCGCGCGGGATAGCGGTGGCGACCGGCTCAGAAATTGCTTCCCACACGGGCAGGCTTCGTCGCGCCCAATCTGTTCTGGTCGCTATGACGGGAGCTTCGGCGAGCTCGGCGATGCTCGTGACCTCGCCCAACCACAGCGTGGCGACATTCGCGGCTGAGCTCAACGCCTGTGAGGTGGCGGAATCCGGAGAAGTAGACCCCTCGCTGGCAACGCTGACGGCATGGTCACGTGAAGCAGTAGTTTTCAGGAGACCATCAGAGCCGAACGCTGACCCGAGCTGCTGCATCATGGCCTTGAGTTCCGGGCCGTTCACATCAATGCCCGCGGCTTTCATGAGTTCAGCTGGGTCAAAAGTTTCATCGCCCTGCAAGAAACGCTGGAACGCTTCCCGAAGAGCGTCTTCATCCCCAAAGTCGGGGATGTCTCCGTCGAACTTGTCTGCCATACCTTCACCGTAGTCCGCGGGTCTTTGAGCCCCACCCCATTTCGCTGAGGGCTTGCCACAGGGTGACCCCGTTATGCTCTTTCATTGACCCTCAGGAAGCGGCCACGATGAGCATTTTTGAACCACACGACCCCACTCCTGGGGTGCAACGGCGGTCGCGCCGTGCTGGTTGGCTGATGTTGGGCCTGACCGGCGTGATAGTGCTGGGACTCTCCTTTTTTCCTGCCCCCTACGTCATTGACAACCCTGGTCCTACTTACGACACTCTCGGGTCTGTCCTGGCGGGGGATTCTGAGATGGCGTTGATCACTATCTCAGGCGAGCAAGTGTTTGAAACGACGGGGGAGCTGAGACTCACTACGGTCACACGTTCGGGTAATCCTGAGAACTTACCGGGCTGGTTTGATGTGATGGCGGGGTGGTTAGATCCCACCCGAACGGTGATTCCTGTTGACGTGGCCTACCCTCCGGGGTTTTCGGTGGAGCAAAACCGTGAGGCCGCTCAGATTGATATGGAAAATTCCCAGCAAGAAGCTATTGCCGCAGCCTTGAGCTATCTAGGAGTTCCCTTCACCAGCATGCTCGTGGTGAATCAGGCCCTGGAGGGCGGCCCCAGCGAGGGGGTCCTGCTTGAGGGCGACGTGATTGGAAGCGCAGGGGGGGTCCCGGTCCACACGGTCACCCAGTTGCGCGAAATCATCTCCGATTCGGGGGTGACCTCACTGCTTGCTATGGACATAGAGCGTGCCGGAGCCAAAGTTGACGTCGAGGTTCGCCCGCGGATGTCCCAGGGGGAATCTCCCACCCCCATGATCGGCATTCTGGTGTCAGGTCGTTATGACTTCCCGCTCGAGATTGATATTGCGTTAGACAATGTGGGTGGTCCCAGCGCGGGGCTTCTTTTTGCCCTCGGCATCGTGGACATGTTGACGCCTGAGGATCTCACCAACGGAGCCGTTATTGCCGGAACAGGAACCATTAATGCCCAAGGGGAGGTGGGGAGTATTGGCGGAATCCGCCACAAACTGTTTGGTGCGCTCGATGATGGTGCCACGTGGTTTATCGCGCCTCTGGGGAACTGTCCCGACCTAGTGGATCACATTCCTGACGGCTTGGAGGTTATCCCCGTGGCCACCCTGGATGACGCTGTGGAAGCGCTTCAGGCAATCCGTGAAGGGGTCGCGCCACCCACCTGTCCTGGAGCGTAGGTTTCGCCCCCCAGGTCTTTCTTTGTACACTAATACCTGACCCCAGCCATGAAAGGCTTTTACTCGTGTCTCAAGCAGTCTCTGGAATATTGAACGCCCGTCGCGCGCCGCTCATCATCACTGCAGTGGTGATTGGAGTCATCCTGGGAGCATTCTTCCTTTTTGCGTCCCTCTACACCGATGTGTTGTGGTTTGACCAGCTGGGTTACCTCGAAGTGCTCATCACCAATTGGGTTGGCACGGTCAGCATGTTTGTTATTGGCTTCGTTGCGATGTTTATCCCCGTATGGCTGAGCATCAATGTCGCCTATCGTTTCCGGCCTGTCTACGCAAAGCTGAGCACCGAGCTTGATCGTTACCGCCAAATTATCGATCCCATTCGTCGTGTAGCGATGATCGGTATCCCCACCCTTTTGGCCCTGTTTTCCGGGTTGGGCACTGCGGGAAGCTGGCCGCAGTTCTTGCTCTGGATGAATCGCGAACCTTTCGGACGCGTTGATCCCGAGTTTGGTCTCGACATCGGGTTCTATGTTTTCGAGCTCCCCGTCTTCACCGCCGTGATTGGGTTTGTTTCCACCATTTTGATCCTCTCGGCCATCACAGCCACACTCACAGGTTTTCTCTACGGCGCTATTTCTCTTAACGGCCGTGAGCTTCGCATCTCTCGCACCATGCGGATTCAGTTGGGCATCCTTGGAGTCCTGTACTTCCTGATTCAGGCAGCCAATCTGTGGCTACAGCAGTACGACACACTGGTGTCTAGGGGTGGGGGCTTCCTGCCATTTGGTGCCGGCTTCACCGAAGTCAGCGCCACGATTCCTGCCCGAGCCATCATGGCCGGTATAGCGATCATTGTGGCCGTGTTGTTCTTGTTGACAGCCATCATCGGACGGTGGCGCCTCGCTGTGGTGGGGACCGCGCTGTACATCGTCTCGGGCCTGGTCCTCGGCTTGGGTTACCCCTCCATCGTTCAGCGCTTCCAGGTTAACCCCAGCGCAAGGACGCTCGAACAGGATTACATTCAGCGCAACATTGACGCTACCCGCGATGCTTATGGCATCGCCGATGTTGTGGAGATTGAGTACGAAGCCTCGACAGACACCTCTCCGGGGGCGCTGCGTGCTTATGCTGAAACCACCGCAAACATCCGCATTATCGACCCGGCCCTGGTGACAGACGCTTTTGCTCAGCTCGAGCAGTTCCGTCAGTACTACCAGTTCCCGCAGTACCTTGATGTGGGTCGCTACATCGTGGATGGGGAGCGCACAGATACGGTGCTCGCAGCTCGTGAAATCAACCTCGACGGTTTGAATACCCAAAGTTGGTATAACAACACGATTGTCTATACCCACGGGTATGGAATGGTCGCGGCGTACGGAAACCAGCGGACCGAAGATGGTCAGCCCCGCTTCCTTGAATCGGGAATTCCCGTGTCCGGAGCGTTCGGCGAATACGAACCCCGTATTTACTTTGGTGAGAACTCCCCGCCCTACTCGGTTGTGGGCGGGCCAGAGGGCTCTCCTCCCCTCGAGCTCGACTTTCCTTCCGGTGGTGAAGGAAACGAAAACAACGCCACGTACACGTTCGATGGCGATGGCGGGCCGAAGCTTGACTCGCTCTTTTC
>CAYUJX010000018.1:0-18507 GCA_964445125.1 uncultured Microbacteriaceae bacterium
GCCCGTGATGACCGCGCACGTGATGACCGCCCGGCGCGGTCTGAGCGCAGCGATCGTCCTGACCGCGCACCAAGAAGCGACCGACCTGCCCGTGAGGGTGGTTACGACCGCCCCCCCCGTCAGTCTTCTGATGACAGGTTTTCTCGCTCCGAGCGCTCACCGCGCCATGGTTCTAGCGACCGTTCGCCGCGCTCCGAATCGAGAGAGCGTTTTGATTCCCGCGACGGGGGTCGGCCCCAGGGCTACTCCGGTTCGCGTAACACCAATCCCCGCGCGGACCGCTCCTCTGAGCGTCCCCGTCACAACCGCTCCGAAGTGATTCACGATGCGCTGGAAGCCATCTCCGTCACCGCTGACTCGGCCGAGGGTTTAAAGTTTGGCGACCTAGGTCTCGGCGACCTCATTGTCCAAGCAATCGCTCAGCAAGGCGCCACGACTCCGTTCGCCCTCCAGGCGGCCACGATTCCCGTCGCCCTTGAGGGTCGCCACGTCTTGGGACGCGGTCGAACCGGTTCGGGCAAAACCATTGCCTTCGCTGCGCCCACGGTGGAACGCCTCTTGCGTTTGTCCAGCAAAGGCGTGAAGCGGGCTGTTGGACGCGCGCCCCGCGCACTGATCCTTGCTCCCACGAGGGAGCTTGCTTTGCAGATTGATCGCACTGTCCAGCCCATCGCACGCAGTGTGGGTCTCTTCACCACCCAGATTTACGGAGGCGTTCCCATCGGTCGCCAGATTGGTGCTCTCGAGCGCGGGGTGGACATTGTGATTGGAACTCCCGGGCGTATAGAGGACCTGATGGCGAGAGGGAAACTCGATGTTTCTCAGGTCGTCATTTCTGTTGTCGACGAGGCAGACCACATGTCCGAGCTTGGGTTCATTGAGCCTTTGCAACGCATCCTCTCTGCCACCGCTCGCGATGGCCAGCGTTTGCTGTTCTCTGCAACCCTCGACCGCGGTGTCTCTAACATCGTGAAGGAATTCCTCCCCAACCCAGCGGTCTTCGAGGTGGCAGGGGAAACTCAGGAAACCTCCACCATCGATCACCGTGTCTACGTGGTGGATCAGCGAGACAAACGCGACATGGTTGTGCGCCTCGCGCGGGTCACCGGCAAGACGCTCATGTTCACCCGCACGCGCGCCTTTGCCGAGGAACTTGCAGATCATCTTGATGACAACGGCATTCCCGCCGTCAGTCTTCACGGCGACCTCAACCAAGCTAGGCGCCAACGCAACCTGGACAAACTGACCTCAGGTCGTGTGAACGTCTTGGTTGCCACCGATGTGGCCGCTCGCGGTATTCACATCGATGACATTGAGACGGTGATTCAGGTGGATGCGCCCGAGGATTTCAAGTCCTATGTTCACCGCTCCGGTCGAACCGGTCGCGCGGGCAAAGAAGGTGTGGTCATCACTTTGACCACGAAACCTCGTACGCGTCGCGTCGTAGATCTCCTCAAGCAAGCAGGCATCGTTGTTACTCCGGAGGACAAGAAGCCTTCAGACGTGACAGCTCTCGCTCTCGCCTAGAGAGCGAGAAGGGCGCTTGCGGTGAGGGCAAGAACAAGCCCCACCCATTGGATGGCGGCGACGCGTTCTTTGAGCACGACGCCGGCCAACAAAATGGTCCCCGCGGGGTAGAGGGCAATAAGGACAGCCATGACGGAGAGAGCTCCGACGCGTAAGCCATAGAGCACGACAACGTTGGCCAGCGCATCGAGAATTCCCGCCACAACAATCATGACCCACACGCTGGGTATTTTGTTGAGCCCTGGAATCCGAGGGCTCTTACGCCTTACTCCTCGCCAGACAAACATCCCGAGAATCGCCAGTCCCAGCGCTGTGGTGGAGACGGTGCGATTGGCCAGCAGAGGAATAAGCCCCGAATCATCCGGGGTTGCATCGATGAGGACGATCGTGAGTCCAATGAAGGCACCCGAAGCCACGGCCATGAGAAGTCCCAGAGGCCGGGGGCGGATTGCCCCTCTCTCGGGAACAAAGCCCACAAAAATGATTGCGACCAGTGCCACACCCAATGCGAGGAGAAACCTGAGGTCCCCGTTCTCTCCACGGCCTAGCCCAATTCCCACGGGTACCACTGCCGAAATGAAAGCTGTGGTGGGGGAGAGAATGCTCATGGGGCCTATTGCCAAACTGCCATAGAGCAACCCGATTCCTATCGCGCCGGCAAGCCCCGAGGCCCCACCGATAAGCCAGGCGTCAAGACTGGATGTGGAGGGAACCCACAGTGACGCAAGCAGCATTGCCACCAGACCCACCACCGCGACGCCCGCAGTGGTCAGTAGCGTGGAGGACCGCCTTGAAGCTAGGCCGCCATAGAAATCGGCAGCCCCGTAGGTGAGGGCTCCGGAAAGACCCAGGAGGACAGTTAGCACAGCAGGGAACCCTTACTCTTCGACGTCACAGTATGACGCATGCGCGTGTGGGCCCGGGCGTTAGCAATACGCTGGGGAGAGCCGTGTCTCAAGGGAAAGAAGGATGTCATGTCGTTGGTATATGGAAACATCACTGAAGCTTTCGGTAACACTCCTCTGGTGCGCCTCAACCGCGTGACCGAAGGAGCTGGGGCCACCGTCTTGGCGAAGTTGGAGTTTTATAACCCCACGTCGTCTGTCAAGGACCGTTTGGCCGTCGCAATTGTGGATGCGGCTGAAGCCTCCGGCGAGCTGGCTCCGGGCGGCACCATCGTGGAGGCCACAAGCGGAAACACCGGTATTGCGCTCGCAATGGTTGCAGCGGCCCGTGGCTACCGCGCGATTTTGACTATGCCCGAGAGCATGAGCATGGAGCGACGCATGTTGCTTCGCGCCTTTGGCGCCGAGCTGGTGCTCACTCCGGGCCCTGAGGGCATGACGGGTGCATTGAACAAAGCAGCTCAGATTGTTGGCGAGGTTCCAGGAGCTGTGTATGTCAAACAGTTTGAGAACGAAGCAAACCCTGAAATCCACCGTCGCACCACTGCGGAAGAGATCTGGCGCGATACCGATGGCGCCGTGGATGTATTCGTTGCCGGTGTCGGTACAGGAGGGACGCTGACGGGAACGGGCCAGAGGTTGAAGGAGCACAAACCCAGCGTGAAGGTCGTGGGGGTTGAACCATTTGAATCTGCCCTACTGACCGGAGGTCAAGCAGGCCCGCACAAAATCCAGGGAATTGGCGCCAACTTCATTCCCGAGATTTTGGACCGCCATGTTTATGATGAAATTGTCGATGTTTCGGCTGAACAAGCTGTCGCCATGGCTCGGCGTTTGGGAGCGGAAGAGGGAATTCTTGGCGGAATTTCTTCCGGAGCAACCGCCCATGCTGCTGTCGAATTGGCCCAGAGACCAGATTTCGCCGGTGCGACTATTGTTGTGGTCTTGGCTAGTTTTGGAGAGCGTTACCTCTCCACCATTCTCTATGAAGGACTTGATACCTAAATGACCCCCACCTCACGCATCGGCGAAGATATTCAGGCGGTGCGGGAGAGAGACCCGGCCGCTCGTACGTCCCTCGAAGTGTTTCTCACCTCACCAGGGGTGTGCGCTCTTGCCTGGTACCGCGTAGCGAATTGGCTGTGGCGCTGGGAGTGGTTTTTGCCCGCGCGCATCGTGTCAAACGTCGCCCGGTGGCTCACGGGAATTGAAATCCATCCCGGTGCCACCCTCGGCAGGCGTCTGGTCATTGACCACGGCATGGGTGTAGTGATCGGGGAAACCGCAATAGTCGGGGATGACTGCCTGGTGTATCACGGCGTAACGCTCGGGGGAAAGATCCAAGCCTCTCGTGAACAAACGACAGGGCAACGCCACCCCACATTGGGCAACCGAGTGCTGGTGGGAGCGGGGGCCGCGATTCTGGGTCCCGTGACGATTGGCGATGACGCGAGGATAGGCGCACTCTCCGTCGTGGTCGATGACGTGCCTTCTAACGCGCTAGCGGTGGGTATTCCCGCTAAGGTCAAGAAGCCCACTAAACGCAAGTAGGTCACTATGTTGAAACAAACGAGCAGGCTTATTCTGGGACCGCTGGCTCGGGCGCTGTTTCGCGCAAAGATTGTCGGGCGCAAGAATGTTCCCGGCGCAGGGCCCGTGCTTCTGGCAAGTAATCACCTCTCTTTCATTGACAGCGTTTTTATCACCTTGTTTGCGCCTCGCAGCGTGAGTTTCTTGGCGAAAGAAAGCTATTTCACCACTCCCGGCGTGAAAGGGCGCATCTCGAAGCTGTTTTTTAGCAGTATTGGCGCGATACCGGTGACGCGGGGAGGCGGACAGGCTGCGCAGGACGCTTTAGACGCAGGACTTTCTCTTCTTCAGGGAGGACAGGCGTTCGCGGTCTATCCCGAAGGGACTCGCTCGCGAGACGGACGCCTGTACAGAGGCAAAACAGGCGTGGCATGGCTGGCGTTGAACGCCGGCGTTTTGGTGGTGCCGGTTGCGGTGAGGGGAACAGAAAACGTCCAACCCGTTGGCACCAGCGGAATTCGCCCAGCCAAAGTCACCATTCAGTTTGGCAAGCCCTTGGACTTGTCGCGCCACGGCAAAGCTGATTCTGGGAGGGCCAGGCGCCACGCCACCGATGAAGTGATGGACGCCATCGCTGCGATGTCAGGCCAAGATCGTGCCGACCATTACAACGAGCCGCCGACGAAGAATATTGTCGAGCGTGTGCGGCGAGGAATTTTCGGCCGCAATCGTCTCTAGGTCTTTGGTTCTCCTGCTTCTGCCTCTGCGGCAGCAATCTGTCTGCGGACGTCGTCCATGTCGAGGCCTTTGACCGCGGTGATGACTTCTTCCAGGGATGATGCCGGCAACGCGCCCGGCTGAGAGAAGACAAGCACACCATCACGGAAAGCCATCAACGTCGGTATGGATCGGATATTGGCCTCTTGGGAGAGGGCTTGTTCGGCTTCGGTGTCCACTTTCCCAAAAGTCACATCAGCGTGTTTGTTGCTGGCGTCTTCATAGACCGGACCGAAGGCTTTACACGGACCGCACCATTCTGCCCAGAAATCCACCAGGGTGATTCCCTCGGAGGCAACAGTCTTTTCAAAGAGGTCGTGCGTTAAATCGATAGTGGGCATAATCGTCCTTTCGTTAGTTGCGACCATACCCCATGGGGTATATTGCTCCTCCGTTTTCGCTCTGCGCTCAATCTTCCTCCCGCTCTTAGTAGGAAGAGCACAAAAAACGTCCCCAAGTTCCGTGGTCTTTCGTGGCGATAGACGAGGGACGCGCCGCAATCGAGGAGAAGCTTTAGCCTAAATTAAGGCAACTATTGTTTCGAGAGAGAGCTCCACGATGAGTGTTCACACACAGACGCCAGACAAATCCACGGTTAAGCTCAACAGCGATGAATTGTCGGTCGATGTTGAACAGCTGGGGAAATATGTGCTGGGTCGATGGGCAGATATCCGCACTCGTGCTCGCACACTCTGTGAAGACCCGGCGCTGTGGAAAATCGAAGGCCAGCCCCAGGGCGAACACCGGGAGAGGGTGCTCAGTCAGTTGAGTGTCCTGGTCGATGCCGGTGGAGTGCTTCTTTCTTTCCCTAAATCGGTCGGCGGCGGCGATAACCCCGGTGGCAATGTTGCGAACTTTGAGCAGCTCGTCCTTGCCGACCCTTCGCTTCAAATCAAGTCAGGCGTCCAATGGGGACTGTTCGGAGCAGCGGTAACCCACTTAGGAACCGAGAGTCACCACGAAAAATGGTTGCCAGGAATCATGTCGATGGACATTCCCGGATGTTTTGCCATGACGGAAACAGGCCACGGTTCAGATGTTGCCTCCATTGCTACGACGGCGACCTACGATGCGGACTCGGGGGACTTTGTGCTCCACACACCTCACCGCGGTGCGTGGAAGGACTACATCGGCAACGCGGCGATACACGGGAAAGCGGCAGTCGTCTTCGCTCAACTCATTGTCGGCGGGGAAAATCACGGCGTCCACGCGTTGTATGTCGATTTGCGCGATAACAAAGGTTTTCTTCCCGGCATTGGTGGGGATGATGATGGCCCCAAAGGTGGGCTCAACGGGATCGATAATGGCCGGCTGCACTTTACTAACGTGCGTGTCCCTCGTGAGAATTTGCTTGATCGTCACGGGAGCGTGAGTGCAGAGGGTGTGTACTCGTCTCCCATTGAAAGCAGAGGGCGCCGGTTCTTCACCATGCTCGGAACACTGGTGCAAGGTCGTGTTTCCCTGGTGGGGGCGTCGGTTGTCGCCTCTCAACTCGCTTCGACTATTGCTATTCGGTATGGCCTCGTTCGGCGGCAGTTTCCCATCCACGGGTCCGAGGAGGAACAAGTGTTGTTGGATTATCAAACCCATCAACGCCGATTGGTCCCTCACCTGGCTGCGACCTACGCTATGGGCTTCGCACAGGATGAATTGCTGGAGCTTTTTCATGATGTTTTCAGAGGGGCGAAAGACACCGAAGAGGAGCGCCAAGATCTCGAAACGCTCGCCGCAGCCCTGAAGCCATATGCGACTTGGTCAGCACTGGAAAATCTTCAGGCAGGACGCGAAGCCTGCGGGGGGCAAGGGTTCTTGTCAGAAAATCGCCTTGCCAGTCTCCGGGCCGATCTGGACGTCTACGCAACGTTTGAGGGTGACAACACGATCCTGCTTCAGCTGGTAGCCAAACGCTTGCTCGGTGACTACGCGAAGGCTTTCAAAGAAGGCGGTCTCGGAAGCATGGCGAGTTACGTTGCTGACCACGTCGGCAACGCCGCCATCAACCGGTCTGGGCTTCGCCGCTTAGCCCAAAACGTGAGCGATTTCGGGTCCACAGCGCGCTCCATAGGCTACGTAAGAAACACCGAATCCCAGCATCAGCTGTTGACCGATCGGGTCGAAAGCATGGTGGGCAAGCTTGCTGGGGTCCTTCGGCCGGCAAGCAAGATGGACCCACTCGAGGCTGGCGCACTCATGAATCAACATCAAAGCGAACTGATTGATGCCGCCTTAGCTCACGCCGAGCTGGTCGTGTGGGAGTCGTTCACGAGGGCTATCGACGCGATGGAAGAAAACGCCACCAAACAAGTTATGCGATGGCTACGAGACCTTCACGGCTTTATCCTCATCGAAAAGCATCGGGACTGGTACCTCATGAATGGCCGTCTTAGTGTCCTCCGGGCGGAAGCCATTACCGATTACATTAACGACAGGCTTCTGCCGCGACTTCGTCCCCACCTCGGTGACCTTGTTTCGGGATTCGGTTTGAGTGACGCGAACGTGAGAGCCCCCATTGCTCTGGGGCAAGAGCATGAGCGCCAGGAGGCGGCCAGAGTGTACGAGCGCTCACAGAACGCTTAACACGATGAAGCCCTCTGTGGGCTGGGCGCTCGTGGGGGCGCAGGGGGGACTCTTGGCCGCCCTCATCGTGTTACCCGCGGGGCTCCTATGGCCCAAAGCTTGGATTGTGACTTCACTCGCCGCGGTATTCGTTGCGACCGGAATCACGATTATCGTACTGGGGGGTCTCCGGCTGGGAGCGACATTGACGCCCTCGCCTATACCGAAGGACGCAGGATTCCTAGCAACGCAGGGGATTTATCGATATGTGCGGCACCCCATTTACACGGGCTTGTTGGTGGCCTCAGCAGGCGTCGTGTTGTGGGGGGCATCGCCCGCTCATGTTCTGGGCTGGGTGGCACTTCTGGCGGTGTTGATTGTCAAAAGCCACAGTGAAGAGGCCATGCTTCAAGAGAAGTATCCCGAATATGAGCAATACCAGAAGGTCTCCGGACGTTTTCTGCCCCCGTGGCGGAGCTTTTTTACTCGCGGTGCTGCTTCCGCACAGGGCTAATCTCTGCAGCTTCGCGGCGATGGGGGGACATCACCCGGCGTCGCTCCCCAACGGATTGCTGCAAAGCTCTGTCGGTTGTCGGGCTTCTTTCCAGGTGGGGTGCCTCAATTCTGCTACGGTGGTGTCGCTTGCCCCGGGTGAGTGTGGTGAAGAGATGACGCTTACTTTTCGAGGGTGAATCAATGATTGTTGGAGTTCTCAAAGAGCCGATTTCTGGCGAAAACCGCGTTGCCGCAACGCCTGACTCTGTCAAGCAGTTGATAGGCGAAGGGCTGAAGGTCACGGTCCAAAAAGGCGCCGGTGTTGCCGCGGGCTATCCCGATGATGACTACAAGATTGCAGGCGCGACCGTCTCTGCCACGGTGGATCCGGGCACCCTTGATGTGCTCGCCCACGTGCGCCCCCTGGCGCCGGCAACCATCAAGAAGCTCAAAAAGGGCGCGATCACCCTGGGTCTGGCGTCGCCAGCATCCGAAGCCGCAGCTGTCAAAGCGCTGCGGGACCAAAAAGTCACCTCTTTTGCCATGGAACTTGTCCCCCGAATCTCTCGCGCACAGTCCATGGATGCTCTTACCTCCCAAGCTTTGGTCGCTGGGTATCGATGCGTTATTGAGGCTTCGATGCGCCTGCCACGCTTTTTCCCCCTCTACATGACCGCTGCGGGCACGGTCCCCCCGTCCACAGTGCTCGTATTGGGAGCTGGGGTCGCCGGATTGCAGGCGATTGCCACTGCCAAGCGCTTGGGGGCAAGGGTGAACGCCTACGATGTTCGCTCTGCCTCCGCTGATGAGGTCCGCTCTATGGGAGGAACCTTCATCGAACTCGACCTCGATGTGTCGGCTGATGGCGCCGGAGGGTATGCCAAAGAGCTCGCCGCTGACCGCGTAAAGCACCAGCAAGAGTTGCTCACTCCCTTTGTTACCGCCGCGGACGTCATCATCACCACCGCGGCGATTCCTGGCCGTCCCGCACCGCGACTCATCACGGCGAAAATGATGAAAGACATGAAGCCGGGTTCTGTCATCATTGACCTCGCCGCTGAAACAGGAGGGAACGTCGAAGGCTCACAGCCCGGCGTTGACGTGATGGTTAGCGTCGGAAAGTCTGGGGGGAAAATTACCCTTGTAGGAATGAAGGACGTTCCTTCCGCGATGGCCTTTGATGCCTCGAGGCTTTACGCGAAAAATGTATCGAACCTTCTGACCCTGATGGTCAAGGACAAGAAGGTTGCCCCCGATTTTGACGACGAAGTGGTTGCTGGTGCGTGTCTGACCCACGACGGTGTGATTCGCCACGAACCCACCGCGGAGGCTTTGGCTACGCCTGCTCCCTCGAAGAAAGGCACGAAGTAATGGATTCCATAAACCTTTTGACCTACTTTGTTCTGGCGGTGTTCGTCGGGTTTGAAGTGGTGTCTAAAGTTTCCAGCACTCTCCACACGCCATTGATGTCGGGCGCTAACGCGATTCACGGCATCATCCTGGTCGGCGCCATTGTGGTCGCCGGTCACGCCGATTCCACCTGGAAGCTTGTGCTCGCGCTCATTGCGGTGCTGATGGCTACCGTGAACCTCGTCGGCGGCTTTGTCGTCACAGACCGCATGCTTGAGATGTTTGGCGGCACAAAGAAGCCCTCTAAAGGAGCAGCGTCATGAGTATCCTCACCGAGGAAGTCGAAGCACTCCTCTATCTTTTTGCTGCAGTTTGCTTCATTCTGGCGCTGCGCGGTCTCGCGTCGCCTAAGTCCGCCCGGCGCGGAAACCTCATTGGTGCCCTCGGAGCGCTCGTGGGCGTGGCCACGGTCTTTCTTGCCGAAGAACTGTCCAACATTGGCTTGATCCTTATTGTTATCGCGGTGGGTTCTGCCATCTCTGTCCCTGCATCTCGCATGGTCAAGATGACGCAAATGCCCCAACTTGTCGCACTTTTTAACGGTGTGGGTGGTGGCGCAGCGGCAGTGGTTGCTTTCCTCGAGCTGGGTGCCGCTGACACGGTCGGCTTCCTCATCGCCGTCGCCTTCACCATCTTTGTGGGAAGCGTCTCGTTCTCGGGCTCTGTGATCACTTTTGCCAAGCTGCAAGAGATGATGACGACTCGTCCTGTTCTCTTCCCGGGCCAGCGGTATGTGATGGGGCTACTCACGATTGCCGCCCTGGGTGGTTCAGTGTTGGTCGTCACGCAGGGCAATCTGACCTTGGGTGCCGCGCTGATGGCTGTGGGACTAGTGATGGGAGTTCTTCTCGTCTTGCCCGTTGGCGGCGCGGACGTCCCCATTGTTATTTCCCTCCTCAACGCCATGACCGGCCTAGCGGTCGCTGCTTCTGGACTGGTCTTGGGAAACACCTTGTTGTTGGTGGCGGGCACACTGGTTGGCGCATCGGGAACCATCCTCACGAGGGCGATGGCAAGTGCCATGGGCCGCAGCGTGAACAACATCGTCTTTGGCGCTTTCAAGGGCGGCTCTACCGCGGGTTCGACAGAGATGTCGAATCGTCCGGTGAAGTCAGGCTCTGCTGAGGACGTTGCCATCTTGCTCGGCTACTCCCAGCGGGTGATTGTCGTCCCCGGTTACGGTCTTGCTGTTGCCCAGGCACAACACACCATGTACGAACTGGCAAAAGCGCTGGAGGCCAAAGGCATCGAGGTTGTTTTTGGTATCCACCCGGTCGCAGGTCGGATGCCAGGGCACATGAACGTGCTGTTGGCGGAAGCGAATGTGCCCTACGAAGTACTTCAGGAAATGGACGATGTGAACCCGCAGTTCAAAACTGCTGATGTCTGTCTCGTTGTGGGAGCAAACGACGTGGTGAACCCCGCTGCGAAGACGAGTCCTGGCTCCCCCATTTACGGAATGCCCATCCTCGATGCGGGGGAGGCCAAGCAGGTGGTGTTCCTCAAGCGCTCGATGCGTCCCGGCTTTGCGGGAATCGAAAATGAACTGTTGTATGAGCCCAACACGACACTTCTTTTCGGTGACGCAAAAGAGACCTTGTCTAAAGTTCTCAGCGCTGTCAAAGCTCTGTAAGGAACCCATGGCTCTATTTGCGATTACCTATCGTTACGCGAAGGACCCAGATCGCATAGCCGAGCATCGCCCGGCGCACCGCGAATACCTGAAAAGCTTGCTGGGCGGCGGCGGGCTTATCGCTAGTGGCCCCGTGGAAGGCGAAGCGGGCCCCGGAGCGCTGTTGCTCTGTGATTTAGAAAGTGTGGCTGCAGTTGAAGCTGCGCTCAACCTCGACCCGTTTTGGAGTCTTGGACTGATTGCCTCCCGCGAGATTGGCGAGTGGTCTGTGGTCTTTGGATCAATTGGTCGTGAGAGTGAGCATTAGGACTCCTCCTGGTCGCGCGCTGGTGACCGGAGCCAGCTCCGGTATTGGCGCTGCAACGGTCCGTGCTCTGCGGGACTCTGGATGGGACGTGGTTGCGGTTGCTCGCCGGCAAGAGCGCCTGGACGCCCTTGCCGCAGAAACCGGCTGCGACGTGGTCGTGGCTGATGTGACGAAAGACTCAGACATTGCTCGCATTGTGGAAAACGTGCATTCCACGGGTGGCATCAGCGCACTGGTCAATGTTGCCGGCGGCGCTATAGGCGCCGACAGTGTTGCCCAAGCCCACGGCGAGGACTGGGCCGCGATGTTTGAGCTCAATGTGGTCAGCGTTCAGCGCATGATTAGGGCGCTACTTCCTCTCTTGCGCCATGCTTCTGAGGTCCGTGGTGTGGCCGACATCGTCAGCATCTCTTCGACCGCAGCCTTTGTTAGTTATGAAGGCGGCGGAGGCTACAACGCGGCAAAAGCGGGACTTCACGCCGCCCTGGGGGCGTTGCGACTGGAGTTGGTCGGAGAGCCAATTCGAGTCGTGGAAATCGCGCCGGGCATGGTGAAAACGGAAGAGTTTGCGCTCAATCGGTTTGGCGGGGATCAGGTTAAAACGGATGCGCTGTATGAGGGTGTTGAATCTCCTCTCGTGGCAGAGGATGTGGCGGACGTTGTTGCGTACGCTCTGGCAAGCCCGAGGCATGTGAATCTTGATCTCATTCAGATGAAGCCTGTGGCGCAAGCGGCACAATACAAACTTCATCGTGGTCCACTCTCTCCTAAACTTTGAGCCCGCCCAGATACTCCCCGATAGAGTAAACAGGTGATTCTGCGTCTCGTCGAAATATCCCGGCCCGTTCTGTGGGTGAACACAATAGGTACCACCGTCATTGGGATGTGGCTGGCTGGTGAGTTGTGGACGTGGTCCATTGTTCCCATTCTCTTGTGGGTGAGTTTCCCCTTCAATCTGCTGATTTACGGCGTGAATGACATCTATGACCAAGACACCGATTCGGATAATGCCCGCAAAGGTGGCTACGGCGGTGCCAAGATTAGGCCGCGCGAGACGAAGATGATCGCGTGGGGGGTCGTTCTCACGAACCTTCCTTTCTTTGTGTATTTCGCAGTGACCCTGCCGTGGGAGGCCGTTGCCTGGATGGCCGCTTACGCCCTCTTGTTCTGGCAGTACTCGGCCACCCCGTTGCGGTTTAAAGGCCGCCCGATTTTGGACTCCTTGTCCAACGCCGACTATGCCTTTCCTCTCGTCTTCGTTCCCCTTGCCCTGGGGGTCTCACCCGTATGGGCAGCCGCGCTCGGCCTCATGATGTGGTCAATGGCCAAGCACGTTTATGACGCGATTCAAGATATTGATGAGGATGCGGCGGCGGGGATTGTCACTACGGCGGTGAAGTTTGGCATTAAGGGGTCACTGTTGTGGTCAGGGAGCTGGTGGACTGTATCCACCGTGCTGTTTGCCCTGGTAAACATCCCCGTTGCCGCGGTGAACGCTCTCTTAGCGGGCTGGCTCGTCATCGCCCAGTGGAGAAAGCCAGAGATTGCTCAGGCCAGAAGGCTGTACCGCTATTCCGTGGCCTTCCCTTACGTGGCAGGCGCGGTTGCCGGGGTGCAGCTGGTGGGCGCACTGGTCTTTGGGGTGTATCCAGCACCATGACCCAGCGCATCACGGTTATCGGGGGAGGTTTGGGCGGCCTGGCCGCTGCCGCATTGCTGGCTCGTGCGGGGCACACCGTCACCCTCCTGGAGGGGCAGGAATGGCTGGGTGGTAAAAGTAGGCGAATCGAGGTAGCCGGACAACGCATCGACACCGGCCCCTCTCTGGTGACGTTCCCGGATGTGTGGAAACAAGTCTTGGCGGCCTGGGATTCAGCGGGTGGCGGACCCACGGCTGCCAGCATTGCGGATGTCACCTTAGAACGCCTGCCAGAAGTGGGGCGCTACTACTTCCGAGGAGATCAAGCCAATCTTCCCGTCGAGCCAGGCCATGCGTGGCATGACGCCTGGCAACGCTTTCAAAGAGAGCATGGCGGACTAGGGCCCGCGATTACGACCTTGCTGACGCATGATCCTTGGGACCCGGCCATTCTTTCCGCTGGAAGGGAGCTTCTTTCTCGCTACGGATTCAGGCTCACCACACAGGCATACCTGGACGGTCTGGATTGGATGCCCGCCGAGCTTAAAGAGATCATTGCCATTCACACTTTGAACGCTGGGGTGGCACCTAATCAAACGCTTGCGCTGTATGCAACGATGGCTGCGGTGATGGCCCAAGACGGAGTGTGGGTTCCCCGCGGTGGCGTCTATGAGATTGCGCGGGGATTAGAAAACCTCGCCCGTCATGCTGGTGTCACCCTTCGCACATCAGAACCGGTGGTGTCGGTGAAGAAGGGGAGAGTGACGACGAACCAGGCAACCTACGTCTCGGACTATGTCGTGAGCGCTCTGGATGGTGGGATTCTTGAGCGCTTGATGGGCAAGCCTGCCACCAGGCCCCCCGCACGACTTTCCTGTTCGGGCGTGGCCGTCTTCGGAGTGTTGGATGAAGAGCTCCCCGCGGACGTGGTGACTCACTCGGTGATGATGCCCGGGCACTCGAAGGAACTTTTCGATGCTCTGGGGAAAAGGGAGCGCCCCAAAGAGACGATGGCGTTTTTGAACTATTACCGCGCCGGCCAGATCTACCCGAATGACCGACCCGTCGCGGCCCTGCTGCTCACGGCACCACCGGATGGAAAACCCTGCGACATCGATGACCCTTTCGTGCAATCTGAATCCAGGCGGTTCTCCGACGTGTTGGGGCTCGAGCGGTCCATTACCGACATGATGGTCGACCACACTGTTTTACACCCCGAGTATTTTGCCGGGTTCGGAGCGGTGGGCGGAGCGCTCTACGGGGAGCCAGCGCCATGGTGGCGCAGCGGGCCTTTTCACTCTCCTCCCTACAACAGCCCCCGAACTCCATGGCTCTGGAGGGTGGGTTCGAGTGTCCACCCCGGGGGAGGGATTCCCGCTGTTTTGGGTGGGGTGTTGATTTCCACGCGGCGGATGCTCACTGCTCTGGGCTGAGAAGAGCCGTTGACGCACCTCTGAGCGGAGTTCTCGGCTCGAGAGAAACTCTCGCGCCGCAAAGAGTGCAAAGAATGGTGGCTCCGACGGGCGTCGATCCCGTGACCTCTCGATTTTCAGTCGAACGCTCTACCAACTGAGCTACAGAGCCGTGGTGCGACAGAGCCTCTCGTTCGAGAGACTCTGTCCTCAACCGCGACCCTGACGGGACTTGAACCCGCGACCTCCGCCGTGACAGGGCGGCACGCTAACCAACTGCGCTACAGGGCCATGCTATTAAATTATATTGTGACCCCAACGGGATTCGAACCCGTGCTACCGCCGTGAAAGGGCGGCGTCCTAGGCCACTAAACGATGGGGCCGAAGCTACCACCAAAGCATAGCGACAAGGGTTGAGTCTACGGAGCGGTTCCCGCGAATGCAAACGCTCGCCTTAGCGCCACACCGGGTCAAACACCGGACTCCAGCAGGGAAATGGCTATCGTTACCTTCCGTGAGGTCTCTATCAAAGCGCGCGGTGTATTCGCTCTGGGCAACCCTCGCCACTCTCGTCGTGATTATCAGCGTGGGAGTGACCCCGGCGAGCCCAGCTTTTGCCGATGAGTACCCCACCTGGGAAGAAGTCCAGGAGGCACGCAAAGACGTTGCCGCGGCGGAAGCCAAGGTCAAAGAAATCCTGGAACTGCTCGCCGGTTTAGAACGAGCCGCAGCAGAAGCCGAGCAAGAGGCTGCACGGCTGGGCGAAATTTATTATGAAGCCCTCGCCGAACTCGATGAAGCTACGTATCAACAGTCGCAACTTCAAGCCCAGGCAGATGGAGCTTCCGCAACCGCCGAGGAATCACGCATGAAGGCGGGACAGTTTGTTGCTGAACTGGCTCGGGTCGGTGGGGCAGACCTCACCGCGACACTGTTTACCAGTGGTGATGACGCGACCGAGCTTCTCTCTCGCATCGGTTACGCGGCGAAAATTGCGGAACAAACCGATGGTATTTATGCCCGAGCGCTCGCAGACATGAACGCGGCCCAATCGCTGAGCGATCAGGCCGAGGTTGCCAGAGGAATTCGTGAAGAACTCCAAGTGGTCGCCGAATCCGCCTTCGAGGCGGCGAATGGTGCAGCACTGCGAGCGTATGACGCGGTAGAAGCCCAGTACGCAAATAGTGCGCGACTTGAAGCCCAACTTGAAGTGCTGGTCGAACAACGCGAGGCCACCGAGGTTGATTACCAGAAAGGCGTTGTCGCACGGTCCCAGGCTGCCATTGCGGGCATGATCAGTCCGGGCCAAATCAGCTCTGCGGGATGGGCAAGACCTTCAGGCGGGTATATCTCGAGCAGTTATGGACCGCGGATTCATCCCATTTACGGTTTTGCCCGCCTTCACGCCGGTATTGACTTAGCAACCTCATGCGGAAACCCGGTGTATGCCGCCAACACGGCCCGAGTGAGCTATTCGGGATGGCTGGGAACCTCGGGTAACTTCATCCGACTCACTCACGACGATGGGTACTCCACCGGCTACGCGCACCTTCAAAACGGCTCACTCTATGTGAAACTCGGTCAGACGGTGGTGACAGGCCAACTCATCGGACGCATCGGATCGACCGGAGGCTCCACCGGCTGCCACCTGCACTTGGAGACCAGGAAAGATATGGTCTCTCAAGACCCCTACCCGTTCTTCGTCAACCGAGGAATCCGCCTGGGCTAGTGACCAGGAAAAGCGGCGATGCCGGCCTGAATAATAGCTTCGGCGTCCGCTGCTGAACCCCAGCCCTCAGTTTTCACCCATTTGGCTGGTTCCAAGTCCTTGTAGTGCTCAAAGAAATGCTCGATTTCTTTGCGGGTGTATTCCGGAATGTCATGGACGTCTTGCAGGTGATCCCACCGCGGATCTCCTGAAGGAACCGCCACAACTTTCGCGTCGCTACCCCCATCGTCAGTCATGTTGAATACCCCTACGGGTCGCACGGTGAGTCCCACGCCGGGGAACAGAGGGTATTGGGTGAGGACGAGGACATCAACGGGGTCATCATCGAGCCCGAGTGTGTTTTCAAAGAAACCGTAATCGGTGGGATACACGAAGCTCGTGTAGAGCACACGATCGAGAAAGACGCGCCCCGTTTCGTGGTCAACTTCGTACTTATTGTGGGATCCACGGGGGATTTCAATGACGGCGGGGTAATCGGCCATAAACAGGTGCTCCTTCGGGGGAAAGCTTCGTGAAGTAACCTTACCGGGTGGCTGAGAGGGACGAATTGGGGCGCGTGGATGCACGCCCACGTCTTAGCCCTGCGATGGCTGATGTCCGTCGGGCGGTTCGAGAGTGGGCAGGCGAACTCGATGCGTCCTGGGGACACTATCTGGTGGCGCTCAGCGGCGGAGGTGACTCTCTCGCCCTCGCGTGGGCGCTCTCAAAAGAGTCACCCGCGCTTCATTTACCCATCGGCGCGGTGATTGTCGATCACCAACTGCAAGAGGGCTCCTCACAGATCGCGCAGCGCGCGGCGGAGACCGCGGCCGGGTGGGGGCTATCCCCCGCCATTATCAAGACCGTCGCGGTGGGCAATCAGGGGGGCCCGGAAGAGGCTGCGAGGACAGCACGCTACGAGGCTTTTCGCGAAGCCATGAAAGAAACCGGCGCCCGGGGAGTCATTCTCGCCCACACCAAAGATGACCAAGCAGAAACAGTGGTGTTGGGAATGGGCCG
Source organism: uncultured Microbacteriaceae bacterium (assembly GCA_964445125.1). Taxonomy (GTDB): domain Bacteria; phylum Actinomycetota; class Actinomycetes; order Actinomycetales; family Microbacteriaceae; genus Pontimonas. The sequence goes on from CAYUJX010000018.1 coordinate 16,920, forward strand.
CGGCAGTGGGCCTTCAGCGCTCAAAGGCATGGCCACCCGAGAGGGCACCTATCATCGGCCGCTGCTCAGAATTTCCCGGAAAACCCTGCGTACGGCGCTCGTCGACGCCGGTATTGAGTGGTGGGATGACCCTCACAATGAGGACGACCGTTACGCTCGCGTTCGGGTGCGCAACAGGGTGTTGCCGGTGTGGGAGGAGGAGCTTGGCCCAGGAATTTCTGACGCGCTGTCTCGAACCGCGATGCTTTTTCGCCAAGACTCTGACGCTCTTGACGGTTTTGCCCAGACTTTCGTCGGAAATTACGTGGATGCTCTGCAGCCCGGTGAGCGAACCGTCAGCGTGCAGGCCCTGTTGGAGCAACCCGCTGCAGTTCACACGAGGGCTTTGAGGGTAATGGTGATTGCTGTGGGTGGTTCGCCCCCAAGCTTTGCTCAGATGGATCAGATCCTGACATTGCTCGGCAGCTGGAGGGGACAGTCCGCCATAGACGTTTCCGGGGCTACCCTGGAGCGAACAGAGGGTCGCATCCTGGTGCGGTCCAAGAGGAACTCCCCACCGAAAGGGTAGCCCGATGGATTTTGACGACGTGAAGGGTGACATCGTTTCCGTTGTTGTCACCCCAGAACAAATATCCGAGGGCCTTGCCCGGATGGCACGGGAGATCGAGCGTGATCTTGACGGCAGGAAACCGCTGTTGATTGGCGTCCTCAAAGGCGCTGTCATGGTGATGGCAGATTTAGCGAGAGAGCTCACCATCCCCTTGGAGATCGACTGGATGGCGGTCTCCAGTTATGGTCGGTCCACTAAATCCAGCGGTGTGGTGAGAATCGTGAAAGACCTGGATACCTCCCTCGATGGCCGCGACGTCATCATTGTGGAAGACATTGTGGACTCCGGGCTCACTCTGTCGTGGTTGCTGGAGAACTTCGCCTCCCGGGGAGCCGCTTCTCTTCGAGTGGCAACACTGCTTCGTAAACCCGATGCGATGGCCGTGGATGTTCCTATCGACTATCTCGGTTTCGATATTCCCAACGAATTTGTGGTGGGGTACGGCCTCGATTTTGATGAACGATACCGAAACCTTCGAGGGGTAGGTGTCCTCAACCCCGATGTCTACCGCGAGGGCCATTAGGGCGCTGTGCCCGAGGCGAACAGTTCGGCACCGCTGACCTTCTCGCGCTAACGTTGTGAATTCCCTGCCTCTTGTCCCGGAAAGGTCCCTTGAGCCACCATGGCCACGAAAAGACCGACGTTTAGCTCCATCCTGAAAGGCCCACTTCCCTACATCGTGCTGGGCGCGGTCGTGGTCGTGGTTGGCGTTTCGTTGCTCACCCAAGGAGGCTTCAGGGCCATCTCTACCCAAGAGGGCCTCGAGTTACTCAAAGGCAACCAGGCAGAATCTGCCACGATTATCGACGGTGAACAACGCGTCGATCTTGAACTTCGCCAGAGCTTCCAAGGCGGAGGAACACAGGTCCAGTTCTATTACGTTGCCCCCCGCGGTGACGACATCGTCGCCGCAGTGGCCAACTCTGATGTTGCCGAGTTCACAGACGAAGTGCCACAGACCAGCTGGCTTGCTTCTCT
>CAYUJX010000019.1:0-16501 GCA_964445125.1 uncultured Microbacteriaceae bacterium
GGGTCTCTTTGCCATGGCAAACAGTCTAACCTGCGAACAAGAGCGCTGACTCTTCAGGTGCGCTGGACGCCGGTTGGTAAGCTGTGGGCTTCCGGGTCTCCTCGAAATGGCAGGTTCATGACACACATCTTGGTTGTCGATAATTACGACAGCTTTGTTTACACTCTCAACGGCTATCTCCATCAGCTGGGAGCTACCACGGACGTTGTTCGCAATGACGACGTCCCTGACGGCGATATCGCCGCTCTGGTAAGTCGATATGACGGGATTCTTGTGTCCCCCGGCCCTGGGACCCCCGTAGACGCGGGAATCTCGATAGCCATCGTGAGGGAAGCTGTCGCCCAGAACACTCCCCTGTTAGGTGTGTGTTTGGGTCACCAAGCAATTGCTGCGGCGTTCGGTGCCACCGTGGCTCACGCCGACGAGCTGATGCACGGCAAAGCATCCACCGTCCGTCACGACGGCAGCACTCTCTTTGAAGGGGTCCGCGAGGAATTCCTGGCGACCCGATATCACAGCTTGGCGGTAATGGAGGGGACTGTTCCTGAAGATCTGGTGGTCACCGCTCGCACCACCGGAGGCGTCATTATGGGCCTGAATCACCGCACCGCCCCTGTCTTCGGGGTTCAGTTCCACCCAGAGTCTGTGTTGACCGAAGGCGGGTACACCATAATCGCCAACTGGCTCGAAGTCACCGGACTCACCGGTGCCGCGGAGGCGGCACGCGGCCTTAGTCCACGGCTAAAGGGTCTCTAATCCGCGGGAGCGGGAGCTTCCTCTTCGACTGCCCCGCAATACACAAGAGTGATTTCCGAGCGCTGGGGATGATCCCCCGGCGTCAAGGACTGTGACTTAACGGTTTGACCAGAGCAGTCCGAAGCAAGCTCGAGTCGAACGGAAAGCTGCATGGAAGGCCCTGTCAAGAATGGGTTGGCTTCCCCGACAGTGAGTCCCACGACATCGGGAACCAAAACCAATCCGTTGGACACCGTGAGAGTAACGCTGGCCCCAGGACGCATCGCCGAATCAGGTTCGGGTGTGGACGCCATCACAATCCCGATAGCAAGGCTGGGCGAATAAGTTTCAATCACTTGTGTGACGGTCAGCCCAAGTTCGTCCAGTGCAGTTTTTGCATCCTCAACGTCGATGTTGCGAACGTCCGGCAAAGTGAAGGTTGCGATACCACTGGAAATCACGATTTGCACGGGTTCTCCCCGTGCAGTCCGGATTCCGCCGCTCGGAATCGTTCGAATCACGGTGCCCTCGGGCACCGTGTTGCTAGCCTCGTATTCGATTTGGGGAACAAGTTCAAGTGACGCGATTGTGGCGATTGCGGTGGCCTCCGTCTGGGTGACCAGATCGGGAACCTGAGGGGCCGCTGTTGCCGCGGTGGTGGCGGGGTTCAGAGTAAAGACCCACAGCACAATGCCGACCACCAAGAGGACCGCCAGGACGCTGGATAATGCTACGGCCAAGGTAGGGATGGACTGAGGTTTGATTCCTCGGGATTCGAAAATCTCGAATCCCTCAACGGGTTTTCTAAATTCGGGTTCAACGTTTGCCACAGGGAGGCTGCCGGTAAACGCGGGTGCAACTGTCGCGTGTTCTTTCTTGGTGGGGAGTTTCGGGGAACGCCCCTGAGCAATGTCCTCCAACGCTGCCCGGAAAGATTGAGCCGTGGGGAAACGTTCGGAGAGGTTCTTTCGCATTGCCGTTTCCACGACGGTTGCAACGTCTTCTGAAACAGCGGGGTTCACTTCGCGCAGCGGCTTGAGGACAGCACTGATGTGTTTGTAGGCGACCGCTACGGGGGAATCAGCGTCAAACGGGGGCGCACCAGCGAGCAATTCATACATCACCACACCCAGAGAGTAGAGGTCGGTCCTGGTGTCGGGCTCATCACCTCGGGCTTGTTCTGGGGAGATGTACAATGCTGTGCCGAGGATAGATGTGGTTTGCTCCAAAGTGGCTGTGGAATCCGTGACGGCGCGGGCGATTCCAAAATCCATCACCTTCACATTGCCTTCGGGAGTGACCATAATGTTGGCAGGCTTGATGTCGCGGTGCACAATCCCTGCTTTGTGGGACACCTCGAGCGCTGTCAGCACACCATCGGCTACTTTCAGGATGTGGCGCTCCTCCAACTTGCCCTGGCGCATGAGTTCGCTGAGAAGATGGCCCTCGACGTGCTCCATGACGATGTAGGGGGTAGTGCTTCCCAGCGGCCCGGAGTCTTCGGGTCTGTTGATTTCATCGCCCGCGTCGAAAACGCGAACGATGGAGGGGTGAGACATTTTGGAAGCGGCCAACGCTTCCAATCGGAAGCGATTCCTAAACGAGATATCAGAAGAAAACGTCGACTTCAAAACTTTGATAGCCACCTGCCGGCCAAGTCGCGCATCAACGCCAAGATACACATCAGCCATACCGCCACGCCCAATGAGGTCGCGGACCTCATACCTCCCGCCTAAAAGGCGAGTGGTCCAGGGGCCTGGAGTGGGTTGGGTCACGGGGATCCTTTACTCATGGGGGGCGGTGCACCCCGATTATTCTACGGGTGGGTCTTCAGCAACGGGCTCCGCAGGTGGGTCCTCGGCAACGGGCTCCGCAGGAGTGATTGCGAGAGCCAACTCCGTGGACAGCGGCGAGGAGAGACTCCCGCACTTGACCAGGTAGCTGGCATTGAAGCTTTCTCCTTCTCCCAACAACACGTTTACCGCCGTTTGCTCCGGTTGCAATACGGTTGCGCCCTCGTTATCCAGGATTTCTCCGCCGACCACCTGCAAGTTGTAGCTGACGAGTGCGAAGCCAGAAGGGCACTGTGCGTAGCCGGGCCACTCCAACAAAATTTCATCGCCTGGCGCATAGGGACCACTAGCGGGAATCACCATGATGGTCCGGGGCTTGGGGGGCTGAGGGATAGCGGCATAGAAGTACACGGCAATCAAGGTGTCTTGAGCAACTACCCCCTGAGGATTCACCCGATACGCAGTGGCCACTCGATCTTGAGCAGGCGCAATGTTGCCAGTAATGGCGTCAAGGCGGAGGCCTTTGGCGATGAGAGCTTCGCCCACCTGAGCGCGGGTCTTTCCCACGAGCTCCTCCTCCGTCACCCGCACCGTCACCACCTCGGCTCCGGAATCGACGGGGACCTCGGCGGCCACCGAGGGCGCCACCGAGGGGTTCTCAGGTTCAACAACGACGGTAACGATGGGATTTTCGAGAATACTTTCGGCAGGAGTCTGCAAAAGAACAGTCAAGGATGTGGCAATGAGGGCTAGCGCGACCACGGCGCCTACAGCCCCAAAAATCCAAAACTTCTTGCCCAACTTTTGGGGCCCCTCCGTCAGACCCCGCAAACGTACAGACGGACCTGATTCAGAGGAGGTGTCGTCAGAATCGCCAGGACTCGTGGGCGCGGGAAAGAGAGCTAGTGCGACCTCAATATCACCTCGGGCAAGCGCGGATGCCGCCAACGACAGAGCCTCCGCTGACGGGGGTCTGCCCTCAGGATTCTTGGCCATGCACGACATCACTAAGGCACGCACTGCTTCAGGAATTGAGGATGGAAGCGCGGGAGGCGCCTCCTTAATCTGAGCCAGGGCGATGGCAACTTGGGACTCCCCCCGGAAAGGTCGCTTTCCCGCCAGCGCCTCATACGCCACAATTCCTAAGGAATAGACGTCGGTCAAGGGCGATGCAGGTTTTCCGCCCGCTTGTTCTGGCGCCAGGTACTGGACGGTTCCCATCACCTGGCCCGTGGCAGTGAGAGGAACTTGATCCGCAAGACGAGCGATACCGAAATCTGTGATTTTGACAGTGCCATCGGGAGTGATGAGGAGGTTGCCCGGCTTAATGTCACGGTGCACAAGGCCTGCCTGGTGCGCCGCGTAAAGGGCTGCTGCAGTCTGAGCCACGTAGTTCAACACTTTCGTGGCGGGCAGTATCTTTTCACGATCCAAGACGCTACTCAGTGCTTCCCCAGGAACAAGTTCCATGACGAGGTAGGCACTGCCATCCTCCTCGCCATAGTCAAAGACGTTGGCGATACCTTCGTGGTTCACCAGGGCTGCGTGCCGGGCTTCTGCCCTAAAACGTTCCCGGAAACCGGGATCGCCCATGTACTCCTCTTTCAAAATCTTGACAGCCACGGTTCGGCCAATCACAGAATCATTGGCTTTCCATACTTCGCCCATTCCACCAATGGCGATGCGGGAAACCAGCTCATATCGTGAGCTAAAAACTTGACCAGCGGTGGGTCTCATTATTTGATCACCGCCTCAAAGATGGCTTTAGCAATGGGAGCCGCAATCGCGTTACCAGTCCCATCAGGACGGTGACCTTCCACAGCAATCGCGAGAGCGATTTGGGGGTCGTTTGCCGGAGCAAACCCGCTAAACCAGAAAGTTCGGCCATCGCCAATACCCGTTTCTGCCGTCCCTGTCTTTCCCGCCACCTGCATACCGACGATACCGGCATTGCCCGCCACACCCCGCTCGACGTTGCCAACCATCATGCGCGTCAGTTCGGACGCCGTGTTCTTACTGAGCGGGCGAGAGTACATCCGGGGTTCAAACTCTCGAACCACCCGCAGATTGGGGGCAAGGACTTCGTCGACCAAGCTCGGTGTCATCACCGCCCCCCCGTTGGCCACGGCAGCGCTAATCATGGCAATTTCCAGAGGTGTGACTCGCACATCAAACTGACCAAAGGAACTCAGCATCAGCTGGGCCTCATCCATGCCGCGGGGGAAAACGCTGGGGGTGACGGTGAGAGGGATTTCTAGGGTCGCACCGAAGCCAAAGTCTTCAGCCATCGAACCGATAGCAGCTTCACCTAGCGTGACACCCAGTTCCGCAAAGGGGATATTGCAACTCAGCCGAAAAGCATCTTCAAGCGTGACGGTTTCATCGCCCCCGCACAGTCGACCACCGGAGTTCTTGATCACACTCGTGCTCAACGGCAAAGCCAGCTCGCTGGGATTGGGGAACTCGCTTTCGGCCGTGTAGCCGCCGGATTCGAGTGCTGCCGCCATCATCAATATCTTGAAGACACTCCCTGGGAAGTACAAATCACCCGCAATCGCGCGGTTTGCCAAGGGATTTAACGGGTCTTCGGATAGTTCCATGTAGGCGTCAAAGACCGCAGAAGAGGAGTGAGAGGCCAGCAGGTTAGGGTCATAGGACGGTTTCGAGACCATCGCGAGAATACGCCCAGTCGACGGCTCCAACACGACTACAGATCCGCGGCGATCTCCTAGAGCGTCCCAGGCAATTTCCTGAATGTCAGGATCCAGGCTCAGCATTACGCTGGCGCCTTGAGGCGTGGAGCCGGTGATCAACGCTCGCAACTGTTCCAGCAGTTGCGAGTTTGCTCGCCCCGCCAGCAGCGGGTTCATCGCGCTCTCGATTCCCGCGTTTCCTTGATTAAGCGTGTAGTAGCCCACCACGGGGGCATACATTTCTGCATAAGGGTAGGTGCGAAGGAACTTAAACTGGTCATCTACGGGAACAGATTCCGCGACTGGAATTCCGCCGGCAAGAATCTGGCCGCGCTCCGCAGAGAAGCTTTCATAGAGCTTTCTCACGTTGCGATCGTCATCCGCGATCTGTTCGGCTCCTACAACCTGCACGAAACTGGTGGAGAAAAACAACAGGCCAAACATTACGAGGACAGCAATTCCTAAACGGCGCAGTGGAGCGTTCATGCCCTGACCCCCGCTTCCGCTCGAACGGAAGCTCGCGCGTCATCACTGAGCCTTAAAATCAACGCCACAATAATCCAATTCGCCACCAGCGAAGAGCCACCGGCGGCCAAGAAGGGTGTGGTCAACCCGGTCACAGGAATAACTCTGGTCACCCCGCCAATCACGATGAACACTTGCAAGGCGAGGACAAACCCTAATCCGGCGGACAACAGGCGCCCGAAATCATCTGTCCCGATAAAACCGACGCGCAGCCCACGGCTGACGAGGAGAACATAGAGCACCAAAAGAGCAAAGATCCCAATAATTCCGAGTTCTTCGCCTAGCGCGGCAACAATGTAGTCAGAGTTTGCCAGAGGCACAAAAGAGGGTTGGCCCTGGCCCAACCCCTGGCCGACAAAGCCTCCTTCGGCGAAGCCGAAAAGGCCCTGGACCAGTTGGTAGGACCCACCAATAGCGTTGTACACCTCTGGGTTGAACGAATCCAACCAACCCGCAATGCGTGCTTGTACGTATCCGATCTGGGTTGCTGCCAGCAGGGCACCTAGGAGAAAAAGGCCGCCGCCAAGTCCCAGCCAAAGCACGCGGTTTGTGGCCACATAAAGCATCGCGAGAAACAGACCAAAGTAGAGCAGAGACGTCCCAAGGTCTCCCTGGAAAACCAACACGGCCATGGCAATGACCCAGATGACGAGGAGCGGTCCTAGGTCACGGACGCGCGGCCACCGGATACCAAGAAAAGTATTACCCACGGAGCGAAGGCTCTCCCGCGCGGTCATCAAGTAGCCGGCAAAAAAAATCGCCAACGCAATTTTAGCAATCTCACCTGGCTGGAAAGCAATCCCACCGAAGTCGACCCATAAGGTCGCGCCGTTTACGGTGCGACCAATCCCGGGCCAGAAAGGCATTGTCAACAGCACAATTCCCGCCACCATTGCCGAATAGCGGTAGCGCAGGAGAGCCCGATAGTTGCGCACGACGAGCAAGACCGCGATAGCAATAACGAGGGCCACTGCTGTCCACGCCATCTGCCGAACACCAGCGGCGCCCCAGCCGGTTGCGCCCGCCGCCAGATCTAGCCGGTGAATCATCGTGATCCCAAGCCCGTTGAGCATGGTTGCGATAGGGACGATGAAAGGATCAGCGTCGCGGGCGACCAAACGCAGGGCTAGGTGAACACCGAGGGTAAGCCCGGCAAGCCCGGCTCCGTAGGTCAACAAGCTCCAGTCGAGTTTTCCGAGTGCCCCCCACTGCACCAGGGCCAAGGCCAAAGCGCTGAGACTCAAGGCCATGATGAGCAGTCCGAGCTCAATATTGCGAAGTTTTTGGGGCATCCTCACGCGCAGCACCACACGCCCGGCAACAGGCGACACTGGAGGAACGGCGAGGTCATGATTCGACAATGTCTACCTCCTCAGCCGCTCGACAATGTTGAGCGCCTCTTCGAGCGAATCGGCAGGAATAGCCGCACGAATACGTTCTTGTTCAAACGGGAGGAGCGTATCAAGGGCAATAGAGGTTTCTTCATAGAGCGATGCAAGGCCAAAAGGACCGACGTTTTCAGGAACACCGCGATAAATCGCGACGACATCGTCGCTTTCTCCCACAAAGTAGCGCGTCTGGGTCCATTGGTAGGCGCCCAGCGCCGCACCCACCAAGGCGCCAACGATGACCAAAGCGGAGAGGGACCAGACCACGCGCCGTCGAACCAGGCGCCGACGATCTTCACGTATGAGTTCTTCGAGGTAGTTCTCTTCCGGCTCAAAATGCTCATCCGCGGGCGGAAGCGCACGAAGAGGATGCAACAGCATCGCTGGCAGTGCTGGTTTTCTGGCCAATGGTCCGGACTCATATGTCATCGGGCCTGATGCGGCACCCACCATTCGGGGTTCCGCAGGAGGAGAAGTGTCATGACCTTCGGCAACGCGAACAATCACGACGGTGACGTTGTCGGGGGCACCCTCGTTCAAGCTTTGGGTAATGAGTTTGTGGCAGGCAAGTTCCGGATCATCAACGGTGAGCAACGTCTCTGCAATATCGCGCTCAGAGACATAACCGCTCAAACCATCCGAGCACAACAACCACTTATCACCTGGTTGAGTATCCACGATGTGCGTGTCAATGTCGGGCTCGGCGTCCACATCTCCGAGCACCCTCATCAGGACACTCCTTCGGGGGTGAACGGCCGCTTCTTCCGCCGTGATGCGACCGCTATCGACGAGACGTTGAACAAAAGTGTGGTCAGCGGTGATTTGCTCCAGGACACCTTCGCGCAGGCGATAAATTCGCGAGTCACCGATGTGAGCGACGACCATGGAGGACTCCACTCGGATCATCGCACTGACCGTGGTTCCCATGCCGGTGAGCTCAGGGTGTTCGACGACCGCTTTGGTCAACTCCGCACCAGCATCGAGGATGCTGTGAAAAAGCTCTTCTCTAGCCTCTTCGACACTCGCGTAAGAGTGATCAAGGGCATACAGGTGCTGAACCGCGATGGCGCTGGCAACGTCGCCGCCCGCGTGACCGCCCATGCCATCGGCGACGACGTAGAGGTGCCGGCCCACGGAACCAGAGTCCTGATTACTTGCCCGAATCTTGCCGATATGGGAAGAGGCGGCACTCAGAACGCTGTCGGTTGCCACGGGCGTTACCGACGCAGTTCAAACGCGCTTGTCCCAATCGTGACCGGGGTGTTCAGCGGAACCGGGGTGGGAATGCTGACCCTTTTGCCGTCGACAAAAGTACCGTTGGTGGAATCCAAGTCTTGAATCATCCATTGGTCATTCCACAGCATCAAGCGCGCGTGGTGGGTGGAGGTGTTGTCGTCGCGAACGACCAGGGTGGAGTCACCCGAACGGCCAATCGTGAACTGCTCTTCGGGAACCAATTCCAGTGAGAGACCTTCCTTAGGCCCGGCGGTGACAAGCAGGGTCGACGCAACGCCGCTGGGGACAGATGCTGAAGCAGAAACGGGCTTAACCGGCGTGGAAGGGCTGGACACTTCGTCAGATCGCATTCTCGCTGGACCAAACAAATCGGTGCGCAAGGCATACACGATGGAAAAGACGAACGCCCAGAGCAACCCCAAAAACGCGAGTTGGAGCACGAAGAGGGTGAGTTCACTCATGGTGTCTCCTCTTCGGGGGATTGATCAAAGTGGGCGAGAGCGTGGTAGGCCTCTTCAGCCTGAGGAACCACCTCAAACAGGATACGCGCCTCACCGATGCCAAGGGTGCAGGCATCTGGCAGAGCGGCCCTCGTCACCTTCTTTCCTTCGAGCGTTGTGCCATTGGTGGAGCCTAAGTCGACGACTTCGGCGCGCTTGCCGTTCCATCGGATTTCACAGTGATGTCGAGATACCCCTTTGGCTATAACGTAAATATCGGTGTCTGATCCGCGCCCCATAATGGTGGATTCTGAAACCACCGCATAGGAGACGGAGTCCCAGATGAGCGTGGGAACCCAGACCACAGGACCTGGTGCTGCACTGCGAACATCGAGCATTCCCTCGGCCAAGTCGGTGGAGAGCGTGAGTTCTAGCTCGACAGGGCGGGCAAATGAATACCCCTGCGCCCTGGCATAGTCGCGCAATGCTTCGATCATTTCCTCCCGCAATCCTGAGCCCAACACCGAGAGCCGCTCATGGTCTGAGGGCGCCAAGGCAGCCTGGTACAGGTGGGGGGCCAAGATGCGTGTTCGGGACATAATCTGGGCCCTGGCGTCAATCTCGCGCTTCAGGGACGCGACAATTTCCGCAGGATGAAGTCCACTGGCGAACGCTCTGGCAAAGCTCCCACCCACGAGGCGTTCAACACTGCGCTCGAAGTTGTCTAAAAACCCCACGTGGTCCTCCCAGGGACGGTGCCCATTCCTGTCTCGGATGCTAGCCCGGTTCGCTGGACGCGCTGCGATGCCATGCCCTCACGGAGGGACTTGCCTGTGGTAATGTCTGCACGTTGATGGGAAACCATCATTGCGCGGGTGGCGGAATTGGTAGACGCGCTGGCTTCAGGTGCCAGTGCCCGCAAGGGCGTAGGGGTTCAAGTCCCCTCTCGCGCACAAAAAAATACGGCTATGGGGCGGGGTGGTCTCGCGAAAATTTCCGTCCCTTGGTCAGCGCCAAAACCGGAAATACGGGCTCTGTCACGGGAAGTGAAATCTCACAGCACCATGGGTGTTTCCCGTGGACACGGGAGCACTTATTATGCCTCTCGGGCGGAGCAGAAGCTTCTGGCTCCTAGGGAAGCTCCATAGTCTTCTTGCTACGGTGAGAAGTGTCCGTGAGGGGGTTAGTGTGCCGAGCTACAGCTTTCAGGTTTTAGGCATGACCTGTGATCACTGTGTAACCGCAGTAACCGCAGCATTATCCGTGCTCCATCCCGTTACCGCTGTCAGCGTCCAGCTCGTGCCCACAGGCGAATCGACGGTTACCGTGATTGCAAGCTCCGAGCTCGGTGATGATGGGTTCCGGGCGGCGGTCAGCGAAGCAGGCTACGAATTGGTGGGGAAGCCGGAGTCTTCGTGAGCAACCTGATCAAGCTTGACATTGAGGGTATGACGTGCGCGTCGTGTGCGATGCGCGTCGAAAAAGCGCTTAACACTGTGGAGGGTGTCGAGGCGAGCGTTAACTACGCCACCGAGCAGGCCACCATTGTGGCCGAATCTGCTGCATCCGATGCGCTTATCACCGCGGTGAAAAATGCGGGCTACCACGCCACCGCCCATCACGAGGGAGGACCTCCCGCAGATGCGAGGTCTCCTCTGGTACCGAGGTTGGTTATCGCGACTGCAATCAGCGTTCCCCTCATGGTGGTCTCGATGGTGCCGATGCTTCAGTTTGTGGGCTGGCAGTGGGTCGTGACCGCTTTGGGTTTACCCATAGCGCTCTGGGGAGCGTGGCCTTTCCACCGCGCGGCGGCAATCAACGCCCGTCACGGCGTCGCCACCATGGACACCCTGATCTCCCTCGGCGTGCTCGCAGCAACGGGGTGGTCCTTGTATGCGTTGTTGTGGGGTGGTGCGGGCAAGCTCGGGATGACGATGAGCCTCACCCTGATCGGTTCTCCCGATTCGGCAGGCCACGCGATCTACATCGAAGTGGCTGCGATGGTTACCACTTTCATGCTCATGGGTCGCTATCTCGAACACCGAGCGAAACGTGATGCTGGCGCAGCTCTCCGAGCCTTGCTGGAGTCCGGGGCACAAGAGGCGACTGTCGTTGTTCGAGGTGTGGAAAAGGTGGTGCCTATTGCTTTCGTGAAAACAGGAGATCATCTCGTGGTCCGTCCGGGCGAACGTATCCCTACCGACGGTGTTGTGGTGGAAGGGTTCGCCAGCGTCGACACTTCGATGATGACGGGTGAATCGTTACCTCGAGAAATAGTGCCGGGAGACGCTGTGTGGGGCGGGACAATCAACCTCTCGGGCCTCCTCCGCATGGACGCTACTCGAGTGGGGTCCGACACCGAACTTGCACGAATGGCGGCGCTGGTTGAGGCTGCGCAAACAGGCAAGTCGGCGAGTCAGCGGTTAGCCGATCGGGTATCAGCAGTGTTCGTCCCGATTGTGATTGTCATCGCTTCGGCGACACTGGCGGGATGGCTCCTCGCTGGCGCAACGCCCAATTTTGCTTTTCAAGCCGCCGTTGCGACTCTCATCATCGCCTGTCCCTGCGCCCTCGGTCTCGCCACCCCGACCGCGTTGCTGGTGGGAACGGGTCGGGGGGCTCAGCTGGGACTTCTAATTAGAGGCCCGGAGGTCTTAGAGACAAGCCGTTCGCTCGACATCATCATTCTTGACAAGACGGGAACCCTCACAACGGGGGTGATGCAGGTAGCAAGCGTGATGCGAGGCGCTGCAGCGACCACGGAGGATGTTTTGGTGGTGGCACGAGCCCTCGAACATGGTTCGGAGCATCCGGTGGGTCGGGCCATTGTGGCGTATGCCGAGAAAGCAGGCATACCATTGCACCCGGTGACAGACTTTGTGGCCCTGGCCGGACATGGTGTGCAGGGGAAGCTAGAAGGAACAGCGGCGTCGGCGGGGAAACTTTCTTGGCACCGAGAGCAGGGCACGGTGCTGGATTCCTCCCTTGGCCAGATGATTGACCAGGCGCTTCTTCGCGGGGCCAACGTGGTGGTTATTGCCCAGGGCTCTGTTGCCATCGGGGCGCTCGCATTGACGGACACCGTCCGGGCCACTAGCGCACAAGCCATCGCGGACCTTCGCTCTTTGGGCTTAGAACCGGTGATGGCAAGTGGCGATCATGATGTGGTGGCACGCCACGTGGCCGGGCAGGTGGGAATCGACCGGATATATAGCGCTCTTACTCCCGAGGGCAAGGCATCTTTGGTTACGCAGTTCCAAGAAGCAGGGCACCGGGTGGCCATGGTGGGTGATGGCATCAACGATGCCCCCGGCCTCGCCACTGCTGACCTGGGCATCGCCATGGGGACGGGAACCGACGCTGCCATGACGGCGGGAGACATCACCATCGTGAACGGTGACGTGCTTGCTATCGCCGACGGAGTGCGCCTCGCCCGCCAAACCCTACGCACGATTCGCGCAAACCTGTTCTGGGCTTTTGCCTATAACGTGGCCGCCATCCCGCTCGCAATCGCGGGAGTGCTTAATCCGGTGGTGGCGGGATTGGCGATGGCTTTGTCGTCCGTTTTTGTCATCACCAATTCGTTGCGTCTGAGGCGTTTTCGCTCCACCACTCAGCATTCTTAGCTTTAACGAATTCCTCCAGGGTGCTTTCCTGGTCAGCTCGATCACTGGCGGCTGCGTACTGGGTCGTTACGTAGTTATCGAGGCGTCGCTGAGCCCAGTCCCTAATCAACTCGTGGGGGTTAACCGCAGGTGAGCTTCCGCGTTTGTAGGTACGAACGACCCCCCTCACGCCCAGGACAAGGAAACCTATGCCTACCCCACCGCCCAGGCCTATGGTCCAGCCCGACAACGCAAAAGGCGAGATTACGGTGGCAAAAAGGCCAAGTGCTGCGAGCGAAAACCAGTTGCCGAGAGCCCTCGCAGGAAGCGCCGCCCTGTCGCGAAAAAAGGTATACCACGACGTGCCATTTTCTTCCCACCACGGCCACTGCGGAGGGATAGAGGGGGCGTCTTCGTAAGGCTGCCAATCCCTCGGGGGCAGAAACCCTTGATGCAAAAGAATCCACTGAGGGTGAGGAGTGCGCCACCCATCGGGGGGACTAAACCTTAGGGGTGCGCCATCAAGGTCGGTGGCGTCATCATTCATGTCGTTAAGGCCACCGGAGGCTTGACAAAGACGGCCGCGAGAGCCACAAGAACGGGGAGAAGTACCGCCACAAAACTGGCGGCCGCATAGGAGCCAGTGAGGTTATGTCCCACAGCGAAATACAGCGGGCCCAACGCGGTGGAGGCCAAACCAATCGAACTAGCAATACCTCGAATGGTTCCGATATGGCCGCGGCCGTAGTAGCGCAGAAAGGCCGCTGCCTCCACGCCACGAAGAGCGCCCATGGAGGCCCCCAAAGTGAGTCCAAAAATCACTCCCGTAATACCAGGAGAGACAAAAGGCAACAGAACGAGAGCTCCGGCCATAGTCACCATCGAAGCGGTCACACCCCACCGGGGATCAATCCGGTCCACGATGGCCCCTAAGCCTAGCGTCGCCAGGAGTGCTGTCACGGTTTGGGGGATGAAGTTGGATGCAGCCTCCAGGGGGGTCATGCCCTGCTCCCCCAAGATGGAAATGAGGTGGAAAGCCAAACCCGTCGAAAGCATGCCGATGGTAAATCCAGCGGCAGAAATCACCCAAAACATTCCGGTGCGAAGCGCTTGGGAGGCGGTATGGCCCGATTCCGGGACCACCACAATGTAGGATCCTGTATCCGTCCTGAGCCGGGGTGCATCTCGGGGCAGCGCCAGAGCGATTGGAATGACAATAAGAGCAACCAGGGCCGACTCGATACGCCAGGCCGTGGCGATGTCGGTCCACGCAATGAGGCGCTCCACTCCTACGGGCGCGAGGGAAATACCCGCGGACCCCACGGCCCCCACAATCCCGAGTGCTAAACCTGGCCGGTGGGTAACGGTGCGCGCAATGAGGGTGGTCGCAGCGAGAGAAAGGGCTCCTTGGCCTGTCATCCTCAACCCCACATAGGACACCGTCAAGCCCAGGATTTCTGTGATGAAGCTCGCTCCCAGCAGAACCAAGCTCAACAGCACACCAATCCATAGGATCGCCCTCTTTGTCCCATATCGGTCCATCAAGCGACCCAGGAAAGGCATCGTTACAGCCCCCACCAACGTCGCAATCAGGTAGCTCAGGGAAATTGCGGTGCGATCGATGGCCAGGGAGCCCAACAGCGGGTCAGTAAACGCCGAGAGACCCGCTGTTTGACCGGGGAAGGTCATGGCGGTGAGGACACCGCCAGCGGCAACCATCAGAATCCACCACCGGCGAGAACGGGGTTTTGTTTCTGGGGTATGGTCACTCTCAAAGTACATCGGCACCGTGCCGGTGACGGGTAACGGAATCTCTTGGGTGCGTGGATACTCGGTCATCGGGCACTTCCGGGAACGCCGAGGGCCTCGTGAAGCTGTCGAGGAGTGTCCACTACCCGATGCGCTCTGGCCCATTCAGCGGGTCCACCGTAACCCCACCGCACCATAATGGTGTCGATACCGTGAATCTGAGCACCCTCGACATCGTGAATACGATCGCCCACCATAATCACGTTGTCGGTGGGAATTCCTTTGTCGCGCAATCCATCGAGTGCGTCGCCAATAATCTCATGCTTCTCGCCCCGGGATTCATCGTCAGCCGCGCACGCAATGACATCAAAGTGGCGAGCGAGCGTGAAATGCTCCATCGTGAGCATCGCGGGTGTAGTGGGTTTGGACGTGGCAACAGCGAGATGTGCCCCGGCCTTCTTTGCGTGAACGAGGAACTCCCCCATGCCATCAAAAACGCGGGAGTCATAGGCCCCGTAGTCCAGGTATTGCTCCCGATAAATCGCAATCGCCTCGAGAACACGCACGGGGTGGAGTCCGGCGCGTTGTTCAAACGATTCCGGAAGAGGGGGTCCCACCCAGCGCAACAAATCTGTCATGGGCGGAACCGGCTCGCCCATCTTCGTCAAAGTGTGAGCAATAGTAGACACGATTCCCGGTGCTGAATCCACCAGGGTCCCGTCCAGATCGAGAAGAATAGTGGCATAAGTCAACACCCCGAAACTCTAGGGCATGGGCACTAGAACAACCGGTCTGACGAGTCGTCAAGGCCACGCATCTGGTCATAGTCCAGGGTGAGGCAGGTAATGCCGCGGTCCTCGGCGAGTGTCCGCGCTTGCGGTTTGATTTCTTGGGCGGCGAAGACGCCGCGAATGGGCGCCAACACGGGGTCGCGGTTGAGCAGCTCGAGGTATCGGGTGAGCTGCTCAACACCGGCGATGTCACCGCGGCGCTTGATTTCGACTGCGATGCTTAATCCGTCACCATCTGTTGCGACGATATCTACCGGGCCGATGGCTGTCATGTACTCCCGCCTGACCAGGACGGTCCCTTCACCAAGAAGGTGAATTTGGGCGGCGAGGAGCTCTTGTAAATCGGCTTCCACACCATCTTTGATAAGCCCGGGGTCAATTCCAAGTTCACGAGACACGTCGTCGTGGATCTCATGGATGTTGACTAACAGAATGTCCGACGTCTTATGGTTAATAACCTTCCAGGTTTCGATAACTCCGGCTGCGGCCTGCCCAGCATCGGGAGCCATGGCTTCAAAGGAACACGGCGGGGACATCCAGTTCAGAGGTTTGTAACTGCCTCCATCGGAATGGATCAAGACACTGCCATCGCTTTTGAGCATGATGACCCTCGTTGCGAGAGGCAGGTGGGCACTTAATCGACCGGCGTAGTCCACGGAACAAGTCGCAATAACAAGGCGCACAATGAAACAGTCTAGGCCGGAGGCGCCATCCGGGGTCGTGCTGCGGGGGAGGCCAGGAGGGACACCACGATCATCACCACCACTACCCACAAGGCACCCAACAATCCGATTTCAGCACCAATCCCCCCGATGAGGGGCGGGCCGATTAAAAAGGCCCCATAGGCAACGGTGGCCACCGCGCTCACCCGAGCGGCACTGCCGTGAGGATTGTCTGCTGCCGCCGACATTCCGACCGGGAAACCGAGAGAGCTTCCTACCCCCCACAAGAGGGCACCTATGGCGCTAATCGCGGGGGTCGGCACAAGAATGACGAGGGCCAGGCCCGCCACTGCCAGCACGGCTGAACCTTGCAGGACAGGGACGCGACCAAAGCGGTCTAATATCCACACCCCTCCAATGCGACCCGCCAGCATGCCTGCAGCGAAGAACCCAAACCACGCGGCACCGGTGGCATTGCTGACTTCTCGGCCATCCACTATGGCTAACGCGAGCCAATCGTTGGCGGACCCTTCCGAAAACGCCATTCCTAGAGCGATGAGACCGATTGCGAGGGTGCGAGGCTCTTTCCAGACCCGCAAGCGATCGGCCAGCGTCGTGGGGGCTGGTTCACCTCCTCCTCGCGACCCTCTGTCATCGCTCAGAACGCGGCAGATGCCGATCAGCACGAGGGAGAAAACTCCTGCGATGGTTGTGGCGTGGAAGGCGAGTCCGATGCCCAGATAACTAGCTCCCGCAGCGAGCACCGCGCCTGACACGGTTCCCAACGACCAGAAAGCGTGGAACCAGGGCATCATGTTTTTTACCAGTGCCCGCTCGACAGCCGCCCCCTCGACATTCATTGCCACATCTGCGATGCCGTTCCC
>CAYUJX010000020.1:0-16218 GCA_964445125.1 uncultured Microbacteriaceae bacterium
GGATTGGGCATACCTTTCATCCTCATCGCCATGGGGTTTGGGTGGGTTACCGGCGGAGTTGCCTGGCTTAAGCGCCACATTCGCGCTATCAATATCACCGGCGGCGTAATTCTGATGGCGATTGGGACGG
The DNA here is from genome assembly GCA_964445125.1 of uncultured Microbacteriaceae bacterium. Classification (GTDB taxonomy): domain Bacteria; phylum Actinomycetota; class Actinomycetes; order Actinomycetales; family Microbacteriaceae; genus Pontimonas. The sequence continues at coordinate 131 of CAYUJX010000020.1, forward strand.
CCATGGTCTCAGGTGTGTGGCAAATGTGGATGTCAAGCCTGCAGGCGGTGATTGGTGGAACCACTACGCCCCTCTGATTTTCATGATGGTCAACCAGAGCGCCCTGTCGAGCAACCTCGGCTGGGGCTAACCGGCTGGGGCCGGTTCCTCTGGCGACAGCTCTCCAGTATGCGCACCGCTCTTGCGCTCCTTTTGTTGCTTGCCCTGGCGGCTATCCCCGGCTCGTTGGTTCCCCAGCGCTCGAGTAACCCCAACGGGGTTATCCAGTTCCAGCGCAACGATCCTGAGCTTTTTGATGTCCTCGATCGCCTGCAACTTTTTGACACGTTCGGCTCGTTCTGGTTTTCCGCAATCTATCTGCTGCTGTTTATCTCCTTAATCGGGTGCATTCTTCCTCGAACCGCTCACCACCTTAAAGCTTTGCGTCAGCCACCGCCGGTGATACCTAAGCGTTTAGAGAGATTAGAGCACTACCGCGTCGAGTCGATGAGTGGTGATGCGCAGTCGCTTCGCGACACCGCACGGGCAGTGATGAAAAAATCGGGATACCGGATTCGTCCCCAAGACGATGGGGTGGCTGGTGAGCGCGGTTACCTTCGGGAAACAGCCAACCTTGTGTTCCACTTTGCGCTGGTGGGTATTCTCGTTGCACTGGGCCTGGGGACGGGATTCAAATACCAAGGTCAGCGGGTGATTGTGGAAGGGCAAACCTTCGCCAACCAGCTGACAAGTTATGACAGTTTTAATCCAGGCCGGTTTTTCACAGAGGGAGCTCTCGCGCCTTACGCTATGACACTCGACCGTTTCGACCCCACCTATCAATTTGATGTGACAAGCGGCCGAGCCAATCCCCTGGACTTTGAGGCCTTTGTGACGGTGAGAGACGCCACCGGTGCGACGTCGAAAAGCATCAAGGTCAATGCGCCACTCGCTATTGATGGCACCTCGGTCTATTTACTGGGCAATGGTTTCGCACCGTGGATCACCGTGACGTCTCCCGATGGTGACGTAGTGTTTAGCCAACCCGTGGCTTTTCTTCCGCAAGATTCTAACCTCACCAGTTTGGGAATCGTGAAAATTCCTGACGGGTTAGACAGCCAGCTAGGGCTGTTGGGCTTCTTTTATCCCTCCGCTATCGCATTGGATTCCGGGGCATTCACTTCCATTTATCCCGAGCCCGAGCAGCCGTTATTGACGTTCAACGTATTTTCCGGTGACCTGGGTCTCAACGAAGGAGTCCCGCGCAACATGTATTCACTGGACACCGAGTCGTTGACGCAAATCAGCGGTGGTGACACCGGTGTGGATTCTCTGGTGATGGGTCTGGGAGACAGTGCAGAGCTTCCGGCCGGCCTGGGAAGCGTCGAATTCACAGCCCTTCCCCGTTTCGTGAGTGTGGATATTCATCGTGATCCTACGAAACTACCGGTTGCGCTTTCGGCCACATTTATTATGGCCGGGCTTGTGGTGGGACTTTTTGTCACCCGGCGGCGGGCGTGGATCAAGGTGACCCAGGGCACAAGACAGAAAGTCTCGGTCGAGTTTGCGGTGTTAGCTCGGGGCGATGATCCGGGGCTAGCAACAGCGCTCGATCGCCTCGTCCTTGATTTTTCACAGGAATACGAATCTAAACTGACATCATCATGATTGATTTTGCTAGCCTGTCTCTTCTCGGTGTCTACTCCACGATGCTCGTGTACACGGCATCGTTTCTGTTCTTCACCTTTGACTTAGCAAAACGCTCTGCCACCGAGCCAGCCCCTGCTGTTGTAAGCGTGGGGGCGGGTGCCGGAGTAGAGCCCGGTGGTTCCGTTCCTGCCCCACCGATTCCGAGGAGCGGAGGCTATCAACGCATTGCTACGACGCTTCTTGCGCTGGGCCTCGTGCTCCATCTTTTGTCCACTTTGGCGCGCGGGATTGCTGGGTCTAGGGTTCCCTGGGCAAACATGTTCGAGTTTGGCCTGACCGCCACTGCACTCATCGTCATGGTGTTTCTCGGCTCACTTTTTTGGAGTGACCACGGCTATTTGGGCGCGTTCGTATCCGGACTCGTGCTGTTGGCTTTGGGCATTGTCACGGTCAACTTCTATGTGGACGTGGTGCCCCTGCCCCCGGCCTTGCAGTCGGCGTGGCTGGTAATCCACGTTTTTGTGGCCAGCTTGGCCACCGCGTTTTTTGCCTTGGGTGCGGGGCTGTCCATTTTTCAGCTCATCCGCGCTCGTTTTGAGGCCCGGGGCATGGCAAAGGCCAGGCTCATGCGCACTCTGCCTTCCTCAGCAGTGCTCGAATCGCTCGCTTATCGCTTGAATGTGATTGGGTTCGTTCTCTGGACCTTTACCCTCATAGCCGGGGCCATTTGGGCGGAGCGAGCGTGGGGTCGGTACTGGGGTTGGGACACAAAAGAGGTGTGGACGTTCATCATCTGGGTGCTATTCGCTGGCTATATTCATGCCCGCGCAACGCGGGGCTGGCGTGGGTCGCGCTCGGCGATTCTTGCCATCATTGGGTTTGGTGCCGTGATTTTCAACTACACCGTGGTCAACACGGTTTTCACCGGCCTACATTCCTACTCCGGGCTTTAGAGGCCTTCCCAGCATCGGGCAAGACGTGCGTGCCACCACAGCTCACGCTCTTCGCTCGCGCGAAGCGCGGTGAGCGCATCCGGAGCCAGTGTGGGGTGCACAAGCTTCAAGGATCCTGCGTGGGCCACCAAGGGGTGCGTAACAACGTCTGGGGATAAGAAATGTGCGGTGCCTAGTCCAGCATCCAGTGCAGAGTAGTCCGATGCCTCGAGTTCCGCCTGGAGAATTGCTGCCGGGTACAAACCCACACTTGTTTCCAGGGCACTCGAGAGGACTACGGCAAGGCCGGCACCTGTGGCTGTGCTGATGAGCTTCCGTGTGGCACTTATTCCGCCCAGCGGTTGAACCTTGAGGACAACCACATCGCAGGCTTGGGCATCGATAACGGCGTCGAGGTCAGACCAGCGTCGGACACTCTCGTCAGCCGCAACCTGGATCCCCAGCCTCTTGATACGGGACCGGATTTCCGCCATGTCGGCAAGCGTGGTGACGGGTTGCTCGACGTAGTCCAAATCGAGGTGTTCCATCTCACGAATAGCGTGCTCCGCTTCGTCAACACCCCACGCACCATTGGCATCCAGCCGGATCCGACCAAGAGGACCCAGCGCCTTTCGCGCAGCCGCCACTCGCTCGCAATCGAGGGCGAGTGTTGTCCCCGGCCCGGCGACCTTCACCTTGATGGTGTGGGGGAAACCAGCGTGAGTTATGAGATCGAGCACCTCGTCAGCGGCCACTGCCGGGATTGTGCCGTTGACGCGGATGGTTGCGGACCCGGGAGGGAGCGGTGGTGGTGGCTGCCAGCCCTGTTCTAGCGCGCTGGCAAGCCACAGGGACGCCTCCTGGTCATCGTATTCGGTGAAGGGACTCCACTCTGCGGGACCGGAAGGTGCGTCAAAAATCATGGCTTCGCGGTGGGTGAGATTACGAAAAGGAGTAGTCAGAGGAATCGACACAACGGTGGCGCACCTCACCATGTCCTGCAGCGTCGGTTTGCTCATGCTCCACAGTGTTCCATGACAAGCAGGTCGTAGGGTTAGGACATGGTTTCTCACCTCTCTCCACTCTTTGATGCCGACTATTGGCGCACGGTGGAAGGCTTCGAGGATTTCACGGACGTGACCTATCACGCCAGTGCTGATGGGGGCAGTGTTCGGGTGGCCTTCGACCGCCCCGAGGTGCGCAATGCCTTTCGCCCCCGCACAGTCGATGAGCTCTATCGTGCGTTGGATCATGCCCGCTTGCAATCGACGGTGGGGGCTGTGATCTTGACCGGCAATGGGCCGAGCCCCACCGATGGCGGCTGGGCCTTCTCTTCGGGTGGAGACCAGCGGGTTCGCGGCAAAGATGGATACCAGTACTCCTCGACCGAGGATGCCTCAGGGATTGATTCTGGCCGAAGTGGACGATTGCACATTCTGGAAGTCCAGAGACTTATTCGGTTTATGCCCAAAGTCGTTATCGCGGCGATTCCTGGCTGGGCCGCGGGCGGAGGCCACAGCCTCCACGTGGTGTGTGATTTGAGTATTGCCAGCCTCGAGCATGCTCGCTTCAAGCAAACGGATGTTGATGTTGGATCCTTCGATGGCGGCTACGGCAGCGCCTACTTCGCCAAACAGGTGGGGCAAAAGTTTGCTCGGGAGGTGTTCTTTTTGGGCCAAGAGTATGACGCCCGGCGCGCACTTTCCATGGGCGCCGTGAATGCTGTGGTTCCGCATGAGGAGTTAGAGAAGACCGCGGTGGAATGGGCAGAGATGATTGTGCGCAAAAGTCCCACCGCAGTTCGTATGGTGAAGTTTGCTCTCAACGCCAGTGATGACGGGATGGTGGGTCAGCAGATTTTTGCCGGCGAGGCCACTCGTCTTGCGTATGGGGGGGCAGAAGCGGCAGAAGGTCGCGACGCATTCCTTGATAAACGCGACCCAGACTGGTCACCCTTCCCGTGGCACGCCTGAGAGCTCACCACCATGCGTGAACTCCAGGTCGTGGATGTGGGGGACCCTCGAGCCCTGTGGGAGCCGCTCGCGCGCGCACTCTTCGAGGAGGGGCCTGCCGTGTTGCCCAGGCCAGGGGGAGCAAAGCTTTCTCACACAGCTCCTCTGGAGGTGTCCGATGATGTTGCTCTTGTCGTAGAAACCAGCGGAACCACGGGAGCTCCCAAAAGAGTCGCGCTGTCCGCTCATGCGGTTCTTGCAAGCGCCCGGATGGCACACGATGAGCTGGCTCGCCCGGGTACCTGGCTGTTAGCTTTACCCGCGAATTACATCGCAGGAATACAGGTTTTCGTTCGCGCGCATCTCAGCGGGACTGTTCCGGTGATGGTGCACCCCGACTCGTTTTCCTCCACAGCACTGCTGGCGCGTTCACAGGAACTCCTGGAGGCGTCGACCCACGGGGGGTTGTTCACCTCCCTGGTTCCCACTCAGCTTCAGCGCATCCTTGATGACGCAGGGGCAAGGCCCCAGCTTCACGAGTTGATGCGCAGCTTTGATCGCATTCTCGTGGGTGGGCAAGCACTGCCCCCAGCGCTTGCTGCTCGGGCGCTGGACGCCGGTTATCGCATTACGGCGACATATGGGTCTTCTGAAACAGCGGGAGGGTGTGTGTGGGATGGGATTGCTTTGCCAGGGGTCGATGTGAGCGAGATAGACGGGCGTATAGCGCTCGCAGGTCCGATGCTCGCGCAAGGGTATATCGACGATTCGGAGCGAACGAGGAAAAACTTTCGTGTTGTGGAGGGCCAGCGCTGGTATCTCAGCGACGACCGCGGTGAGAGTGATGCACACGGCCGTCTTCATCTTCGAGGGCGCATCGACGACATCATTATTTCTGGCGGGGTGAAGGTTTCCCTGGGGGAAATCGAAAGGGTGATTCACGCCACCACTGAAGCGACCGATGGCGTTGTGGTTGCGGTGGCCCACGAAAAGTGGGGGCAGGTTCCGATTCTGGTCACGACCCACAGGCTTGATCTCGGAGCGGTGCGCGCCTCGCTGGGTTCGGCAATCGGCCCCCAAGCCCGCATAGAGCGCATTGATCGGCGCGACGTCGTCCCTCTTCTTGATTCGGGAAAACCTGACCGCCTGGCGATTGCGGCTATGGCGAAAGAGGGCGGGCATGACTAAAGTACCCTCCGCTGTGTCCTGGCGGGACTGGGTTGCTGGGGCACGTGTGCGAACACTGCCCCTGGCTTTTACGCCCGTGATTCTAGGCTCCGGTTCGGCTTGGTGGCGCGCCGACTTTGACGCTGTTCTGGCCGTACTGGCGTTGATCGTCGCGCTATCACTGCAGATTGGCGTGAACTTCGCCAATGATTACTCCGATGGAATCCGAGGGACCGATGACCATCGTGTGGGACCAGAAAGACTGACCGCATCGGGGCGCGTCGCTCCTGGCTTGGTGCTCAGAGCCGCGGTGGTTTCCTTTGCGCTCGCCCTCATCGCGGGCCTTGTGCTTCTCCTGGCGGCCCGGTTTGGTGCTCTTGCTGAGCAGGGGTTTGTCGCCTGGCTGGCAGAGGTTTGGGTTGTCCTTGCTATCGGCGCTATCGCGGTTCTAGCCGCCTGGTTTTATACCGGGGGGTCCACGCCCTATGGCTATAGCGGCTGGGGCGAGCTGGTGGTGTTTGTCTTTTTTGGCCCTGTTGCGACTCTGGGAACGGCGTGGGCGATGGTGGGCTTTATCCCGCCAGAGGCGGCCTTTGCTGGGGCTGGGGCGGGGTTTTTTGCCTCCGCAGTTCTCTTGGTCAACAACATTCGCGATATTGAGCAAGATCGAGTTGTGGGAAAGAAGACTCTCGCGGTCAAACTTGGCCTGCGCGGGAGCCAGGTTTTCTTGCTGGTGTTGCTGGCTCTTCCCTACGTGATGGTGGGGATTCTTTCCTGGGGATTTTTCTGGGTTCCCGTCGTCTACGCCACAGCGCTCATCACACTGTGGGTTCTGATTCAAGTGTTCTTGGCACAGCGCCCCGAGGACCTCATCAAGGCACTGGGGACGTTAGGGCTTAACGCGCTGGCCTATGCCTTAGTTTTGGGTCTTGCTCTCGCCTGGTGAATCCCAGGCGGCATCTTCACTTTCCGCGTCGGGGTCCACCGGCGCCCTTTTAACCATGCGCGCCTTAACATCGGCCGCTAAGTCGTCGCGTTGGCGGGATAAGAAAATATAGGACACCGCAAAAGCAATGACGGTGGCAAAAAGAGCAGACAACCACCACTCCACGTTCACCAGCATCAGACCGGCGAACAGCAGTGCAAAAAGCCCGAACCTGAGAGCGCTGTAGCGAATCCATCTGGTCACTCTCACAGTGTAGGCACGTAGGATTAGAGAATGGTTCGCTGGATAGTCATTGGTGCGGTGGGTGCTATCGCTTTCACCATCTATGCGCTTGTGGATTTGTTCATGACACATGCCCCCAAAATCAGGGCTTTCCCCAAACCTCTCTGGATTGCTGTCATTGTTCTCTTGCCGATAGTCGGTCCACTGCTGTGGCTGTTGATTGGAAAATCACCACCCCGCGGGTCTCGTGGCGGTGGGACGAGAAAACCGCCGGATGATGACGCATCGTTTCTGGGCGGTTTGGACCTGGAATCCTCCAACGAGCGGATCAATCGCTTAGAGGAAGAACTCCGAGCTTTAGACGATGAAGATTCTGGCTCCGCTGAAGGCGACGCCACAGATCAGGACCCTAAGCCTCCCCCAGCATGACGTCCTCGCCGGCCACCGAGTGGTCGAGAGCTTTTTTTGGTGCGTTGGTTGCCCAGGGCGTGCGCGACGTGGTCATCTCTCCTGGAGCCAGGTCTCAAGCGTTAGCGCTGGCAGCCCTGGAATGGGAGGACCTTGGCGAGCTGAACGTCCACGTGGTCATTGATGAAAGAAGCGCGGCGTTTCGGGCGCTCGGGCTGTCGATGGAGTCACAAGTCCCCGCTGTGTGTATTGCGACATCGGGCTCTGCACCGGCACACTATTACCCGGCGGTAATGGAAGCGCATCACGCCGGGGTGGGGATGATTGTTGTCTCCGCAGATCGACCCCACGAGCTTCAAGGTGTCGGAGCAAATCAAACGACACAGCAGAGTGGTCTTTTTGGCTTCGCAGCGCCAAGTTGGGATAGCGCGGCAACGGGCAGGGATGACGCTCGAACCGCCCACGCCGTGGGCGTGAGTGTTGCCCTCCATGCGGCGAGGTTTCGCCCCGCACACGTCAATGTTGCTTTTCGGGAGCCTTTGAGTAGTTCGGAGCCCGCAGAAGGGATGCTTCCACCCCGGGTCGCGGAGGAGATAGGAGACACGGAGAAGACCGTGCTGTCTTTGACTGCGGAACCGGGAACTCTCGTTATTGCCGGACACGGCGCCGGCGCAGTCGCCGAAGAGCTTGCTGTCTCTCTAGGGGCACCTCTAATAGCGGAGGTGGTGAGCGGTTCGCGTTTCGGCCCACACCTCGTACTGGCGTATCGCGAGGTCCTGGCTCACCCAGAACTTCCTGGCCCCGTGAACAGAGTGATTGCGGTGGGGCGACCCACTCTCTCCCGCGAGGTGTGGAGGCTGTTAGAAAATCCCTCGCTCGTCCACATTGTGCTTCGAGGGACGGAGGCCTACGTCGCTAATCCCACCCGGGAAGCTCAGATTGTGGACATTATTGATGTGCCGAGCCCCGCCACGGCAGAACACCGCAGTCAATGGGTCAAGCCTTGGGTGATGGCGGCGAGAAAACTCTATGAAGCAACCCTGTCAACCGTCATGCCTACCCCACCGGACTGGAGCCAGGAAGATTCTGATGGTTCCGCGCCACGGAACGCTTTCGCCCAGCAGGAAATGAAAGTTCTGCGGCGACCGGTCACCAGACCGGAATTGGCCCTTGCCGTCTGGGAAGCGTCGTGGCCTCATGATCGACTGGTCCTGGGGGCATCGCGGATGGTTCGGGAAATGGACCAGATTGTGGGTTCCAAAAATATTCGTGTCTATTCCAATCGGGGTCTTTCGGGAATAGATGGCACCATTTCCACGGCCAGAGGAATCGCCTCGGCCGCCGTGCGCGCTGGCGCGAGCGGCATCACCAGAGTTGTCCTGGGCGATCTGGCTTTTGTGCATGATGCCGGTTCACTGCTTGTGGAGCCAGGTGTGGAAGACCTCTCTCGAGTGCACCTCTTTGTCGCCAACGACGGTGGGGGGACCATTTTTGACGCACTTGAGGTACGCAACAGCGCGCCCCAAGCCGCAAGAGATCGCGTGCTGTACACGCCACAGAACGTCGACTTCGAAGCGCTAGCCAAAGCGTATGGCTGGGAGTACGCGTCAGTGACCAGGATGGGCGAACTTTCCGATGCGCTGGTGAGAAGCGACGCTCGGCTGATTGTGGATGTAGCCCTCGCGCGTTAGGCGGAAGGCGATTCGCCCCCAAAGGCCGCGAGGATAGGTCGAAACTTGAGCCGGGTTTCTAACAGTTCGCGTTGCGGGTCAGAATCTGCCACGATTCCCGCTCCTGCATACGCGGTGATGTGACCCTCGGGTGACCATTGCGCGCAGCGCAGAGCGATAGACCATTCCCCATCGCCCCGCTCGTCCATCCATCCCACCGGCCCGGCGTAACGGCCTCGGTCAAAGGGTTCCAGTTCTCGAATGATTTTCTGGGCTGCGGATGTCGGGGAGCCGGCGACCGCAGCACTGGGGTGGATGGCGGCGACGACGTCAAGACTTGATACTCCCTCGGGCAACGTCGCTTCTATATCGGTTCCTAAATGCCAGACGTTGGCGAGCTTGACCGTGGAGGGTTGTTCATCTGCCACCACGTGGGGGGTGAGAGTGCCCAGCGAAGACAGGACGCTTTCCACGGCGAAACGGTGTTCATCATTGTCTTTGGGAGAGGTCACCAGCGCTTGAGCCAACGCTCGGTCTTCGAGAGGGTTTTCTCCCCGCCTGCTACTGCCGGCAAGCACTCTCACTCTCACCCGACCGGCGTGGACTTTGGCCAACGTTTCCGGCGTTGAACCGACCAGCCCGTCTATAGCGAAGGTCACACAATCGGGGTAGGCCTCGCTGAGGCGTTCGAGAGCTCCACGCCAGTCCCTGATTCCAGGAGCGTGAGCAATGAGTTCGCGCGCGAGCACCACTTTGTTCGCGTCGCCCTCTCGGAGACGAGCCACCAGATGTGACACCTTGTCAACAAAGTCCGCTTCTCCTACGAGGCCAGGAGTCCAGGTCAGCGGAGCAAAGGTGTCCGGTCGGGACGCCCGCGGCGGGAGCGGTCCTTTCGACGCTTCTGCAAGCGCAATATCGGTGCGCCAGGACACGTCTCCGGCTCGCCCAATGACGACCTGGGGAATGATGATGACGCTGTCTTGAGAAGAATCATCGGCAAAAGTAAAAGTCCCACAACACACCAGTCCCGTCCCGGGAACTGCAAGCGGGTTATCCACACGAGCCGACGAGACGAGGGACTTCCAGGCACTGGAGGCCTCTTCGAAACGACCGGGCCCGCGAAAACGCAGCCGTAAGGCTTCGCCCAGCCCCACAATTCCTTGCCCGAGCCGCTGCATCACCAAAGGGTTCTCGGCACTCACCCAGTCAATCAGGCCACCAGGGTGTGTCATCCTCCTCGTGGTAGCCACCAGCGTGGGGAGGTCAACCTTCTGGCTCATGATGTCAGGCTATAGCGCCCCTGTGATGATGCGCTGATAAGCCTGAACCTCAGGGGTTTATCGGCCGGGGTGAGTACAGTGGAGGGCGTGACCACGGCAGACCTGGGCAAAGACCCCGCAGAGGTTTCTGCGATGTTTGATCAAGTGGCGAGTGGTTACGACCGCACCAATGCCCTACTCTCGGGCGGGAATTCTGTGCTGTGGCGTCTTGCCACCGTGAAAGCCTTGAATCTTCAGCCTGGCGAGCGCGTGCTGGATGTTGCTGCGGGAACGGGGACTTCGTCTAAGGCGCTCGGGAAAACCGGAGCAGAGGTCGTGGCGCTCGACTTTTCTCCAGGAATGGTGAAAGAGGGCCGACGGCGACACTCAGATATTGACTTTGTTGAAGGGGACGCCGAGGCCCTGCCTTTTCCTGCGGCCAGTTTTGATGCCCTCACCATCAGCTTTGGGTTGCGCAATGTCAACAACCCACAGGTGGCACTGGGGGAAATGTATCGGGTAGTGAAGCCCGGTGGGCGCATTGTTATATGCGAGTTTTCTCACCCCCCGGCACCGCTGATTCGTGCGGGGTACCAGGGGTACATGAAGTACGTCATGCCGGCGGTGACGGCGCTGTCCAGTAGCCATCGTGAGGCCTACCGCTACCTGATGGAGTCCATTTCTGACTGGCCTGAGCAACCCGTTTTGTCCCAGTGGATGCGGGCTGCAGGCTTTACACGGGTGGCGTACCGTAACCTGACAGGAGGCATCGTCGCTCTGCATCGCGCAAAGAGTCCCGAGGATTCCAAAGTGCGTGAATCGGTGGGAAAGCGACGTGAACGCCCCGCTTCCCCCTCCACTTCATCGACGTCGATACCGCTTCAAGACCCCTCCTAGTATTTCCCAACCCTAAGGACGTTTCCGTGAACCCGACGCTTAAGGTGGCCTCCGCAGAAGCCCCTGGGCGGGGTGCTGCATTCCTCACGGGGGGATCACTTCTCTTTGCTTCTCCGGAACAAAAAGAGCTCGCCCGCATATTGGACGAGGGCCTCTTAGCGATCGAGACGGGCTTGGCGCGCGAATTAAAGTTTTCCGAAGATATCGCCGACGCGGTTTCGCGCCACCTTTTTGACGCGGGCGGGAAAAGAATTCGCCCTTTGCTGACGCTGTTGAGCGCACAGTGGGGAACCGGTATCAATGAACGCGTGGTGCGCGCAGCGCAAGTCATCGAACTTACCCACCTCGCGACCCTCTATCACGACGACGTAATGGATGAAGCTTCTCAACGTCGAGGTGTTGCTGCGACACAGACGGTGTGGGGAAATTCTGTGGCCATCCTGGGGGGCGATCTTCTTTTTGCCCGGGCCGGCAGCCTGGTGGGGTCTTTGGGGCAAAAAGCCATTACGTTGCAGGCGGCAACCTTTGAACGCTTGGTTATGGGTCAAATGCGTGAAACGGTAGGTCCGAAAGCTGGCGAGGAACCTATTGATCATTACCTCAGGGTTCTGTCTGACAAGACCGGATCGTTGATTGCGTTGGCGGCCGAAATGGGTATTCGGATGGCGGAAGGACCGGATTCTTTGATCCGCCCTATTCGCGGTTTTGGCGAGAAAATTGGAATCGCCTTTCAGCTTGTTGATGATGTCATTGACCTCTCTGATCGCAGCGCGGGGACAGGGAAACCACCGGGTACGGATGTTCGTCGCGGCGTGACGACGCTCCCTCTGTTGTACCTGCGCGAGGAAGCTACGAAAAACCCTGCTGCTCAGAAATTCCTGGAAACCCTCGAGCAGGGATCTCGCGGTGAGCTCTCTGAGAAAAATTTCCAGAGCGCAATCGCGCGGCTCCGCAACCACGAGGTCACCGCGCGTACCATGGCCACTGCGCGTGACATGGCGGATCAGGCGATTGCCCATCTCAACGACGCTCCGTCGGGGATGGTGAAAGACGCTCTGGTGCGGTTTGCCGATCAGGTTGTTGACCGCAGCCACTAAATTGGGGAGTACCTCCTCCGAGAAAGAGTGTTCGTGTATGTCGAAGTTGCGGTTAGCAATCGTTGGTGCAGGACCTGCAGGAATTTATGCTGCAGATATGGTGCTCAAGCACGAACGCTCGTTTGACGTCTCCATCGATCTTTTTGAACGCCTGCCCGCACCCTACGGCCTGGTTCGGTACGGCGTTGCCCCGGATCACCCCCGCATCAAAGGAATTGTCACCGCGTTGCGCCAAGTGTTAGACACCGGTCAGATCCGGTTGTTCGGGAACGTGAACTATGGCACCGACATCACGCTCGAAGACTTGAAAAAGCACTACCATGCCGTCATTTTTTCTACCGGCGCGATTACGGACCAAGGCCTGGACCTGCCGGGAATCGACAAAGAGGGAAGCTATGGCGCAGCAGATTTTGTCAGTTGGTACGACGGCCACCCCGATGTCCCTCGGACGTGGCCTTTACAGGCCAAAGAGGTTGCCGTGATCGGAAACGGCAACGTCGCTTTAGACGTGGCACGCATGTTGATCAAACACCCAGGGGACCTTCTTCCCACGGAGGTTCCTGACAATGTGTACGACGGGCTCGCGTCTTCTCCCGTTACCGACGTTCATGTTTTTGGCCGCAGAGGACCCATGCAGGTCAAATTCACTCCTCTGGAGCTGCGCGAACAGGGCGAGATGCGCGACGTTGACGCGATTGTCTACGACGAAGACTTTGTCATAGACGAAAGTTCTCAGAGTGCTATCGACTCCAACAAACAAATTTTCATCATCAACAAAATCTTCAACGCCTGGAGGGCCAAAGAAACCGGTGGGGCAAGCAGAAGGTTGCACATGCATTTCTATGCCAAGCCCTTAGAAGTTTTAGGTGATGACCGGGTGAGTGGGTTTCGTTATGAACGCACCGAACCCGATGGGGAAGGTGGCGTTCGCGGTACCGGAGAAATACGGGAGGTTGACATCCAGGCGCTCTATCGTGCAGTGGGGTACTTCGGCACACCCCTTCCCGGCATTCCTTTTGATCAGCGCCACGGGGTCATTCCCAACCACGAAGGTCAAGTCTTGGATGATGATAATCAGATTGTTCCGGGTGTGTACGCTACGGGGTGGATTAAACGAGGCCCGGTCGGCCTTATCGGTCACACCAAAAGCGATGCCAGGGAAACCGTCAAGCACATTGTTAAAGATCAGGCATCGTGGTGGAGTCCCGTGGCGCCCCAGGAAGAAAGCGTCACCGCCCTGCTCGCATCACGCGGCGTGGCTTATACCAACTTAGAAGGCTGGCACCGCTTAGACGCGAAAGAGCTTGCGTTGGGTGCCACCCGCGGGAGGGAGCGACTCAAGGTCGTCGACCGTGAGGAAATGATGGACGCTTCGCTCGCAGATTCTCACTGAACCGTTGCGGTGAGGCGCGCGAGTCCTTCAATAAAGCGCTGGGTAAGACTTCGCGAGCGCCACGTATCGAGGGTGAGCGCGATGCTGTTTTCTTTGTACGACTCATAGATATCGCTGAGCTTGTCGACGACGAGTGGGCTGGCAAACAACACGGAGACCTCGAGGTTGAGGCTGAATGAGCGCATGTCTATGTTCGATGAGCCGATCACGCTCATGGCGTCATCGACAATGATGAACTTTGAATGCAGGATTATGGGTCTTCGGTACAGCCAGATTTTCACCCCGGCAAGAAGCAGCTCGTCATAGTAGGAGCGCTGGGCATAAAAAACGAGATGCTTATCGGAAACCTCCGACACCATGATGTTGACATCGACCCCCCGCTCGGCGGCGGTTGTAATCGCATATCGCATAGATTCATCGGGCACAAAGTAGGGGCTTGAGAGAATCAACCGCTCTCTTGCCCCGTAGACCAACCCATTGAACAATTTCAGATTGTTCTCCCCTTCAAAGGCTGGACCGCTGGGAACAACTTGGCCCCACATCACGGGGCCGCCCTGATCAGGTGTGCGCTGAGGCCGGGGTGTCTCGAGGAGTTCATCGGTTTCCTGATACCAGTCAGAGACAAATAGTGCTTCGAGGCTGTCAGCGAGTGGCCCGCTCACACTCACCATGAGATCCAGCCAGATTAATCCCCGCTCGCGATGCGTCTTCTTGCGATAGTGGGGCTCAATAATGTTCTGGGAGCCGGTGTAGGCGACGGTGGAATCAATCACCAGAAGTTTTCTGTGGTTGCGCAAATCAGGCCGTTGATACACCCCCCGCCAGGGTTGCAGGGGCAACATGGCGTGGAAGTCCGCCCCAATACGTTTCAGCTCGGCTATCAGGCCCCGATAGCCCGCTACTTGGAGGCTTCCCAGATGATCGAAAAGAACGCGAACTTTTACCCCTCTGGCGAGCGCCTCCTCCATCGCCGCAAAGAAATCTTTCGTCGCGTCATCACAACTCATGATGTAAAACTCGACGTGAACCGTGGCGCGTGCGCTCCGTATGGCGTCTGCCATGGCAGCAAGGGACACGTGATAGGACGAGAACATGTCGAGGGAATTCCCCGCCACCATCGGCATAGCGCCCAATCTTTCGTTCATTCTCACTGTCTGAGCCAACCACCGTGGGAATTCAGGACGACGAGCAATATCTTCCGGGGTTACGACAATGCCGTCATCCAACAGCGTCGATCGGGTCCGCACCAGCTTGTTGATGGCACGTTGTTTCTCCCGACGTTTTTTGGGAAGACGCCGAGAGCCAAAAGCAATAAATGCTACGAACCCGAAGTAGGGGATGAAAAAGATGGCGAGGAGCCACGCCATTGCCGTTTGAGGACGCCGGTTACGGGGGACGATGACGAGCGCAATAACCCTGAAGGCTATATCTAACGCTAACGCTAACGCCACCCATACTTCGCTGGTCGTCATGGTCGAGTCATTCTCGAAAAGAACCGCTAGCGATAGTTGACGAACTGTACGTCAATATCGAAATCAGCACCCTTGACCAAAGAAATAATGGTCTGCAAATCGTCGCGACTTTTTGACGTCACTCGAATTTCATCGCCTTGAATCTGAGCTTTGGCGTTCTTGGGCCCTTCGTTGCGGATGAGGGCCGAAATTTTCTTGGCATTCTCGTTCGTGATTCCGTCTTTCAACGCTCCGGTCATGCGGTAAATCTTTCCGCTGAGTACGGGATCGCTGAGGACGAGGGATTTGAGGGAGATTCCTCGCTTCACCAGTTTGGACTGGAGGACGTCAAGAACAGCTTTAACGCGTTCCTCCGAGTTTGCCTCTAACACAATTTCCTCGCCGGACTGTTTGAGGGAGGCGCCGACGCCCTTGAAGTCGTAACGCTGGGACAGCTCTTTGTGGGCCTGGTTGACCGCGTTCTCTAACTCCATAGAGTCCACTTTGCTCACGATGTCAAATGATGAATCAGCCATTCGACCATGGTAGCCACAAAGCACCCCGGAGTGACCAGGTGAGTGTTCCGTCCCCCGAGAAAAAACCGATATCGTAGTGACCGCGCACCCGATTGGTGAATACACCGGTCGGGAGCGCATGGCGAGTTACCCAAGCGGCCAAAGGGATCTGACTGTAACTCAGCTGGCTTAGCCTTCGGGGGTTCGAATCCCTCACTCGCCACACAATGGTTTCAACATTCAAAGATATCGCCGCGCAGCTGGCCCGCGAAGCGGGCGAGCTGATTGTGGCGGGGCGCGCAGCAACCGTCGAGGTTGTAAACACGAAGTCCAGCCCCGTGGACATCGTGACGGCGGTGGATCGTGCTTCGGAAGAGCACATTTTTAGCCGGTTGGCGGAATTGCGACCGGGCGATGGCTTTATGGGGGAAGAGGGAAAAGCTAAAGACTCCAGTACGGGAATCACCTGGGTTGTTGATCCCATCGATGGGACGGTGAACTTTTTCTATAACCTGCCCCACTATGCAGTCAGCATCGCGGCCGTCTCGGG
>CAYUJX010000021.1:0-15249 GCA_964445125.1 uncultured Microbacteriaceae bacterium
TCCATCGAAGAGCTGTGGATCAATGGGCCTGATTCTGTGTTTGTTGCCACGGCGGGGGTGAGCAGAAAAGTCGATGTTGTTCTGTCTGGCGTAGAGACCCGGCGCCTTGTTGAACGCATGCTTCGTCACACAGGGCGGCGGGTCGATATGTCGCAACCCTTCGTGGATGCTTCTTTGCCCGATGGGTCCCGGCTCCACGTGGTTATCCCGGACATCACCAAAAAACACTGGTCGATAAATATTCGCAAATTCTCTGCGGGTCTGCGGGATCTCGCTGACCTGGTGGACGCCGAGGCACTCAGCCTGCAAGCAGCTCACTTTCTTCGAGGACTCGTCAAAGAGGGCAAAAGCATTCTTGTTTCTGGCGCGACACAGGCGGGCAAGACAACATTCCTGGCGGCACTGCTCGCCGCCGTTCCGGACTCGGAGCGGGTTATCTCTGTGGAGGAGACGTTTGAGCTGCAATTGCCTCGCAGCGATCATGTGGGGATGCAATGCCGTGGCCCCAACCTCGAAGGCAATGGTGAAGTATCTCTTCGCCGGCTCGTCAAAGAGGCCTTGCGTATGCGCCCGGATCGCATCGTGGTGGGGGAAGTGCGAGAAGCGGAGGCTTTGGATTTGCTGATTGCGCTGAATTCTGGGCTCCCGGGAATGTGCTCCCTCCACGCTAAAAGTGCCCGACACGCTCTGGTCAAGATTTCGACGCTGCCGTTACTGGCCGGGCGCAATATTGACCACAGTTTCATTCTGCCCACGGTGGCAGGAACCATCGATGCGGTTGTTCACGTGGAGCGAGGAAGCGACGGGATAAGGCGGGTGAGGGAAATCATTCACCCGACGGGGGGCGTGAAGGGGGGACTCATCGAAGCGGTGACCAGCTTTGACTGGCGCGGGGGAGTGCTCGCTCGGGTGGAAGGAAGCTAGTGGATAGCGCGGCATTGCTGGTGGGCCTAGGACTGGGGGTGGGAGTGTGGCTTGTGGCTGACGGTTTTCTCCGTGCACCGCCAGCATCAGAGAACGTTCGGCCTCGCCGCCGGCAATTCCGGGCCCTCGTGAAAGTGCGGGCGTTGCTGGTGGAAGCAGGCCATCCCCGCATTGATCCTCTCCTGTTCCTGCTCACCGGCGTGCTGGTGGCGCTCGGTGTGGGAATCGCCGTTTCCTTTCTGATTCCTATTCCCGTGCTTTCGGTACTCGCTGGCGTGGGGATGGCGGGTGGCGCACTCGGGTATGTCGCCAAGCAACGTGATGCTCGCTACCAGAGACTCCAACAAGCCTGGCCGGGGCTCATTGATCATGTGAGAGCAGGAATCCGGTCCGGTTCCGATGTCACAATGGCGATTATCGCGCTGCCCGATTCTTTGCCCCCGGATATCGTGAAGCCGGTGGCCGAGTTTCGGGCCGACATTCGGCGGGGAATGGATACGGATACGGCTTTGGGCGAGCTAGCTCAGCGCTTTGCCAACCCCGTGGGGGACCGCATTTGCGAAGTCCTGCGCATGGCTCACGAGGTGGGGGGCACTGATTTGCCGGGGGTTCTCCTCCAGCTTCAACACAGTGTGCGGGCGGACATCGCCGTAAGACAGGATGCACAAGCAGCCCAGTCGTGGATTCGCTCGACGGCACTGCTGGCTCTTGCAGCGCCGTGGATTGTGTTGGTGGTTATCGGGACGAGAGAGCAAACAGTGGCGGCCTACCAAACCCTTGAGGGCACACTCATCCTGATGGTCGGTGCGCTTGTCAGTGTGGTGGCGTATCGAATGATGAGGAGTATGGGCGAACTTCCGCCCGCCACCCGGTGGCTCGCATGAGCCCAGAAACACTAGGTGTGGGCCTCGCGCTCGGGGTTGGTCTGTGGAGCGTGGTCAGTGCGGTGTGGGCACGTGCGGGCAAAAAAACACTGGCCGAACGTATTGCCCCGTACCTGCGTGATGTGTCGTCTACCGCCAGAGAGATCACGCGGCCACTGGTAGCGGACCCCCTGGTTATTGCAGGGTATGTTCTCACTCCCACCGCGCGATCATGGGTCACCCGCGTAGACCGCGTGCTCGGGGGAAGCGAGACCCAGCGCGTGACGTTCCTCGCAGCGGGTCGACACGAGAACTTTGTGGCTTTTCGCCACCACCGCGCCCTCCGCGCGATGATCAGTGCTGGTGGGGGAAGCGTGGCCGGCGCGCTTGCGGCCGGGGTTGCCCCGTGGGGGGTGTTCGCGAGCGCGGCTCTGGGTGCGGTGGTGGGTGGCGTTGTGCCGATTGGCGTCATCGACTACCACCTGAGAAAGCGAGCGCGGGTTCGTGCTGAGCGAGTGAGCGAAGAGTTTCCGACCGTGATTGAACTCCTAGGCCTAGCCCTGGCAGCGGGGGATTCACTCCCGCGGGCGTTGACGCGCGTCTCACGTAAAGCCCACGGGGAGTTGGGGAAAGAATGGGCCAGAGTGATGACACAAGTTGATTTGGGGGCTCCCTTGGCGGAGACCTTGAGAGCTTCCGCACAGCGGGTGGCCAGTGATCGCGTGGTCGCTTTCGTCGAACACTTAGCTCAAGCCTTGGAAAGAGGAGCGCCGCTGGCAGAGGTTGTGGCAGCTCACAGTGTGGATGCAAGAGCCGATTATTCGAGAGGGCTTGTGGAAAAAGCAGGCAAAGCGGAGGTGCGGATGTTGGTGCCCATGGTTCTTCTGATCTTGCCGGTGACAGTGATTTTTGCGGTGTATCCCGGCATCGAAGCCCTGCAATTCGAGTTTTAGGGAGCTCGTGGGGCTCCAGCAAGCAGGGCCGCGCGGCCTAAACCTAGCCTGTCACCAAACCGTGCACTAGTCCCATGAGGACCTTTTGGGGAATTGCTCTGAGGCATGGGGTTTTTTGGGGACCCTTCTAAATAGCCAGCAGAGCCTTTATCTTGGCCCTGGCGTGCTTCAGAACATCGAGGGATACTTCGGCTTTTCTTGTGGCCTTGCGGGCTTTCCAGTCAAGGGACTTCAGCTGATCCGAGAGCACGGCGTTGGGAGTGCCGTCAACATCGGTCAACACTTCGAACGGGTAGCCCTTGATTCGTGTGGTCATCGGGCAACACACCATGAGACCCGACTTTCGGTTGTAGGAGGCTGGACTGATAACGAGGGCTGGTCGATGCCCGGCTTGCTCGTGCCCTGCTTGGGGATCACACTCCAGCCACACCACGTCCCCTGCTTCCGGAACGTAAGCCTGGCGCGCCACTACAAGGCTTCTTTGCCGACCGGTCCGCCAAATACGATCTCCGCGTGGGTATTCTCTGGGCTAATACCGGCAACAAGTTTTTCGAGGTTGAACTCCAAGGTCTCGGCCGGCTCGATCACTATGCGCCCCCGAGTAACCGTGATGTTTACCTGCTGGTGGAGGCTGAACTCAGAGTCTTTCATGACCGCAGCGGGAAGTCGAAGAGCGGGGCTGTCCCCCCACTTACTAATGACCGCTTTCATGTGTGACCGTTCCAAAGATGACTGTGTCTACATTGTGGATACCACACACTATTGCGGTCAATTCCGACACATCAAGTCTGCCGTGAAACGTTCGATACCTTCTGGACTCTCTGCACCCCGCCCGGAACGCTTAATACGATCAGTCCCATCTTTATTCCGGTGGCTCCAACCCTTAGGGAGCCACCCAGTCCGACGGCTTGTGAAGGATTGGCGGTGTGCTCACAGTTGGCTTCTCACAGGTTCATGGTGGCACTGTGATGAGCCCTCGCTTGATCACGCGACACTTCAGGCCCCCCACAAGAGTGTTTGGTGGGATCCTCGAGAGTGGGTCTGTGGAGAGACTCCGCGGCCATCGGGAACGACTGGCTAGCGTTGCGCCATGAGGACAGACCGCATCATCCACACCACCATCGATTCTTCCAGAGCCGGCGAGCGTGGTGACGTTCCCGGCTGGCCTGTTATTGGATTGGGCGTATGACAGCTTTTCTGCCAACTGCGGGTTTCTAACGATGCGGTTTCGCCTACCCCCGCGATTGCGGTTGCGGACACTCTGGTGAACACAAAAAGGTCTTGTTACACCGCATATAAATTGCTAATATTATTACAGTAAATACGACTCTATTACGGAATTTAATCAGTTTTACACCGCATACAACTTGTAAGGAATAGGCATGATTAGCACGAAGACGCGTATTGCGCGATCGCTGGGTATTTCGAAGAAAAAGACAGTGTTTCTTCGTCCCGATTTTGAATCGTTCGGCACCTCAACCCGGGTAACTCGAGCCCTGCAAGAGTTGATTACTGAGGGGCGCATTATTCGTGTGGGGCGGGGAATATACGTCAAGGCACGACCAAGCAGTGTCACCGGGAACCCGGTTCCTGTTGAGACCCTCGAGACTGTCGCTTACAAGGCCTTAGCTGCCCTAGGTGTCGATGCGCAACTGGGATCGGCAGCCAAGGCCTATGTCGGCGGTCTCACCCAGGATGTCCCTATGGAGATTTCTATCGATGTCGGGTCCAGTCGAGTCTCGAGGCGCATTCAACTCGGGGGCCGTGAGGTGATTTTTGAGAGGAATCGACGCCCGGCAGCGTGATCTCATTCAAGACGTTGTCAACGAAGGACTCAGTCCCTATCCCGTTTCAGCGCTGGAGAAAGACCTGCACCTCAGTTTTATTTTGGAACGGCTTAGCTCAAGCCAGCCAGAGCTTCCAGGACTCGTTCTTTGCGGAGGCACGAGCCTAGTCAAGGGCCACAAGCTCATTACCCGAATGTCGGAAGACATGGATTTCAAAGTCTCGGTCAACTCCGATGTCAGTAAGAACAAAAGGTCATTATTTCTGTCTGGTCTCAAGAGGCAGATCACGTCACTTCTGGCTGATGATGGGTTCGTGGTGGAGAACATTTCCGCGCACGATCAAAATAGCTTTTTCAGCATCGAACTGGGATATTCCCCCGCGTTTCCTATTGAGGCGGCCCTGAGGCCTCATATTCTTTTGGAATTCACTGCGGAATCCCCGTTCTTGCACCCAGAAGTCTGCCACACCACCTCATTGCTGGGCCTCGCTGTCCCAGAGGACCTGCCCACTGTTTCTTTCCCTTGCCTCCAGATCGAAGAGACCATCGCTGAAAAGTCGGTTGCCTTCCTTCGGAGGTACCGAAGCAGCGGATCCCAATCGGGACAGCCTAGGGACCGGAGACTTGTTCGCCACGTTTACGACATCGGCTCGATTTGGGGGAATGGGATTGAATTTTCCACCGTCGAAGCCGCCTTTATCAATGCAATGGAGCGAGATGCGCGCAAGTACGGGCTTCAGGACCGTGAGTTCGGAGCAAATCCGAGGATGGAATTAGCCGACGTTGCGCACAGCTTGGACACCTCTGCCCTCCAGGTTGATTATGAGAATTTCGTGAAGTCTTTGGTGGCGGGGTCCGCGCTCGGTTTCGACCAAGCCTTCGAGCGATTCCAATCCT
Source organism: uncultured Microbacteriaceae bacterium (assembly GCA_964445125.1). GTDB lineage: Bacteria > Actinomycetota > Actinomycetes > Actinomycetales > Microbacteriaceae > Pontimonas. Next base: position 5,424 of record CAYUJX010000021.1, read on the forward strand.
TGGTCCGGAGATTGTTGCGGTGACGGGGCTCTCTAGGTTCTCGTCTCAGGCCTGGGGATAACTTGCTCGAGCTCACCCGAGTAAACGGTACTTTTCCGCTACCAAGGACGGGAAGGCCACATCATGAACCCCCCACTGCAACCGCCATCTTCTGAACGAGGTGATGTCCCTGGTTGCCCTGTCCTCGCATTAGGCACATGACAGTTGTTCTTGTGACCCAGGGTTTCTCACGGCAGAGCCTCTGGCCTGCCAACTCCTCCAGGCCCAGTTGGACGGTTCCCCCGCGGAATGGGCCACGCCAATCTCACCCAAAAGTGCATCAGTCCCGTTCCCTGTCCGTCCGGGTTTGCCGGCGTTGCAGCTCGGGTTCTCGAGAATTATTATGTGCTACAATGTAGAACATGGGAGATGATAGCGTGGGAATCAGAGAACTAAAACAAAACGCCTCCGCTGTGGTAGCCAAGGTGAAAGCCGGAGAAACAGTGGTCGTCACAGAACGAGGAGTCCCTGTTGCCCGGTTGATTCCTGCTGGGGAACTAAACCTTCATGAAATGGTGCAGGCAGGGCTTATCGTGGCGCCGAAGTATTCGCTGGCGAAGATGCTGAGGGTGGTGCCAGAAGGTAAGCCCACCACCACTCTGAGTGACGTCCTTGGTGGCATGCGAGATTCGGAACGTTCGTGAGCTACTACCTTGACACTTCCGCTGCCGTCAAGTTGGTGAAACGGGAGTTAGAGAGTGACGCTCTCGTTGCTTTTCTTCAGGGGCTCACCCAAACCCCCTCTGGGGGAACCCTGGTGGCGGGAGATATTCTTCGCACCGAACTTGTTGCCGCTGTCTTGAGGGCCGGGATGCCCCTCAGCGCCGCGATGGCGGTCCTCGACAGTGTCTACCTGGTGCGCCTCACGGGATCTCTGTGTGAAGCAGCCGGCAGTCTGGCGGGAGAATTTGGTCTTCGGAGCCTCGATGCTCTTCACCTTGCCGTAGCGGTCTCGATGAGAAACTCAATACACGGTGTAATTACCTATGACCAAAGATTTGCCGAGGCCGCATCGAAACTGGGATTCGTTGTAGAAACGCCGTGAGTGCCTGTGGATAAGGAAAAACCTCCTTTCTTGGGCTAAGTCAGAATCCTTTTATGAACGCACTCAGGACGACGAAAATTGACAGCTCTCCCGAACGCGGTGACGTCCCTGGATGGGTGCTCATCACTCTCATGACCGCCGGCCTGGTCGTCGTCATATGGTCAGCGGCGGGGCCGGCCCTTTCGGGTGTATTCGAACAGGCCATCACACGGGTAACAGGTTTTTGACCGTGGGGGACCGGGGTAATGCTCCTGCAGAGTTCGTGCTGGTGAGCGCCCTCCTGGTCAGCCTCGTCTTGGGCCTCCTCCAGGTTCTCTTTATGGGCTATGTCCGCCATTCCCTGACTGCCGCTGCCGTCGAGGGTGCCCGTCAAGCAAGTCTGGTCGATGTATCCGCAGGGGAGGCACTCGCGCTCACCCGTGAACTTATCGGTCAGTCACTGTCTTCTGACTATGGAGAAAATATCGTTCTTCGCGCCTCCCAGACGTTGGGGGTTCCGACCTCCGAAATCATTATCACTGCGCCCATTCCCGTCTTGGGTTTGTGGAGTAGTGGGGGAACATTTGAGGTCACGGCCCATGCGCCTCGGGAATTGGTACCGTAGCGAGCTCGAGAGCGGCCGGGCCTCTCTCGAGTTTCTGGTGTTGGCTATCTTTCTGGTGCTTCCCACGATGTATTTGGGGCTCAGCCTCTCCTCTTTGCAAGGGGCATCCCTTGCCACCGAATCAGCAGCGCGTAACGCCGTTCGAGTTTTTGTTCAAGAAACCGCTCAAGAAAGGGCTGCCCAACGGGCGCTGACAGCGGTTACAGTGGCACTGGCCAACCACGGTTTCACCCAGATCGCACTCCTCGAGCGAGAATGCTCTCTCACTCCCTGCCTGAGCCCAGGAAGTGTGGTCACTATCCGAGTTGGGGTGGAAGCGCCACTTTTTTCCACTGATCTCCTGCCTGGGCCCGCGGGGGCTCCCACCCGGTTCGTGGTCTCAGAAGCCACGGGGTCGGTATCGAGCTATGGGGGTGAGGGATGAAAGAAAGAGGAAGCATGATGCCTCTCTTCGGTGGAGCCGCGATACTTTCCTTGGTCATAATTTTTGCCGTTACTGCGGCGACGTCACTTTTGATCGAACGGCAACGACTCTTTGCGCTTGCCGATAGCGCAGCCATTGTGGGCGCAGAAAGTTTTGATCCCACTCTCGTCACCAAGGGCGCCCAAGGAATCGACGCTCCACTCACCACCGCATTGGTGAGACAAGCGGTCGGAGTTTTCCTCAATCGGAGCGATCTTTCCCACCTCGATTCCGTGGTGCTGGAATCTGCCACCACACCCGATGGGCGGCACTCCCAGGTAGTGCTCTCCTCACTTTGGCGCCCACCGGTGGTGTCGGAATTCTTCCCCGCATCGCTGCGGATAAGTGTGCGGGCACAATCCCAAGTCTTTATCCGTTAGCTCTCTCGGTTTCGGTGGAGCTTCATCTGCGACTATCAAACCCATGACAGTCAACGGAGCATCCATACTTATTGTCGGCGCAACAGGTGGCGTAGGGAGCGAACTTGCTCGGGCACTGAGTTCTCGTGGCGCGAAGCTGACACTCGGCTCGCGACACCAAGACAGGTTGGGCGCGCTCGGCGTTCCGGGGGCTAGTGCCCTGGGAGATATCACTCAATCGGGAGTCCCAGAGAGCTATGTCCAGTCTGCTCTTGACGCGTATGGGCAGCTCGACGGAGTTATTTTTGCTGCTGGCGCTGTCGCTTTTGGGCCCATTAGCGAGTACTCTGACGAGGTTTTGGACGCACTGTGGCGGGTTAACACACGTGCCTGGATGAGCACACTTCGCTCAGCAACGCCCGCTCTGGCTGCCTCCCATGAACAAGGCGGTTCACCCTTTGCGGTGAGCCTCAGCGGCGTCGTTGCCGAATCTCCCACCGCGGGCATGGCGCCCTATTCTGCGGTGAAGTCCGCTCTTCACGCCTATGGTGTCGCGGCAGGCCGAGAGTTGCGCCGCCAAGGTATCCGCCTCATTGACGCGCGACCAGGTCACACTGAGACGGAGCTGTCGAAGCATCCCCTTGCGGGGACTGCTCCTGCCTTTCCTGCTGGCTTGAGCCCCCGTGCAGTTGCCACCAGAATCGTCGAGGCCATCGAGGGGGACGAAAAAGACTTGCCGAGCTCAAGTTTTGCTGGCCTCAGCTAGTCTGAGGGGGTTATGAGCGAACTGGAAGTCCCCGCGAGAATCGTCGCTCTTGCGTCCATGTTCAGCACCATCGAAGCGGTACTGGACCCTGATTCACTGAAAACTGAAATTGCCAGATTGTCTACTTTGGCCGTAGAGCCAGATTTATGGGACGACATCGCTCGCGCTCAGACCATCACCAGTGCTTTGAGTCATCGTCAAAGCGAGCTCAGTCGGATAGACGATGTTCGAGCCAGGCTGGATGATCTTGACGTGCTCATTGGTATGGCTAACGAAGAAGGTGGTGACGCTCTGGCGCAGGAAGTTTTGGACGAAGTGGACCAGCTTGAAAAGCTCTTGGGCGCCATGGAAATTCAGACTCTCCTCGATGGGGAGTTCGACGCTTCTCCTGCAATCGTGACAATCCGTTCGGGCGCCGGGGGCGTTGACGCGGCAGATTTTGCCGAAATGTTGTTGCGAATGTACCTCCGGTGGTCGGAATCTCATGGATTTTCTGTCTCTGTCCTTGACACGAGTTATGCCGAAGAGGCAGGAATTAAAAGCGCGACGATTCAAATTGATGGGCCCTATGCGTTTGGCACCCTCAGCGTGGAGGCGGGAACTCATCGTCTTGTCAGAATGAGCCCGTTTAATTCAGCAGGCAAGCGACAAACCTCCTTTGCGGCGGTTGAAGTGGTGCCTCTGATGGAAGAGGCCACCGAGATCGATATCCCCGAATCAGAGATGCGTGTTGACGTGTTTCGCTCGTCTGGGCCCGGTGGACAATCCGTGAACACGACGGACTCAGCTGTCAGAATTACCCACCTTCCCTCAGGCGTTGTGGTGAGTTGCCAGAACGAGAAAAGTCAGATTCAAAACAAGGCGGCTGCCTTGCGGGTGCTCAAAAGTCGCTTGCTTCTGATTGCTAAAGAGGCGGAAGCGGCAAAGAAGAAGGAAATTGCGGGAGTAATCACGGCGAGCTGGGGTGATCAGATGCGCAGCTATGTGTTGGCTCCCTATCAAATGGTCAAAGACCTTCGATCCGAGTATGAGGTCAACAACCCGAGCGCGGTCTTTGACGGCGATATTGACGGGTTTTTGCAGGCGGGCATTCGCTGGCGCAAAAGCTCTCAAAGGGTGTCGTAGAAGGGTTAATTCACCGCGAGAATCTAGGCTTATGTCGCCATGATTCTCTTTGATGATGTCTCCAAAATGTATCGGGGTGCGCCCAAGCCGGCCCTCAACAATGTCAGTATCAATATTGGTGCTGGCGCTTTTGTCTTTCTTGTGGGGGCCTCAGGGTCGGGTAAATCAAGTTTGTTGCGGCTCATTCTGAAAGAAGAGCGCCCCAGTAGCGGAGAGATCCATGTGCTGGGGCAGGATTTGCGTCGCATTCCCAGTCGCAAAGTTCCCCTTTTTCGTCGCAGCCTGGGTGTTGTTTTTCAAGACTTTCGGCTTTTGCCCCAAAAAACGGTTTTTGATAATGTCGCCTACACACTCAGGGTTATTGGAAAAAGTTCTGGCTTCATTCATGAGGCTGTTCCCGACATGTTGCAGACGGTCGGGTTGGCTCAAAAAGCGAAGAACTACCCTCATGAGCTCTCTGGCGGGGAACAGCAGAGAGTGGCCATCGCTAGGGCGGCAGTGAATAAGCCCGCTATCTTGCTGGCGGATGAACCAACGGGGAACCTTGACCCCGCGACGAGCGCGGGAATTATGAACGTCCTCTCTCGGATTAACGCTTCGGGCACGACGGTAATCATGGCCACCCACGATTCTGGGATAGTCGACCAGATGCAACGCCGAGTCATCGAGATCGCGGGCGGGCGCATTGTTCGCGACGAGAACGAGGGCGGATACGAGACCAGCGCAATTCCCCTGGGTGAGCTAGATACCGCGCCCATTACGATTATTACTGATCACTCAGAGGGCATCTCAGCACCGACTCCCCTGAAGCTGAAAAATGTCGCAAATCCCGATGATGTTGCGGCGGCCTTCCCCTGGGAGCTTCGGGCGTGAGACTAGGTTTCGTTCTCCGAGAAGTTATTGCGGGTCTTTCGAGAAATCTTTCTATGGTGGTTTCTATTGTCCTGGTGACCTTTATTTCGTTAACCTTTGTCGGCACCGCAATTTTGTTGCAGGCTCAAATCAACCAGATGAAAAGCTACTGGTTTGACAGAGCTCAGGTAGCGGTCTATATGTGCACAGATTTTTCTACGCTGGGGGGCTGTGACTTGCAAGCAGCGAGTGCCGACCAGAAGATTGCGATTGAGCAACGCCTGCAGTCCGCCACTCTTGCGCCGTATATCGACCGATACTATTTCGAGGATCGCGACCAGGCTTATGCGAACTTCCAAGACCAGTTCGCCGATAGCGCGGTTGTTGATCTCGTCTCACCGGAGCTTCTGCCCGAAACGTTCTGGATAAACCTGGTCGACCCGGAGCAAAGTGATCTCATCTTCGAGGCGATTTCCGGGCTTCCCGGCGTCGAAAGTGTTATCGACCAACGCAGTTACCTGGATGAAATTTTTGCCCTCCTCAACGCCGGAAGCCTGACCGCCGTCGCGGTTGCGTCACTGATGTTGGTCGCAGCAGCACTCTTGATTGCGACCACCATACGGCTCAGTGCTTTTTCCAGAAGGAGAGAGCTAGCAATCATGCGACTCGTTGGTGCATCGAACCGCTTTATCCAAACGCCGTTTGTCCTGGAAGGCATTGTCGCGGCTGCTATTGGAGCAGCCGTTGCTTCTTTGGCGCTGTGGAGCATCGTTCGCATTTTTGTGCAGGGTTATCTCACAGACGCTCTTCCCGGCACGGTATTTATCGGGCCCTCGGACGCCTTTGCCACCATGCCTTTGTTATTCGCAACGGGCATCGGGCTCGCCATTGTCGCGTCCTATGTCTCCATTACCCGCTACCTTCGGGTCTAACACCTGGGGAATAGGGTTCGCCTGGACGCTAGACTGTGGCGCTGGCTGCGCGGGTAGCCGCGTACCCGGGTGTCTCGGTTGGAAGGTGGTGAAACCATGCCCAAGGAAAGTGGCGAAAAAGTCGTAGCCACGAACCGCAAAGCGCGGTATGACTACCACATTGAGGACACGCTAGAAGCAGGGATTGTGTTGACCGGGACCGAAGTGAAGTCCCTCCGGGCTGGTCGAGCGTCGCTGGTTGACGCCTATGCGAACATCGATGGTAACGAGGCATGGCTTGAAGGGGTCCATATTCCGGAATACACGGAGGCGACATGGACGAATCATCCCCCGAGGCGCAAAAGAAAGCTTCTGCTGCATAAGGCCGAGATTGCAAAGCTTGCACACCGCATCTCCGCCGGTGGCTACACCTTGGTTCCCATCAGGCTCTATTTCCTTAACGGTCGGGCCAAAGTCGAGCTGGCCGTTGCCAAGGGAAAAAAGGAGTATGACAAGCGGCATGCGTTGCGCAAAAAGCAAGATGATCGCGAGGCTCAGCGCGCTATGTCGAGCAGGAGAACACTTGGGGACTGAGCGCCCGGGGCTTAAGACTAGGTCATGATTCTTTAGGTTTTTATCCCGGAAGGAAGGCCCCTGCAGCGGTGGATTTGAGTACTCTGATGAAGCCAGGGACAATGTTGCCGCCGCCAAAATGATCGACGGACCACCCGAAGCCAAAAATCAAGACGACAAGGAGCCTCGTTCCTAATTCTTCTCTAAGAATTCCAAGTTGGGCGAACGGTCTGGGAGAAAAAATTTCGGGAAATCTGAGGACAATCAGGGTGCAAATGGTGGCACCAATGTGTATCCATCTTCCCCAGTCAAGGCCAAGAGCGAAAAGTGGAACTAGGCCCAAAGTCGCGATAAACAACCCCATTGTCGCCGTAATGCTTCCGACAAGCTTTTGACCACGAAAATATAGAAAAGGGACTGTGGACATCCCGGCAGCGAGTGCGAAAAGAACGAGAGTCTCCGGTGAGCTAGCATGCAGAGAAACCGAGCTATACGCATCTTCGGCGCTTCGTCCAAGCCAAGAAATAGCTCCGGAGCAAAGGGAATGTGCTGCACCGCGACTGGTGAGCTCCGAACAAACTTCATCCCGCTGGACAAGGGTACCCGAGAAGTTCGCGACCAATAGTAAGGAAATCAGGGAAAGAATTGCTATTCCTGAGATGAAAAAAATCCTCTTATCAAGCGAGAGCTGTGCCTCCTGAGCCATCAATAGGAAAGCGACAATCGTCAGTGGGATGGTGAAGGCGATTAGTTCATGGGCGAGAATGAGGATAGGGGGTAACGCAGTAAATGTACACGTCCACACCCACTGCGCTGGCGAAGATCGGGCAGTCAAGTTTTTTGAGCCAAGCATGACTGCCAGGACGGCAAAAATCGCCAGCTCCTTCCGGGCGCCCCCTTGGAAATCCCATAGGTCAAAGGCCAAAAAGGCAGGGCTCAACAGCAAAGCCAAGCGACCGAAGTTGGCTTGCGACATGGTCCATATTCGAAGCGTCAACAGGCAGACACATAGCCAAAGCACGGCAAGAAAGACTCCGGTGGTGAGCGTGTCTGAGACCCCCGTGATGTCTGCAAGAAACATAATCACTTCGCCCGAAAGTCCTCGCCGGATAAACCCACCAGCGTAGTTAATGAGCCAGTCTCCCGTTATCCAATCATTCCCTCCCCGCTGGTGGAGTCGCAGAAGTCTTGCCGCCCCGACAAGCGCGATGCCCCAGAGAAAGTACTGACCCAGCCGCAACAACCCCTGATCGGGAGAACTTTTTATCATCTGCTAACGGTACCTAGTGTCTGTGATGAATTTTTACGGGCAGGTTTTGACACCATGGCTTGAAGCACAACAGCTCTCCAGCAACCGTGGGGGCTGCCAGAAAGCTGCGTTCAAGCGGCGCTTACCGTAGACTCGCCTTGTGCCAGGAGCACATGAGAGTTACCAATTCAACAGCGCACCAATTGCTTCCGCCTTCGGGTTGGGGACCCACGGGGATGATCGGTTTCGACATTGCTTGAGTGTCCATAGGGAAGCGGGCCGAGAATGCAGAGTTATCTCGTAAACGCCCTCTGCAAACTATAGGTGCCAATACAAAGCGCACCGACTTCGCTCTCGCTGCTTAAGTAGCGGACAAGTCCGTCAGACTGAGTTTGCCTCTGGCTCAGATCCTGGCGTCGATTAAGAGGCTTGCTGATGACCTGTGTGTCAGGGGTCATCGGGACATTTTCTGACACTGGGCCTGTCGTTCTAGGTGCTTGTGACAAAGGACGGGGCCGAGCAGAACGTTTTCACAAGATACGCCCGTAGAAGACTATGGTTCGAAGTAGTGGACCCGGGTTCGATTCCCGGCATCTCCACGATTGGCGCGCTGCGGCAACAGGGGGACAGCTAGCGTTTTATTTGCTGCGGGACGGGAGGAGATTTTAACACCCGAGCTGCTGCAGGGGGAGTGCTATGTCATTGTCGAGCGGAGGCGGAATATTCCCCTCCTGAGGAAAACAGCCTCTAGCTGGAAACCCGAACTAAACAGGTGGTTTAGACATTGGGGCGCTGTCGACTGGCCGTTTCTTTCTTCTCCAGCGTCAACGGTGACAATTTTGGTTCGGGCAAGCGTTTGAGAGGCTCCTTTGAGGACTTCAGGTTCAAAACCTTCAGCCTCAATCTTGAGAACAGAAATTTTCCCGTCAGGAAATGCGGTGTTCACGATTTCATCAAGCGTTTGAACCTTGACGTTGATCTCCTTCTTGGAGGAACCTTCCTGGAAAGAACTATCTCCAGTTGATGTGTTCAAGAAAAAGGGGAGCGTGCCGGGCTTGTCACCTACCGCGTGGTTAACTAATTGACCATCGGGAAAATTCCTCGTGAGGGCGCCAAAAGCCACGGGATCGGGTTCGATTGCAAGATATCGACTCTTCGATTTTTCAGCCCACAAACCGATCTCGCCGGAGTGCGCGCCAACGTCGACAACCACGTCATTCTCCGACAGAACGAGGTCACTGAGGCAGTATTCACGCACAAGATTCTCGACTCGTGCCTGGACACCTTTGGTGTAGTAGCCGAGCCTGCGTTGGTGCGAAACAAAAACGTGCCTCCCAGAAACTGGGTCAGTGACGAAGTAGTATCCGCCGGCGTCCACTCCATCGTATTCTTCGCTCGACGGTTTACGATGCTCTAGCCACCGCCGGTAGAGGCCGTCCGAAAGATTTTTGATCCGCAAATAGGCGAGTCTAGGCGAGTTTTTCACGCGAGCCCGTCGGCTTAGGTTTTGTTGCAAAAGACGCCGCCAAGTAGAACGTGTTCCCACGGAACACCGTGAGAAGACTTTTTTTGAGGGAGCGTTTCCGGATTTAGCCTTTGCCATCCCCACCAATGGTGCGCTCTAGTAATGCCCCCCCACTCCATGTGACGGGGTAGTGCGTTTCGGGGATCGCCGCCGATTACACTGAGACTTATAGGATACAAAAGTTATTCCAGCGAAAAACCTTACGAGTGGAGCCCATCATCACACGTCTTCTGGCTGAATTTTTAGGAACCGCTCTTCTTGTGGCGAGTGTTGTCGGAGCCGGACACATGGTCGCAGACCTTGGCGCGGGGCCAG
>CAYUJX010000022.1:0-14261 GCA_964445125.1 uncultured Microbacteriaceae bacterium
GACATCTTCGGTGTCGTAGCGAATTATGTGGCTGGCACCGGCTGCGCGGGCGGCCGTTGCTTTTGCGTCGGTTGATACGGTGCCGATGACTTGTCCGCCGCGCGCGGTGATCATTTGGCACAACAGCAGGCCCACGCCGCCCGCCGCTGCATGGACAAGAGCGGTCTGTCCGGGTTGTATATCCCAGACGCTGGTGACGAGATAGTGCGCGGTCATCCCCTGCAGCATTGCTTGAGCGGCGTGCTCAAGGCTGACCCCTTCGGGGATGGCGACTGCTGCATCAGCATCGAGGGCAATCATGTCCGCGTAGCTGCCGAGCATGCCGGCCCACGCCACCTGATCTCCAGGGGCAAAAGTTGCGACACTGGCCCCCACATCAACGACTATCCCAGCGCCTTCTAAGCCGGGGGTGTAAGGGAGGGGCATTGGGTAGAGACCCTCGCGCTGGTAGATATCGATAAAGTTCACACCCGCTGCGGCAACTCTCACCAGGAGCTGATGTGAACCCGGTATCGGGTCCGGCGACTCGTGATACGCCAAGACTTCTGGACCGCCTGGCTTGTTCACCACGATGGCTTTCATCGCCCACCTCCCTCTGTGGGGGAGAGTATCACTGCCCTACCCTGCTGGTGTGAAAAGACCACGAACAGCGGTTTCTGCCTCGCTCGGTACGCGCGCGGCAAGAGCAAGGACTGAGGCTTCTTGTGCCTGCTCTCTGGTGATGGCGGATAGGGCCCGGGTGACCTCTTCAACAGCGCTGGGAGCAACACTGAGCGAGTCGATTCCCATCCCGGCGAAAACAATAGCTACCAGGGGGTTTGCGGCACTTTCACCACACACGCCAGCGGGGATACCCAGGGCTTGAGCGTGATCGGCGATGGCTTTGACGTTGCGCAGGAGTCCAGGTTGCCAGGGGTTGTTCAGTTCTCCCAGCCTCGGGTGCATGCGATCGGCCGCAAAAAGGTATTGCGAGAGGTCGTTTGTCCCAATACTGACAAAACTTATGAGGCCTTCGAGCTCAGGTAAGACAGAAATTATGGCGGGAGTTTCGATCATGATGCCTACCTGGGAGATTCCGGCTTTTGCACACAGTGCCGCGAACTTTTCCACCTCCTTCACCGTTGCGACCATGGGCGCCATGACTCCAACGTCCCGCCCAGTATCGCTCATCGCCTGCGCTATTGCCTCGAGTTGTGACACGAGAAAAGATTCGTGGTCTGCCTGGAGCCGGAAGCCTCGAATACCCAGCGCCGGGTTTTGTTCGTGTTCGAGAACAAGAAAGGGAACAGGTTTGTCGCTACCGGCGTCTATGGTGCGGATAATGATCTTTCCCGCCGGCGCTGCCTTGAGAACTTCGGTGTAGCTGGCAGCTTGGTCGCCAACGCTGGGTTCCATCGAAGCCGAAAGGTAGAGGACTTCAGTGCGAAAAAGCCCCACGCCTCGGGCAGTGGTTGAAGCGGCAGTTGTTGCATCAGCGAGCCCGCCAATGTTGGCCCGAACCGTCACGAGGGGACCATTCGCCTGGGGGATAAAGGTCAGAGCCTGGGTGGCATCCACCATGCCACCTCCGCGTATCACGCGATTGCCTTCGGGATCCACCAAGACGGACTCTCCTTGCACCAGGCCCATAGCGCCTCGGGCGCTCACCACGGCCGGGAGCGCAAGAGCGCGGCAGATGATTGCGGTGTGTGAGGTGGGACCTCCAAGCTCGGTTACGACCCCCACAACAGAGTCGCCGAACTGGGAGGTTTCCAGGGGTGTCAGGTCATGTGCCACGATGACCCACTGTCCTTCCTGGGGGATGGCGGGTCCAGCAGCAATTCCTCTGACCCAGGCTGAAATCCGCGCTGCGATGCCGCGGAGGTCGTTGACCCTTGACTGGAATTCTTCGTCGTCTCCCATTAGTTCACTGACCACATCGAGGGCTTTGAACAGCGCTGTCGAGGCATCGTCGCCGGTGGAAAGGTAAGGCTTTGCCATTTCTTGGAGCTCTGGGTCTTCCAAAATAATGAGGAGGGCATGGAGTATCTCGGCTGCCGTCTTACCGCCATCCCTGGCTTCGTCCCGGATACCCGCTGCTGTGGTCGCAATGGCGGTGGCGAGAACACTGGCCTCTTCTTCGGGAGAGTGGGTCGTTTTTTGGTGCTCAAAGACCGCGTCCGAGGTTTCCAATAAAAAGACGTTTCCCACGACTGCCTGGGACCCGACCCCGGTTCCGGTAATTTCGTTGTGGCTCACAGTCCCCGCATTACCCCTCGTTGACGAGGGCTTCGATGGCTTTGGCTAGTCCGAGGGCTAAAGCCTGGTCATCGGACTCCACGATGATTTCGAGCGAGTCGCCGTTCTTGATTTTCAGCGCCAGCATTCTCAGGGCAGATGTGGCGGAAGCCTCTTTCCCTGTGCTGTCGCGCAGCGTCACACTTACTCCGCGTTCACGGACCAGCGTCACAATCTGCCCCACGGGCCTCGCGTGCAGACCAATCGGATCGTGAACGGTGAAGGTGTGGGAGGTTTCTTCGGTCATGCCTAGACTCCTTGGGGTTTGATGACGACCTTGATGGCGTCGCCAGAGGTCACTGCGTCGATAGCGTCTCTCACATTGTCCAGCGGGAGACGGTGAGTAATGAGGTCTGCCACGGGTACTCTTCCAGACGCAATCATCTCGAGTGCCTCCGCGTTTTGGGCGGGCGAAGAACCATTTGCCCCGGCCAAGATGAGCTCCTTGTAGTGCACGACGTTGGAGTCCACGGTAATCATCGGCTTGTCCTTGGGGAGGCCACCGAAAAAGCTCACACGACCGCCTGGGGCTGCCATGCTGATGGCTTGTTCCTGGGCTTGACCGGAGGGCGCGGCTGTGATGACCACGCTGGGGCCGATGCCGTTGGTTTCCTCCAACACAATGTGCGCCAGGTCCTCAGTCGACATGTCTATTGCTCGGTCGGGCTTGACGACTTCCGCGGAAAGATGGAGCCGACCACCGTTAATATCCGCCAACATCACTTTCTTGGCCCCCAGAGCGCGCGCGAGGCGGATGTGGAGGCAACCGATGGGACCCGCCCCCATGACGAGAACGGTGTCACCTTCGCCGACGTGAATCAGGCGTTGTGCGTTTAAGGCGCAGGCCAGTGGTTCGGCAACGGAGGCCTCGTCAAAACTCAGACCGTGAGGAATTTTGTTGACGCCGTGAGCTTTCAATACCGCAGCGGGAATGACCATTTCTTCGGCAAACCCGCCGGCGTATTGATAGCCCATGGAGGTCTGATTGATACAAATCCCCTGCTTGCCCGCCTTACACGCCCAGCATTCTTCGCAGGGCACCGCTGCAATCACTTGCACTCGGTCACCGAGGGCGAAACCTTTTGTGTCTGACCCGACAGCAATAATCTCGCCGGCAATCTCATGGCCAATGATCTGCGGGGGGTCAAGCCGGGGGTGCCCGTGGTGAAAGATTTTCGCGTCCGTGCCACATGTGGCGCAAGACTCTACGCGAATCTTGAGTTCGTCCAGACCTGCCACGGGTGTTTCCACTTCGACGACATCAAGGTTTCCGGGGGAGCTAAACATTGCAGCTTTCACAAACTACACACCTTTCATAATGAGGTTTTGGATGGCCTCAGGGTCTTGTGACGTGCGCAAGACGTGGGCAGCGTTGTCGTCCATCAACACGTCGGCGAGGTTGCCCAAAATTTCGACGTGGCCATCGCCCGCGGAGGCGATACCCACGCACACGGACACGGGCTCATTCACCCAAACAATCTCCGCGGCCAATCGAACGAAGACAAGTTGGTCAAAAAGTACGTATTTACGGGATTCATCGGTGCCGTGAGGAATCGCAAAGCCTTCACCCATCTCGGAGGGAAAGATAAGCTCGCGCTCCCACATCGCCTCGGCGTACTCGGGTTCCACAGCCCCGAGTTCAACGAGCTTTGCTCCACAGAGAGCTACGGCCTCCTCTCTCGAGGAGGCCGTAGCGTCTAGCGTGATACCGGCCAGCTGAAGCAGATCAACCATCGGAGATGACGTCACCGTTCTGCAAAGCGCCTACCAAACGCGCAATGTTGAGATCACCTAAGAACATGTCGAAGATGATCACCACCGACTCGGGAACGGCTTGTTTCGCGCGGGCACCCAGCCCACGGTGGACAAGAACAATCTCGTGTGGTGTTTCAGTGAGCTGGTTGACGGGGGCGTGCGTAACAGTTATGCCCTGTGCCTTGAGCTGTTTAGCCAATTGTCGGGCCACCATGACGGAGGACCCCATGCCTGCTTCGCAGGCCACAACAATTCGCTTTACATCGCTAGCCGATACGGAGGCCATCTCTAGCTGCTGGCCTTCATCTCTTTGCTGCGGTCCCGAGCTGCATCAAACTCCGCTTTCGTGGAGTCCACCTTGGAGAGCTTAAGAATGACCCACGAGACCAAGAACGACGCGGTTGCCGACAGCGCAATACCGAGCAGAACCCCCAGGAAGTTTCCCTGAGGTGTTACGGCCATATAGGCGAAGATCGAGCCCGGGGAAGGTGTTGCCACCAGGCCGACTCCGGTCACCATGAAGGTTGCAACGCCCACAGCGCCACCAGCGATTACGCCCAGGACAACCTGAGGCTTCATCAGTACGTAGGGGAAGTAAATTTCATGGATTCCACCCAGGAACTGGATGATGATCGCACCGGGAACGGAACCGCGGAGCAGTTTGGGTCCAGCAAGCCAGAAGGCCAGCAGGAGTCCAAGACCGGGACCAGGGTTGGTTTCGAGCATGAAGAGAATGGACTTGCCGGTCTCTTCCGCTTGCACTACACCCAGAGGGGCGAGCACACCGTGGTTGATGGCGTTGTTCATGAACAGAATCTTCGCCGGTTCGATCAGGACTGATGCTACCGGGAGAAGCGAGTTGTCCACGAGCCACGAGACACCGTTACCAAGAACATTGGTAATTCCGGACACGAGGGGCCCAATGCCGATGTAACCAAGCATGGCGCCCAGCATTCCAGCGATACCCAGCGAGAAGTTGCCGATAAGCATTTCGAAGCCGGGAGGGGTGATGGGGTCAAGTACCTTGTCAATCCACTTGAGGATCCATGCCAGCAGGGGACCAATAATCATGGCTCCGAGGAACATGGGGATGTCGGTTCCGACAATCACGCCAACGGTTGCAATCGAACCGATCACCGCACCGCGCTGACCGTGAACGATTCGACCACCGGTGTAACCGATAAGAATCGGCAACAGGTTGAGAATCATGGGTCCGACCATCGACGAGAAGTTCTCGTTCGGCAGCCAGCCTGTCGGGATAAACAGAGCGGTCAGGAGACCCCATGCGATGAATGCTCCAATATTCGGAATCACCATTCCCGCGAGGTTTCCCCCAACTTTCTGCAGTCCAGCGCGGAAGCCGCCTTGGCTAGCCGTGCCAGAAGGAATAAATTCACTCATTAGTACTACCTTTCTTTGAGAGGTTGTATTCTTGTCGCCCGGGAGCCCGGGGAAGGTCGCCCAGGGAGACCGAGCCCCCTTCCCCGGTTTCTCGCGCACTTTCGTTTCCTGTTGAGAAAACGAAATCTGGCAGGGGGCTCATCATGCGACGACCACCTCGACACCTCGGTGGGTGAATTTTTCGATGTAGCTGGTGGGGGTCCCCAAGTCGGTAACGAGTCGGTCAAAGTCTTCAGGTGCCCCGAACGTGGCGGGGTAGGTTGAGCCGAACTTGCTGTTGTCAGCGAGCAAAATTCGTTCCGCTGCGTTGGACATCATCACTTTCTTCACCGCTGCTTCATCCGTGTCAAAAGCAGTCAGCTTGAGCTCAGGGGAAATACCGTTGATTCCCACAAAGGCCACAACAGCATTAATGCGACTGACATCTTCAACCGTGCGTGTGCTCACCGCGCTGAGAGTTGTGGGCCGAATTCGCCCGGGAAGCATGTAGGTCCTCGTGGAGCTATCAGCGATTCGTGACGCCAGCATCACACTGTTGGTCACCACGATGAGGTCGGGGCGGTTACGCAGGGCGGGAGCAAGAAACTCCGTCGTAGTCCCACCGTCGACAAAGATGCATCCCTCGTCGGGGACATATTGCGCGGCCGTTTCCGCAATGAGCCTTTTGGCTTCCGGGTTGAGCCCCTGGCGTTCAGGAATTGTGTATTCGTGAGCGAAACGCTCCATGGCGATGGCGCCGCCGTGGACCCGTCGAAGTATTCCCCGGCGCTGCAGAACGTCTAGGTCCCGTCGCACCGTTTCGGTCGCAACATTTAGCTTTGCGGCGGCCTCCGAGGCATCAAGGCGACCCTCATCACGGGTCCAGCCGACGATGAGAAGCCGCCGTTCTTCTGCCAACATCTTTGGTGCCCTCTGACTTCCTATGAAAGACCTGAGAGGAATGTAGCATAAACCCACACAAAACAACATCCAAAGCCATAGAAAACCATAATGGCGAGGTTGAAGGGTTGGCTAGCGCCCAGGCGCTTGGAGCACCCGGGTTCTCTCTGGTTGCTCAGTGACATGAGACTGGGGCAGGGCTGTGAGGGTCTGGAGTTGAGAACCTGCTTGCTGGACTTTCTGCGCACCCCACGCCACCGCGTGTGCGATCGCACCGGCAAGATCCTGGGGATGCTTACCAATGTGATTGAGGAAACCGGCCACACTGGCATCGCCTGCGCCAATCGTGTTACGGACCTCAACTGGGTCAGTCCATGCGTGGACATGGTGGTCGCGGGAGACACCGACAATCCCGTCGGGACCGAGGCTGACAATTACATGGTCAACTCCCCAGCTCACAACCTCTTGCCCTGCTTCGATTACATCGCCGAGAGTTAGGAGCGAGCGGCCGACACATTCGGCAAGTTCCTCGGCGTTAGGTTTGATCAGCGCCGGGAGACCAGACCGGGCCGCGACTTGAAGCGCCTCTCCCGAGGTGTCCAGAGCGACCTGACACCCGTGAGATTGCGCTTGCGTGAAGAGTGGCTCCAGCGAAAGTAACGAACCGTCAGTGCTGAGCGGAACAGTACCCGCAATCAGAAGCCAGGGGGACGAATGCTTCGCCACTGTGTCCACAGTAAGGGCGAGGAGATTTTCCCATTCTTCAGGGCACAGAGCCGGAGCAGATTGATTGATTTTTGTCGTTCGTCCGCCTTCTTCTGTGATTGTGACGCACACTCGGACTGTGCCCTCAATGGGCGAAGTGATAATAAGTTCATCACCCTGGACCCTCTGGTGATCGGACCTCGACAGAGGCACCACTGCCCGCGAGGAGGTTCCGGCAAGGGCCAATGCCCTCGTCACATTGACCCCTTTGCCCGCAAACTCGGAGCGCACCCGTGGACTGCGGTGCACTCCGCCCAGGGTCAAACCGTCTAGCTCATACGTCATGTCAAGGCAGGGGGAGGGGGTCAGCGTAACCACATCAACTGAGCTCTTCACGCCTGCCACTCTTTCACAGCTCCGGTTGGGCCGGATTGTTCACGTTGCGTTCACCTCAAGGCATCTTGTCCTTCACCTCATCGGATGAGAGTACTTGAGGCGCTACTGTGCCACGCCATAAGTCCCTAATAACCAAGGATGGATAAATCGAATGATCACTCGAACTAAGAGTCTTGCGGGAGTTGCGATACTCGCGGCATCAGCGTTTGTGCTCAGTGCATGCGCGACAGAAGAGGCCGCCGTCGAAGAGACCACCACCACGACCACCACTGAGGAAGCTGCTGTAGCACTAAGTGGAACACTCATTGGAGCAGGTGCTTCTTCACAGGGCGCCGCTCAAGAGGCATGGGTTGCCGGTTTCCAAATCGCGAATCCCGAGGTGACCGTCACGTATGACCCCATCGGTTCCGGTGGTGGACGCGAGACGTTCCAGAGCGGCGCATCGTCGTTTGCTGGATCTGACCGTGCTTTCAAAGTCGACGAAATTGCTGAAGGAAGCTTCGCATCGTGTGTTCCAGAGGCGGGCATCTGGGAAATCCCTGCCTATATCTCTCCCATCGCAATTATCTTCAACGTGGATGGCGTGAGTGACCTCAACTTGGACGCTGACACCCTCGCGAAAATCTTCACCGGGGCAATTACGAACTGGAACGACGCGGACATCACCGGCCAGAACGCCGGCGTTGACCTGCCCGACCTCGCCATTACGGCTGTTCACCGTTCCGATGAGTCTGGCACCACTGCCAACTTCACCGACTACATGTCCAAGGCTTCTCCGGATAACTGGCTCCTTGACGGCGAAAACGCTGGTTCCTTTGAAGGATGGCCTGCAGCATGGGGTGGAGAAGGTGCACCTCAGACCTCCGGTGTTGTCGATGCTGTGACCAACGGTGTCGGAACAATCGGTTACGCCGACGCTTCTCGCGCCGGTGCCCTGGGAGTTGTCTCGGTCAAGGTGGGCATGGAATACGTCCCCTACAGCGCTGAAGCAGCCGCAAAAATCGTTGACGCCTCACCTCCCGCTAACCCCGGCGAGCGTGGCGAAAACGACCTGGCCATCGAGCTGGACCGCGCTACTGAAGCAACCGGAACGTACCCGATTGTTCTCGTTAGCTACCTCATCGGTTGCAACGATTACGTCGATGACAGTGTGGTTGACCTCGTCAAAGGTTATGTTTCCTTTGTGATGAGCGAAGAGGGCCAGCTGGCTGCTGAGGCCAACGCAGGTAACGCACCAGTATCAGCGGGCACGCGCGCCGCTGCTGAGGCTATCCTCGCCACCATCAAGTAGTGGTTCAGGGGGTGTTGGCCTGGGGTTTCTGACCCGGGCCACCACCCTCTACACTGCCTAAATAGGCATACTTTCCTCTGAGCGATAACACCCAAGTCCCGCCCCGAAAAGTACCGAAGGTTGACAACATGACTCAGGACCCGGGTGGCTCTATAGCCAAGACCCCTCCTGAAGATCACCGGCCTAAAGTGCGCCGGGGCGACAGAATCTTTTTTGGTTCCGCCAGAGGCGCGGGAACGTTCATTCTGGTCATGTTGGCGGCCGTCACAGCCTTTCTGCTCGTAGAGGGCTTGCCCGCCCTCACCGCAGATCCCAACGAGGTTTCTCTCCTCGATGGAGAATCTTTCTGGCGTTGGGTGGGGCCTCTCGTTTTTGGAACACTATGGGCCGCAGCCCTGGCCCTGGCCTTTGCTTTTCCGGTGGCTATCGGTATCGCGCTCTTCATTTCTCATTACGCGCCGCGGCGTATCGCGACTCCCCTGGGCTACCTGGTCGACCTCTTGGCCGCCGTTCCCTCCGTGGTGTACGGCTTGTGGGGTGGGGTCGTTTTGGCTCCAGCCATCCAGCCTCTTTACACCTGGCTGGCGGAGAACCTCAGCTTCATTCCTTTTTTTGCTGGCCCCGCTTCGGGAACCGGGCGAACCATCCTGACTGCGGCGCTCGTCCTTGGTGTCATGGTTTTGCCCATCATTACCGCGGTTTCTCGGGAAATATTCCTTCAAACCCCGGTGCTCTATGAGGAAGCGGCCTTGGCTCTGGGATCAACGCGGTGGGAAATGATCCGGACTGTGGTGTTGCCGGTGGGTCGGAGCGGAATAATTTCGGCGGCCATGTTGGGGCTCGGTCGCGCTCTAGGGGAAACGTTGGCCGTGGCGATGGTCCTCTCGGCAACGGGCGTGATTAGTGTCAATCTGATTAGCTCGGTGAACCCTTCCACTATTGCCGCAAACGTTGCGCTGAGTTTCCCGGAGGCATACGGCCTCAACGTCAACCTCCTGATCGCCTCGGGGCTTATTCTTTTTGCCATTACGTTGGTTGTGAACTCGATAGCACGGTGGATCGTCAACAGCCGAGCGGATTTCTCGGGAGCCAACTAATGACGACACTTCTCCCGCGGGGCGAAAAACGTCGCAATCCTTATGCGGCGGGCAAGCTCAACAGCACGGTTCCAAGCCTGATGCTTGTTGGAGGCCTCGTGGTGTCCTGGGCAATTTTCAGCCTTTTTTCCCCCACCGACGAAGAGTATGAACTCAACCTCATCGTCGTTGCGGTGGTCGGGATTGTGTTATTCGTCTTGGGGCTTTTTTCGATGTCTTTCCGCGTGGAGGGCAGGCGTCGAGCGGTAGACAGGTTGGCCACCATGTTGGTGACGATTGCCTTTTTCCTCGCCCTCACACCGCTCATTTCGCTCATCATCACGGTGGTCACCAAAGGCGCGGTCCGATTTGATGGGGATTTTTTCACCCTCTCAATGCGCAATGTCGTGGGCGAAGGCGGAGGCGCGGCTCACGCCGTGGCTGGAACCGTCGTCATGACGCTCGCGGCGAGTCTCATTTCCGTCCCTATCGGCTTGCTCACGTCGATCTACATTGTGGAATATGGCGCGGGGAAGCGCCTCACCAGATGGATCACCTTCTTCGTCGACGTGATGACCGGTATTCCTTCAATCGTGGCGGGACTTTTTGCGTATTCGTTGTTTGAGATTCTGCTGGGTCCGGGAACCAGGGTGGGAATCTCGGGATCCGTTGCGCTTGCCGTGCTGATGATTCCAATCGTTGTTCGCTCGAGTGAAGAGATGCTCCGTTTGGTGCCCAACGAGCTGCGCGAGGCTGCGTACGCGCTTGGCGTGCCCAAGTGGCTCACGATTCTCAAAGTCGTGCTCCCCACCTCCATAGCCGGAATCACGACGGGAATCATGTTGGCGATTGCGCGGGTGATGGGAGAGACAGCTCCACTGCTGATTGCCGCGGGCTTCTCCAATGACTTTAACTTCAACATTTTCGATGGCCGCATGCAGAGCCTGCCCAACTTTGTGTACTACTCGTATATCGCTCAAGGGTCTGTCCCCGAGGCATACCTGGATCGTGCGTGGGCGGGAGCCCTCACACTGATTCTTATTGTTATGGTGCTGAACCTTGGCGCTCGCCTCATTGCCCGAATTTTTGCCCCGAAAATCAGCCGGTAGGAAAGCCGAGGAAAAACATGTCGAAGCGTATAGAAATCAAAGACCTCAACGTCTATTACAGCAAGTTCCGGGCCGTCGAAGACGCCAACATGGTTGTTGAGCCTCGCAGTGTGACGGCCCTCATCGGACCCTCAGGATGCGGAAAGTCGACGCTCATTCGCACCCTCAACCGGATGCACGAAGTTATTCCCGGCGCCACGGTGGAGGGCGAAGTCCTCATTGATGGGGACAACCTCTATGCCCCGGGTGTGGACCCGGTGCTGGTCAGACGACAAATCGGAATGGTGTTCCAGCGCCCAAACCCTTTCCCCACCATGTCGATTCGCGACAACGTTATAGCCGGCGTCAAACTTAACAATCGTCGGATTTCGAAGTCGGATGCTGATGATCTTGTCGAGAAATCATTGCGTGGCGCAAACCTGTGGGAAGAGGTCAAAGACCGCCTGGATAAGCCGGGTTCGGGAATTTCCGGCGGGCAGCAACAACGCTTGTGTATCGCGCGGGCCATTGCCGTCGAGCCAGAAATCATCCTGATGGATGAGCCCTGTTCCGCCCTAGACCCCATTTCCACTCTCGCTATTGAGGACCTCATCGAGGTCCTCAAAGAGCAATACACGATTGTGATTGTGACCCACAATATGCAGCAGGCGAGCCGCGTGAGTGACAGAACTGCGTTCTTCAACATCGCAGGAACCGGAATGCCTGGAAAGCTCATCGAATTCGATGACACCGCGAAAATCTTTTCCAACCCTTCCGTCAAGGCCACCGAAGACTACGTGTCGGGAAAATTCGGGTAGCGATATTGCTAGAGGGAATTTCTCGGTGCGCGTAAGCTAACCCAATGGCCTCTCTCGTTCTTCCCGGTAATCCGACCCTTCGTTCCACTGCCGAGGCAATGGATGCGAGTGATCCGCTGGCATCATTTCGGGAGGAGTTTTTCCACGCAGACCCCGACCAGTGTTATCTGGATGGCAACTCATTGGGGAAGCTACCGCTCGCAGCTATTGGCGCTGTGGGAAACTTCCTCACCGAGGAATGGGGATCGGAGCTGGTGGGCGGCTGGTCACAGTGGATTGATCAGGCTCAGACCGCGGGCGACCTGTTGGCGCGCTCTATTCTCGGAGCGGGCCCCGGCCAAACATTGGTGTGCGACACCACTTCGATGAATTTTTACCAGCTCGCTGTTGCCGCCATCAAGGCGAGGCCAGGCCGGAAAACAATCATCATAGATTCCGCGAACTTCCCTACTGACCGGTACATCATTCAGGGGATCGCCGAGCAGATGGGATTAACCCTGGTCACGCTCGATACAGACGGTAGTGGTGGTCCAGGAGCCATCGTCGTTGACGTCGAGGATGAACGGATTACGGCTGAGGCCCTGAGCCCTCTTCTCAACGATGATGTCGCGTTAGTGACTCTTCAAGCGTTGAACTACCGCTCTGGAGCGCGCTCCGAATTGCGCGAAATATCCGAAGCGGTAAAAGAAGCGGGCGCACTGATGCTCTGGGATTGCTCTCACGCTGGTGGAGCCATTGACTTAGACGTTGATGGCAATGGAATTGATCTCGCCGTGGGGTGCACCTATAAGTACGGGAACTCCGGGCCAGGGTCTCCCGCCTGGTTGTTTGTGCGACACGAGCTCCAGGAGGAGTTGCAGGTCCCCATCCAGGGGTGGTTTGCCCAGCGGGATCAGTTTGTTATGGGGTCTGTGTTTGAAAAGGCAGAGGACATCAGAGGGTTCCAGGTGGCGAGCCCCTCGATAATTGGGATTCGCATTGTCGAATGCAGTTACGCCATGATTGGCCGCGCGGGAATAGCTGCTATCGAGCACAAAGCAGCTCTCGGGACTGAGCTTATGATTGCTTTATCTGACGCGTGGTTAGCGCCCTTTGGTATCACCCTGGGAACCCCCAGGGAGGCCAGCCACCGTGGGGGGCACATCATCATTCGTCATCCAGATGCCGCAAAAATTGCGCTCGCGTTGCGGACCCTGGTGAACGTGGTTCCGGACTACAGGGAACCCGATGCCATTCGTTTGGCCATCTCTCCGTTGCCTACCTCCTACACCGAGGTGTGGGACGGGTTCGATCGGCTCCGGGGCCTTCTCGAGTCGGGGAAGTACCAGTTCGTGGAACCCAACGAGAGCAGAGTGACGTAACCATGACTCACGACAAAGCCGTGACATACACCACCTACTTAAAGGTGGACGAGTTGCTTTCGCTTCAACACCCACTCTCGGATGGTCCTGAGCACGATGAGCTCTTGTTCATCACCATCCACCAGGTTTATGAACTCTGGTTTCAGCAGATTCTCCACGAGCTCTCAGCTCTGCAGCCCGCGCTGGAGGCCGGTGACACTCATCGCAGCCTCGCACTTCTTTCTCGCGCCAGAACCATTATGAAAACGTGTGTGAGTCAGATTGACATTCTGGAGACAATGACTCCGCTGCAGTTCGCCTCCTTCCGTTCGCGCCTCTCTTCTGCCAGTGGTTTCCAGTCTGCACAGTTTCGGGAATTGGAAGCAGTGCTCGGGCGCCGGGACCATGCTGGTGCCGGTGCGAAGGAAGGTTCGGGATTGGCCATGGCGGAACACCTTGTCCCGGGGTCGAATGCTCGCCTCCGGGTCGAGGCTGCGATGGCACGCAACAGTGTGTGGCATTCTGCGTTGCTGTATTGCCACACGCGAGGCCATCTGATGCCCGACGAGGTGCTGGACATGGATGTGAGCTTGCCCTGGGAGGCCAGGGAGGATGTTCAAGAAGTTTTGGTTGCTCTCCACCACCATGACCCTCAATCTGCCATGGTCTGTGAGGCGCTCGTGGATCTTGATCAAGGTTTGGGTGAGTGGCGCTACCGCCACGTGAAAATGGTGGAGCGCACACTGGGCAAAAAGATAGGTAGCGGTGGCTCGTCCGGTGTTGGGTATCTAGCCTCGACCCTGTTCAACCCGGTTTTTCCTGACCTCTGGGCCATCAGAAGCATGCTCTAGCCTGCCAAAAATCTCCAGAGCGATTTTGTCCTCACCGACGTTAGGTCCCACACGTCTACGGGGGCGCAGCTGGGGTGGTTTCCCCCGTCGCGTGAGCTGCGAGAGATAGAGCAGCTCCGCGTCTGCGTCCCCACTCGTTTCTGGCGTGCAGGAAAGGTTATTCCGGTCACCTCTGGACAGACATTGGGTTGCGGTTGCGTAAGTGAAGCCGCGACATCGTTCTGCCCGGGGCCAAGGGAATTGGGGACGGCCCAGGGACCCTTACGCTAGAGAGGTGAAAATCCCCGCCCTCTCAGCCGAAGTTGCCAAGGCCCTGAGTGCCGGGCAGCCGGTCGTTGCTTTAGAGTCCACAATCATCTCCCACGGTCTTCCCCGGGGCCAGAA
>CAYUJX010000023.1:0-11624 GCA_964445125.1 uncultured Microbacteriaceae bacterium
TTCACCCACACAACTTTTCGAGAGTTGCACCTTCGGCCGCTCGGACACGGTACCGGGACTAAGTTTACACAAACACCCGGACCGGCTTCAGCCTGGGTCAGTCGCTGGCCGTAGGCTCCCATCATGGCAAAAAATGAGGCGCCTTACCGGTGTGACGAATGTGGGTGGACAGCCTTTAAATGGGTAGGGCGTTGTGGAGAATGCCAGGCGTGGGGAACGGTTATTGAAGTGGCGGCGCCCACTACGAGATCACGACAGGTGAAGCCCGTCATCCCCCTGGGTGAGCATGTGGCCAAGCCCATCACCGAATACTCCGGCGAAGAAAGCGGCCACCGCCCGACGGGAATCGGCGAATTTGATCGCGTGCTCGGGGGCGGGATTGTCCCTGGGGCGGTCATTTTGCTCTCGGGTGAACCCGGTGTCGGCAAGTCAACACTCTTGCTCGATGTCGCTGCCAAGGTTGCGACCCAGGGGAAGTCCGTCTTGTATGTCAGCGCCGAAGAATCTGCTGGCCAGGTTCACCTTCGGGCGACAAGAACGGGAGGCCTTCATGAACGCCTTCTTGTCGCCAACGACACCGATCTTGGGCTGGTTTTGGGACACATTGAATATCAAAAACCGGACCTCGTCATTATTGACTCTGTGCAGACCCTTTCCTCAGGACTCATCGACGGTTCGGCCGGGGGCGTGGCCCAAGTGAGAGAGGTCGCGGCAACGCTGATTCGAGTGGCCAAAGATACGACAATCCCCATCATCCTGGTCGGGCATGTCACCAAGGATGGCCAAGTGGCGGGCCCCCGAACGCTAGAGCATTTGGTGGATGTCGTGTGTCAATTTGAAGGCGATCGACAAACTGCGCTCCGGTTTGTCCGAGCCCTCAAGAATCGTTTTGGTCCGACCGACGAGGTGGGGTGTTTCGAGATGAGCGGTGACGGCATCCTGGAGGTCCCCGACCCCAGTGGCCTGTTTCGCTCCGCTTCGGGCAACCCCGTGAGCGGAACCTGCACCACGGTTGCCCTCGAGGGAAGAAGAGCGCTCCCGGTGGAGGTTCAGGCGCTCGTTGTTCCCAGCGGCGCACCTCAACCCAGACGGGTCGTAAACGGCGTCGAATCCTCCAGGGTGGCGATGTTACTGGCGGTTTTGGAGCGAAGGGCTGGAATCCCTCTGTCCTCAGCAGATGTGTATGTCTCCACCGTCGGTGGCATACGCCTCCACGAACCGGGCGCCGATCTCGCCATCGCTTTGGCTGTAGCGAGTGCGGCTAAAGATATTCCCCTCTCCAACACAACGGTGGCTATCGGTGAAATTAGTCTGGCTGGAGAAATTCGTCCCGTCTCGCAGTCCGCGCAACGCATCAATGAAGCGCAGAGGCTCGGATTTAACACCGTCCTCGACCAGTCTCACACCACCATTAGCAACGCTATCGCCGATGCTTTCGCGAAAAGCCCCCAGCGGCAGAAGCAGCCCGACTTCTAGTCCAGGAGGAACTGCTTTGTTTCAGCGGAAGCAATGTCGCCCAGATAAATGGTGAGGTGATAGCTTGCGCCACCACCGGGCATTGCCGGTCGATTGGCCTCACAGGTGTCGGCTGCGGAACGAGTCCGATCCCACGCAAGCGGAGTTGTCTCTTGAGCCTCACCCGGAGCCAGAGTGATGTCCATCGGAACAGACGTGGTCTGGCAATCATCAGAAGCCCAAATCTGGTCGTCGCCTGAGGTGATCACATACCGCTGCTGGTCCGTCCCCACGGCCATCGTGCACTCCAGACCGGAGATATTTGTTACCCTCAGCCACAGTTGGGGAGCAACACCCGAACTGTAGTTGGATTGATCAGTCATGGCAGTGAGTTCAATTTGGCTTGGCAGACAGTCTGGGGGTGCGACCACGGGCAGAGCGACAGAGGTTTCAGCCTCAGGGGCCGGCGTTCCGCCAGACCCTGGCTGAACGATGATCAGAACGACAACTCCGATAACCGCGACAAGTCCACCCAGAACCGCGAGGCGCCTACGCCAATATACGGTCGCCGATACGGGTCTTTGTGCCTGAGACATAGACCTAGAGTACGGCTGAGGAGCCTAAAATCAGGGCTTCTGCCCCGGCGAGCCTGAAGACCCACAGCCTCCCTACAGGTTCTTCACCATTCGGGAATTACCCAACGTATTAGGTTTCACGCGTGCTAAATCGAGAAACTCTGCAAGACCCTCATCAGGTGAGCGCACCATCTCGGCATACACCTCAGGGTCGACCAAGAGGTCGTCGTGGGTGACAAACCCGTGAGAGGTAAAAAATTCCACTTCAAAAGTCAGGCAAAACAACCGTGTGAGGCCAAGTTGCGTTGCCTGTCTCTCCAACTCTTCAAGGAGCTGGTGACCCACACCCTGTCCCTGAACCCGAGGGTCAACGCTGAGAGTTCGAATCTCGCCTAAGTCTTCCCAAAATGCGTGGAGCGCGCCACAGCCCACAACTTGGGCTTGAGAATCCACCGCGACCGTGAATTCTTGCACCGCTTCAAAAAGGACCACCAGGTCTTTGCCCAGGAGAACACGGGAGTCCACCAGAGGCTGGATGAGAGCTGCAATGGGGCGAATATCCGCCGTCGTTGCAGCTCTCACCACCCAAGACTCTGCTGACGTCACGTCGCCAGCGTACTGGTTAGGACTCGAGGGCGCCTGCCGGAGTGGGCTCTACTTCACGCTTGCTCACAGCAAACGTGAACTCGGTGCCATCGAAGCCCACATCCACGTTGTCCCCGGGGGAAAGCTCTCCCTGGAGGATGCGCTCACTCAAACCGTCTTCCACATTTTGCTGAACAGCTCGACGCAGGGGTCTTGCCCCCAAGGTCGGATCCCAACCCAAAACGGTGAGCTGTTTACGCGCATCTTCTGTGAGAGTCATTGTGATGTCGCGATCCAGTAAACGTTCACTCAAACGCTTCATGAAGAGAAGAACAATCTGCATCAGCTCGTCCTCAGTCAGCTGAGGGAAGACGATGGTTTCGTCGACACGGTTGAGGAACTCAGGTTTGAAGTTCTTTTTCAGCTCCTCGACAACTTTGCCTCTCATGGCCTGGTAGCTGACCTCGCCGTTGCCTTCTAACGTGAAGCCCACCGGGCCGCCCGTGATGTCTTTCGTTCCCAGGTTTGTTGTCATGATGATGACCGTGTTCTTGAAGTCCACAACGCGACCCTGACCATCAGTCAGACGTCCCTCTTCAAGGACCTGCAAGAGAGAGTTGAAGATATCAGGGTGTGCCTTCTCGATTTCGTCAAACAACACGACGCTAAAGGGCTTGCGGCGCACCTTCTCGGTCAACTGGCCACCTTCTTCGAACCCCACAAAACCTGGAGGGGCACCGAAAAGCCGAGACACGGTGTGCTTCTCGCCATATTCGGACATGTCGAGTGCGATCAGCGCATCCTCGTCATCAAAGAGGAACTCCGCCAATGCTTTGGCAAGCTCCGTCTTTCCCACACCGGTCGGCCCGGCGAAAATGAACGAACCGCTGGGACGCTTGGGGTCTTTAAGCCCGGCCCTCGTGCGGCGAATAGTCTTCGAGAGCACAGAGATCGCTTGTTCTTGACCGATAACCCTCTGGTGAAGGGCCTTCTCCATAAACATGAGTCGGGCGGTCTCTTCTTCGGTGAGCTTGAAGACAGGAATACCTGTAGCGGCAGCGAGGACTTCCGCGATGACGCCTTCGTCGACAACACCGACACCGCCGGCTTCGCCGTTTCTCCACTGCTTTTCGAGCTGCAAGCGCTCACCCAGCAAGGTCTTTTCTTCATCGCGCAGGGAGGCAGCTTTTTCGAAGTCTTGTCCCTCGATGGCTGCTTCTTTGCGGGAGCGGACATCGGCGATTTTGTCGTCGAACTCGCGCAACTCTGGCGGGCTGGAGAGAATCGACAAACGCAAGCGTGCGCCCGCCTCGTCGATAAGGTCAATGGCCTTATCGGGCAGGAAACGGTCCTGCACATAGCGATCTGCCATGGTCACGGCCGCTTCAATAGCACCATCGGTGATGGACACCCGGTGGAATGCTTCGTATTTGTCGCGCAGGCCTTTCAAAATGTTGATGGTGTGGGCCGGGGACGGTTGGTTTACCTGAACGGACTGGAAACGGCGCTCCAAAGCAGCGTCTTTTTCAAAGTGCTTGCGGTACTCATCCGAGGTGGTGGCACCGATCGTCTGAAGCTCACCCCTGGCAAGCAACGGCTTCAAGATACTGGCGGCATCAATCGCACCCTCGGCGGCACCCGCGCCCACCAGTGTGTGGATTTCATCGATGAAGACGATGATGTCACCCCGGGTGCGAATCTCCTTGATGACCTTCTTCAAACGCTCTTCGAAGTCTCCGCGGTAGCGGGAGCCCGCGATAAGGGATCCGAGGTCAAGCGAATAAAGCTGCTTATCTTTGAGGGTTTCTGGAACATCGCCTTTAACAATGGCCTGAGCCAACCCTTCGACCACGGCAGTCTTACCCACACCGGGCTCGCCCACCAGCACAGGGTTGTTCTTGGTCCGACGAGAAAGAATCTGCATGACGCGTTCCATTTCGCGCTCGCGTCCAATAACGGGATCGAGTTTGCCTTCGCGTGCGGCGTGCGTGAGGTTGCGACCAAACTGATCCAAGACTTGGGACCCTTTGTCGCTGGAGGTTTCCGAGCCTCCCACGGACACAGGGTCTTTGCCCTGGTATCCCGAGAGAAGCTGGATAACTTGCTGGCGGACACGGTTGAGGTCAGCGCCAAGTTTCACGAGCACTTGAGCAGCAACGCCTTCACCCTCTCGGATGAGACCCAAAAGAATATGCTCGGTACCAATGTAGTTATGGCCCAGCTGCAACGCTTCGCGCAGGCTGAGCTCTAAGACCTTTTTGGCTCGCGGGGTGAAGGGTATGTGACCTGTGGGGGCCTGCTGACCTTGACCGATGATTTCCTGCACCTGCTCGCGGACTGCCTCCAAAGAAATGTCGAGGGATTCCAAAGCTTTGGCAGCGACACCCTCGCCCTCGTGGATGAGACCCAGGAGGATATGTTCGGTGCCAATGTAGTTGTGGTTGAGCATCTTGGCCTCTTCTTGGGCCAACACAACGACTCGGCGGGCCCGGTCGGTAAAGCGCTCAAACATCTGCGGTACTCCTTAGTTTGGCGGTAATGATGAGACTCCTCATCGCTACTCGTAGTACGACCATAATTGCCTCCAGGTGTCTTTGGGGCATTGTTCGCCCCCAGCGTGAGCAGTGACGGTGTGCTTGCCAGGCAGCAGGACTTGACAGCGGGTTCCGAATTCTCCCCTTTACACTAAAGCTGTGTCTCAAGAGCCGAAGAAATCACCGTGGCCACCGGCCAGGGTGGCTCTTCTCGTCATTCTTGTGGGCTTTATCGTCTATGGGCTCACCACCCTGATTGGCTAAGAGGACAACCGTGATCGAGAACTTCTGGCTCAACGCCCTGTATTCCGTAACCCCCACCGCCATGATGGGTGTGTTGTTTTGGTTCATCATTCGCTCCATTCTTCGCGCAGATCGCAGCGAGCGCAGCATCTACAAAAAAATGGAGCGAGAGGAACGCGCCCGGCGCGGGTTGCCCAGTGAGGACTAAGGTCACTTCACAAGCGGGAACAGCACCGTTTCTCTGATTCCCAGACCGGTAAGCGCCATCAGCAAGCGGTCGATTCCCATTCCCATGCCACCTGAGGGGGGCATGCCGTGCTCGAGGGCGCGCAGGAAATCCTCATCCACTCGCATGGCCTCTTCATCGCCTTGGGAGCCCAGGCGGGCCTGTTCGACAAATCTTTCGCGCTGAATGACGGGGTCAACCAGCTCAGAGTAGCCGGTGGCCAGTTCGAAGCCCCGCACGTAGAGATCCCACTTTTCCACCACCCCAGAAATTGACCGGTGCTCACGCACCAGCGGTGAGGTATCAACGGGGTAATCCATCACAAACGTGGGTGTAGTGAGGGACTCAATCACGTAGTGCTCCCATAGCTCTTCAACCAGCTTTCCGTGGGTGGGTTGCGACACCTCGATTCCCGCGCTCTTTGCCATTTTCTCCAACGTCGCCATGTCTGTCTGAGGGGTAATCGTGCTCCCACAGGCATCCGAGAGGCTTCCGTAGAGCGAAAGCCGATCCCAGCTCCCACCCAGATCATGCTCGGTGCCATCAGCCCAGGTCACGGTGTGGCTTCCGGATATGGCGTGTGCCGATTTTTGAATCAACTCCTGGGTGAGATCGGCCATCTGGTGGTAGTCCCCGTAGGCCTGATACGCCTCCAGCATCGAAAACTCTGGGCTGTGGGTGGAATCAGCGCCCTCGTTGCGGAAGTTGCGATTGATTTCAAAGACGCGCTCGAGCCCTCCGACAACCGCGCGCTTGAGAAACAGCTCTGGTGCAATGCGCAGGAAGAGGTCGGTACTAAAAGCGTTCGAGTGAGTCACGAAAGGCCGGGCCGTTGCCCCGCCGTGCAGAGTTTGCAACATAGGGGTCTCCACCTCCAGATACCCATGGGTGTCGAACGTGTGGCGCAATGATGCATTCACCCCGGCACGCTGGCGCACCGTAATGCGAGCCTGGTCTCGCACAATGAGGTCGAGATATCTTTGGCGTGCCCTGGTTTCTTCATTGAGTTCAGAGTGCAAATTGGGCAAGGGCATTAGTGCTTTAGACGCCATCTCCCAGTGGGAGACCATGACGGACAGCTCTCCGCGCTTGGAGGCAGTGACTTCACCGCGCACAAAGAGGTGATCGCCCAGGTCAACAATGTCTTTGAGGAGTAAGAACGACTCTTCCCCCACTTCGCCAAAGGACACCATGGCCTGCAAGCGCTCGCCGGAGCCTTGTTGCAACGACACAAACGCCAGTTTCCCGGTGACCCGCATGTGCACGATTCGACCGGCCACACCGACAACGTCGCCGGTGGCAGCTTCAGCCTCAAGGGCGGGGTACTTTGCCCGGACTTCTGAAATGGTCGTCGTGATGCCCACCGCAACAGGGTATGGGGCGAGGCCCGAATCAACCATGCGTTGGCGCTTGGCTAATCGCACTTCATATTGCTCAGCACTATCCACGGCCTCGCTAGGCACTTCTTGCGTATCGGTCATGGGGTTCTTTCGCACAGGGGAATATCCCCCGTCAGCCTAGTGACCAAAGGTGAGGCGGGTGTTGTCTATTAATCGAGTGGTCCCCACCGTGGCCGCAACAATCATCAATCCTTCTCCTCCATTCACCCCTTGGTCTAAAGGAATAAACGTGGCAGGGTCCACCACGGCGAGATAATCCACCACAAGCGCCGGGTCTGTCTCTAACTCCGCATGGGCGAGGGTCAGTGCCTGCTCGGGAGAATCTGCACGCGCTGCAGCCTCCAGCGCCCGGGGAATGGCTCTGGCAATTACCCTTTCCTGCTGTGAAAGGTGCGCGTTCCTGCTCGAAAGAGCGAGACCATCGCTATCGCGCACGGTATCGACCGAAGTGACCGTGCAGCGCAGCCCCTGCCTCTCCACCATCTCCTGTACCAGGAACACTTGCTGGGCATCTTTTCGGCCCATCACCAGGTTCGCAGGAGCAACAATCTCCAGCAACCTTGACACGACAGTGAGCATGCCATCAAAATGGCCTGGCCTAGCGAGGCCTTCAAACACTTCGCCCAGGGGACCCGCGGGAACCTTCACGGTGTTGTCCACTCCCGCAGGATAGATCTCTGCCGGAGTGGGAGCGAACACCACATCAGCGGCGGTGTCGGCGAGAAACCCCCTGTCGGCGTCTAGTCCTCGCGGATAGCTTCCAAAATCTTCCCCCGGACCGAACTGCAAAGGGTTCACAAAAATACTCACCACAACGCGGTCTGCCTGGGCGGAGGCTGCACTCACAAGCGCTTTATGGCCCTCGTGAAGAGATCCCATGGTCGGAACAAAAGCCACCGTCAATCCTCCGCTTTTCCACGAAGCCACACGGTCGTGAAGCTCCTCGGCATCGAAAGCAACGGGGGGTATCGTCATGGCTCGCTGTGCTCCACATCATTTCCTGCCACGTCCCGCAGGGCATTATCCACACTCGAGTTCACCAGAGCCGCCATCACCACTCCCGGGTTGGCGATGCCCGCCAAGCGAAGCCTTGCAGCAGCTTCGCCGACGGTGGTGTGAGAAAAGCTGGTGGCTAGAGCGATTGCGGCGGCGACATGGCGCCGCTTGTCATCAGCAATGACCAAGGGCTCCATGCCCATCTCCACTGCGAGCGCGTGAGCTATCGGAGAGGCCACAGGAGGCGCGCTCACCACACACCAGGCGCCCACCATGCGAGGTAAATCCATGCTCCACCCCGTAAATTCCATCAGCGGGTGGAGCCCGATCGGGATAACCCCTTGAACAATCGCCGGTGCCAGCACTTCGAGCCCGTGCTTAATTGAGGTGTGTGCCACGATTTGGCCAGAGACCCAGCCTCCCGCGGCCGCCAACCCTTCGATGAAACCCGGGAGTTCTGAATCGGGCAGGGCAAGAACGACAAGTTCGCTGCGTTCACACAGAACTTGAGGTTCGAGAAAAGGAACGCCGGGAAGCATCGCTTCCACTCGCTCACGGTCGGTTCCCGGTGGCGTAATGCCCACCAGGCTGTGACCAGCCCCTGCCAAAGCGGCGGCAATAACTGGTCCCACTTTGCCGGCGCCAATCACTCCGACACCGAGCCTAGAAGGGTCTATCACGCAGGCGGCCTAGAGGCAGGGCCGACGTTCGACGTGTCGTCAATGGCGTCGTGAATGGAGACGTTGAGGTCTTCCCACCACTGGTGAGCGCCGCGGGCGTCAATACCGGAAAGGCGAAGCACAACCGGACCAGCGACACTCTGGATTTCGACGAGTCTCAAATGGAGCGCTCGATGCCACGGCCCACCGGTCACGCTCGCGCTTTGAATGTGCGCCAAAGGGATGACCCCCAGCCGAGAAACCCAGAGACCTCGTCGGATCAACACCGCGCCTGGGACATGGAGAGCCGCCGTCACCCGATGGCTAAAAGGAATACGCCAGTGCGCCCGGCGAGGGCTTACCAGTGTTTCCGGCGTGGCCCAGGTTTTTCGTGGGCCTGCAAGCATCGCCTGAAGAGTCTCCCCGGCGCCGTTGCGGGCCAGATCCGGGATACCCAGAGCAAGAATTTGCTGGACCTCAGCGAGCGTTGCTACCGGCAAAATGACGGTGTGCTCTGGGGCTTTTGCGTTACTGGCCCCGGGTTGGGAAGCCAAGTTGGCGTTGAGTCGCCACCACCCGAAAAGTTTCCATGGCCAGGGTTGGCTGAGCTCCAGAGCGTGAATGCGAGACGGCGGAATGGTTTCAACACTGGTGGAGAGTAAGCCCAAGGACACCCGCAGGTCACCGGAGATTGAATCAACAACGAAGTTGCCCACGCGTAAGAATCGCTCCCCCAAGTACACGCCATACCCAATCAGCCCCGCCACCAATCCCAGCAACACGGCAATTTCGCCGGATACAACAGCAAACACAATAAACCCGGTCAAGACCGCCAACAACACCAGTGTTTCCACACTCAGAACCAAGGAAGCCAGGTAGCGAAACAGGGGGACTTCGACCTCGCGCGTCACAATTTCCTCGT
The DNA here is from genome assembly GCA_964445125.1 of uncultured Microbacteriaceae bacterium. GTDB lineage: Bacteria > Actinomycetota > Actinomycetes > Actinomycetales > Microbacteriaceae > Pontimonas. Next base: position 9,596 of record CAYUJX010000023.1, read on the forward strand.
CGCCGGCGCCGGAGTCAGACTCAGAGTCCATATCAGAGTCTGGATCGTCTGTATTTCCCGTCAGGATAACTTTGCGCAAGCCGTGGGCGACCGTGGTCGGAAGGTAAGCCAGAACCACACTGGCATCATTTCCGGCTGCCTGAATATCCAACTTTGCCAGACCGAGCAGGCGCGGAATAATCGGACGCCGGATGCCGATCGTGTTCACTCGATCGAGGCGCGCACGCCTCGAGCTCTTCACAATCAGGCCTTTCTTGACCTCAATAACATTGTCATCCATCCGAACCAGGTGCACCCGCCACTGCAAAAAGAAGGCCCCTCCGGCGATGAGGACAAAGGCGAATGCTCCCAGGGAAATGAACCCCAGAGATTCCCCCACCCAAAACCACAGGTCAGACTCGTTGTCCCCGTCGCCCACCCCGAGAAAAGCCAACAGGGTGGGGAAAATAACCCCATCCCACACGGTCACCACCGCCGCGGTAATCAGCGCGATAGCGACGACGCCTCCCTGCAATACGGGGGTAAATGGGTGAAGCCTATGCCACTGGCCATCACGAATGTCGCCTGCACGGCGCAACACAGGGGAACTCGGCATTACAAGCCTGCTCGGCGCGTTTCCGCCAGGGCAATCAGGTGATCGCGCAGCTCTTCCGCTTTGTGCTGGGGAAGGCCCGAGATGGTTACTCCCGTGGAAGCGGCGGCAGTTACCAAACTTAGCTGGGATAGGCCCAGCAGTCGCGACAGAGGGCCCCGTGACACATCCACGAGCTGGAGCCTGCCGTAAGGAACAGCAACACTGCGCTGGAACAGGATTCCTTTACGAAACACCACATCGTTGTTGCGAAGCGCAAAGCCGATTGCTCTCACACGACGTGGGACAAATCCGATGACCACAGCGGCCACCAGCAGCACCGCAGCCAGTGGGTACCACGAGAGAACGCCAATGTCCTCTTCGGCTAGCCACAAAGGAACCGTTGCAAACCCTGAGAAGATAAGGAAGGTAAGGCTGGATTCCAACATGAGTTCAGCCACATAGCGCGGGCTCACAGATTGCCACGGGGTGATGTGCTCGCTCATAGGAGCTCTCCTTCTGGTCCACCAAGGGATGATGACCCGGGCCCATCAGGTGGCAAGGAGCACCAGCGCTCTGCCACTAATCCGCCCACCATTAACACTACGGCTCCTACCACTGCCAATCCCACCAGGAACAGGGTCGGTGGCGACAGAACAGGCCTGGTGAAGAAGAAGAATCCTAAGCCGATAGCTCCCCCCGCCAACCCGGATCCCACCAGGGAGCTGGCTTTTGCCAACAGCACCACACGGGTTGCATACATGGGATCTACCAGGGTGCCTTTCTCGGGGTGGCGAACCCTCGAGCGAATCGGCCACGCTAATCCCAGGACGATGGCGCCCAACAGGGCAAGGCTCACCCCCCATGTCGGGGGTGGGATCAGCGCTGGTTCCCCGAGTCTGGTTAGTACCGCTTGACCAGCGCCGACAACCACGCCACCGGTCAGAGCAAAGCTCGCCAGAGTGGACGCTTTAGTCAGGATCATGCCGGGATTTCGGGTAGCGCCGCGAGAAGCGATGTGAGTGACCCATGACCAGGCAGCTGTGCAGAGGGATCTACCTCGAGCCACGGCTCAAGGACGAAACGCCGCTCGTGGGCACGAGGGTGAGGCAGTGTCAGCGACGGCGAAACCAGAATCTCGTCACCATATGTTATGAGGTCCAAATCCAGTGTGCGGTCCGCATAGCGCTGCCCGGTCCGCGCGCGTCCATGCGCCTGCTCAATATCGTGCAGCTTCTGGAGGGTGTGCTGGGCGGACCATGCCGAATCGAGCATCACAATTTGGTTCAGGTAACTCGGCGCGGACGAATCGAAACCTTCGGTGGTAAGCGCGGTGGTCTCGTGCACGCTGGAGGATGCCCTCACCGAAAAGCCCTCTGTGGCCCGAAGGTCTGACACCGCCTGGAAAGCAATGGTCTCTTTGTCGCCGAGGTTGGTGCCCACGGCAACAACACACGG
>CAYUJX010000023.1:11724-14221 GCA_964445125.1 uncultured Microbacteriaceae bacterium
GGTCATGTCGTATTCGAGCTCAACGTCAATAACGAAGGTTTGCCCCTCTTGACGCTCGGCAGCAAAAACACCATGATGCGCAAAAACCTCGATGCCTGCCAAACGAATCACATCAGCCATGTGTTCCTCCTCGGTGCAAAGCCTGCCAGATATCAAGGGCCCTCACCTGCGCTGCCACGTGATGAACACGAAGCGCCCAGACTCCTTTTTCGGCGAGAAGCACCCCCAGCACTGCTGACGGGGCATCGCGCTCAAAGACATCGTGGCCTTCCGGCAACACAGCACCCACAAATCTTTTTCGTGAAGCCCCCACCAGGACCCGCGCACCTCGTTCGCCGAGTTCATCAATGTGGGCCAGAAGCTCCCAACTGTGATTGCTATTTTTAGCAAAACCCAAACCCGGATCAAGAATCAACCGGTCGCCAGAGATTCCCGCTGCACGAGCGGCGTCCACACGCGCGTCGAGCTCGTTGCTCACTTCACGAACTACATCCGTGTAGACAGCGAGATCATCCATGGCCGCGCTGTGCCCGCGCCAGTGCATTAACACCACCTCGCACGACGCCTGGGCCATCACTCCGAACATTGCCTCATCAGCAAGCCCCCCAGAGACATCGTTGATGATGTGTGCCCCCGCCTCGAGTGCCCTCAGCGCAGTGTCGGCCCTCATGGTGTCAACGCTCACGGTTGCTCCCCTCGCAACCAAGGCTTCCACAAGGGGCAGCACCCTCTCTTGCTCCACCTCGGCCTCGACTCTTTCGGCACCGGGCCTCGTCGATTCCCCACCAATATCGATTACATCGGCGCCTTCAGCGAGCATGTCTTCCGCGTGCGCAATGGCAGCAGAGTAATCAACATAGCTGCCGCCGTCACTGAAAGAATCCGGTGTCACATTGAGAACACCCCAGACCTGCGGCCGCTGGGTGTATCTCACGCCCCCTCGTCACCACCGACAAGCAGGAGCGCTTCGTGGCGACCGGTGCCAGAGGCCAGGGTGCCCTCAGCTGCAACGGTCACGGTAGTCAGCGCCTGCTTAGGTCCGCGAAAGCGCACGCAGCCGTGAGTGGCAGAAATCAGAACCAAAGCGCCTGCAGCGACTCCGGATTCCATTAATGCCTGAGCCACCATTTCTCCCAGGCGCTCCTGCAGCTGGGGCCTGGCTGCCGTGACTTCAACCAGCGTGGCGAGTGTCCCGAGTCCAACGATGCCCTGAGCGGGTTGATACACCACAGACGCCACCCCTTCGAAGGGAAGCAAGTGATGCTCACACAAAGAGTGAAAAGCGATACCGCGAAGGGCAACAAGCTCACCGCGTTCGCTTGCATCACTGATGACAGAGTTTGCGTTGCGAATGACTGACACCGGGTCAATCCCCACGCCGGAATAGAGCTCACCAAAAAGCTCTGCCACGCGATCGGGCGTGCTCGAAAGGCCTTCTCGGGTAGGGTCTTCCCCCACCGCTACCAAAATGTCATGGATAGCTTGGCGTATGACAGCGTTATCCACGCGCATCCTGAGCTTGCGCCTTCTTCGCAGGTGCTTTCTTGCCGGAGGACTTCTTCACCGCTGCACGCTTGCTAGGCGCGGCCTTCTTTGCGGGAACATCGACAGGTCCCTGATTCGACACCGGACGCTTTCCACTCGAAAGCCACTGAGGGCGTTCGGGAAGCTTCTTCACCTGTGCAAAAATCTCTGCCAGCTGGTTATGGTCCAGAGTCTCTTTTTCGAGGAGCTCAGAAGCTAGACGGTCCAAGATGGAGCGGTTGGCGGTCAAAACTGTCCATGCCTCGGTGTGGGCGTTGTCAATCAATTCTCGGACTTGAGCATCCACAAGTTCAGCCACCGAATCGGAGTAGTCCCTTTGGTGGCCCATGTCGCGACCTAAGAACATTTCGCCGCTGGCTTGGCCGAGCTTCACAGCGCCGACGCTGGCGCTCATACCGTATTCGATCACCATGCTCCGCGCAATCGACGTCGCTTTTTCGATGTCGTTTGACGCTCCGGTGGTGGGGTCGTGGAACACCAATTCCTCAGCAACCCTGCCCCCCATTGCATAGGTGAGCTGGTCGAGAAGCTCGTTGCGGGTAATCGAATACTTGTCATCCAAAGGCATCACCATCGTGTAGCCGAGTGCTCGCCCCCGGGGCAAAATAGTCACCTTCGTCACCGGGTCAGTGTTGCGCATCGCAGCCGCGGCCAACGCGTGACCGCCTTCGTGATACGCCGTGATTTGGCGCTCTTTATCGCTCATCATCCGGCTACGACGCTGTGGCCCAGCCATCACCCGATCGACTGCTTCATCCAACATGACGTCGGTGATTTTCGTAGCGTTTGCCCGAGCGGTCAGCAGAGCCGCCTCGTTGAGTACGTTAGCTAAATCTGCACCCGTAAACCCTGGGGTCTTCCTGGCCAAGACGGCCAGATCGACACCCTTCGCCATCGGCTTGCCTTTGGCGTGTACTCCAAGAATCTTTGCGCGCCCCTTCATGTCGGGGGC
>CAYUJX010000024.1:0-14185 GCA_964445125.1 uncultured Microbacteriaceae bacterium
GGCGTCAAGCAGCACTAGGCCGTTTGACGCCGATTGAATTCGAGACCATGATGGCGACACCGGCCGCCATGGCCGCGTGACTAAAACTGTGCCCTAAACCTGCATCAGTCCCGTTTCACCAGGTGCGGCCTCTGTCACACCCTGAGCAGGCGCAAGAGGCCTTTGACGGGTTCCTAGAACACTGAGGGATAAAGGAATCGAATGCCGCGGCGCCTACGACATCCGGGGTTTTCGAGGAGACGCGGATCTTTTGTTGTGGGTGCACGCTCTGGAGGCAGAAGCCGTTCAAGAGGCGTTGCGCGTTTTTCAGGCCAACACTTTTGGTTCACACTTTGCCCGCACCTGGTCGGGGATGGGAATACATCGCCCAGCCGAATTCAACCGACGCCACGTCCCAGGGTTCATGCTTGATAAAGAACCTGCAAAATGGTTGTGTTTTTATCCCTTTGTCCGCTCGTACGAGTGGTACCTGCTCCCCGAAGCTGAGCGCCAGGACATGCTCGTTGAACATGGAAAAGCGGGATCTCAGTACCCGCAGATCATTTCCAGCACCGTGGCCTCTTTTGGGCTGGGTGACTACGAGTGGCTTCTCGCGTTGGAATCAGACGAATTGCACGACATCGTCGACATGATGCGTGAGCTTCGGTACACCACAGCCCGACTGCACGTTCGTGAAGAGGTTCCGTTTTTCACGGGTCGCCGCATTAACACTGAAACGATAGGAAATCTTTACCGATGAGCTACGACGCCATTTTGTTGACCTCTTTTGGTGGCCCAGAAGGCCCCGATGAGGTTATGCCTTATCTGGAGCGGGTCACTGCGGGACGGGGGGTTCCCTACGAGCGTCTCGTCGAGGTTTCCCACCACTACATGGCGTTGGGGGGAGTGAGCCCCATCAATGCTCAAAATCGCGAGTTGCTTCAGGCCATGCGCGCGCACCTTCCCGGCCGAGGAATTAACCTCCCGATTTACTGGGCCAATCGCAACAGCGAGCCGTATTTTGCCGACGTTCTTCGTGAGATGTATGACGACGGGCACCGCACTGTGCTCGCCTGGGTTACCTCCGCCTATTCGTCGTACTCAGGATGTCGGCAATATCGCGAGAACCTCCACCGTGCTTTGGAGGATGCGGGTCTGTTGGGAAAGATGACCATCGACAAAGTGCGCCACTACTTTGATCACCCCGGATTTCTCGAGCCGGTTATCCAGGATCTGGCCGAAAAGCTCCAGGAGCTCGCCCAGCGGGGTACGCCAGCGGAGGACACGGTGGTGTTGTTTGCGACTCATTCAGTGCCCAACTCGATGGGAGAAACGAGTGGCCCTCCTGCCCGACGTGCCGAGTTCGACACCCCGGGGGGTACCTACGCAGCCCAGCATCTAGCCGCCATTGAGATTGTGATGGCGGGGGCCATCACGCGCACCGGCGGGGCGATTCCGGCCTATCACCTGGTCTATCAGTCGCGCAGTGGGAGCCCCGCAGTTCCGTGGCTCGAGCCAGACGTGAATGATGCTATTCGTGAGGCAAAAGCAGCGGGCAAGCGAGCCGTCGCGGTCGTTCCCATCGGTTTTGTCAGCGACCATGTTGAAGTCATCTGGGATCTCGACAACGAGGCAAAGGAAACGGCAGAGGCAGAAGAGATGGACTTTGTCCGAGTTTCCACACCGGGCGTTCACCCGGCCTTTGTCGACGGAATTGCCGACCTTATTTTGGAGCGGATTGAGGGGCAGGAACAAAAAGCGCTGTCCCCGCTGGGCCCCTGGCCGGGTGTGTGCGCCATCGGATGTTGCCCCAATATGCGTAAAGAACTGCCCACTGTGGCAGGGGCCATGGGGTGAGAGCACAGTAATGGTGGGCTGACAGTCCTCCTAGATACCGTTACCCTTGCCGCCTCTACACCCTCCTCCCATGGGGGCGACAGTAGGCCACCAGGCTCTTCACGAGCTCGTTGCTGGCCAGGTTGGTTTTTTCTGAGGTGTGACGCGGCGCACGAGTGGTAGACATCTACCCATGAGAAAAATCATGGGTTTCACACGATATAGCGTTTTCGTTCCCGCTTTGGCGTCGATACTGGGGGCGCTATTACTCATGGCGCAGGGATCTTTCGCGATTGTCATGTCGATAATTTCCGTTTTTGTGGATCGGACCCCTCTGAAGGACACGGTCGTTTCCGTGCTGACCGCTGTGGATGCGCTGTTGTTGGGCACGGTGTTGCTCGTGATCGGATACGGCCTGTATGAGCTTTTTGTTGACAGTGAGATTGAGGTGCCTGCGTGGCTCCACATTAGAGACCTTGAAGACTTAAAATCCAAGCTGATTGGCGTTGTGGTCGCCATCATCGCGGTGATTTTTGTGGGTGTCCTGGTGGATGCAAGTCGGGCAGGTGATGTCTTGGCGTTTGGCGTTGGCGCAGGGGCGCTCGTTCTCGCGCTTGGGGTGTTCACCTACGCAACGAAGAAGAATGGGACTGCTGCAAAGTAACGGGTGTCCCCGGGCTAAGGCGCGCTGAGCCCAGACTCTTTCCAGCTTGCGTGTCTAGACTTTAACCCTCTACATCTAAGGGAGTTCCGCTGTGAAGTTTTCAAAAAAATGGACGGCATCACTTGTCGTTCCCTCGGTCATTGTGCTCGGTTCACTGGCTTTTGCAGCGCCGGCAAATGCCGTTGACCTTCCCGATCTCACTCCCCAAGAGGTTCTTCTCCTGATGGACTCTGACGTAACGAGTTTTTCAGGCACGGTCGTCAAAACGTCCAACATGGGTTTACCTGCTCTTGAAATGAGCTCACTCATGTCTCAAGACATGGTCGATGACATGGCAGAGACCATGCCCGAGGGTTTTGAAGAGTTTGTTCCCCAGCTTATTGAGCAAAACGCGATCACCCAGTTGGTGGCTTTGGCTGCCGGTACGCACACGATGCGTGTGTACGCGTCCGAACTGGGTATTCGAGTTCAGATGCTTGACCCGCTCAGCCAACGCGACCTCATCATTAACAAAAACGAATTCTGGTGGTACGACTCCGGAAAAGCTGAAGCGCTCACCGGCACTTTTGACCCCGAAACGCGCGCCCTGTCCGAACAGTCGGTTCTGGAGTGGCAAGCAGCGTTAGCTAGCCCTGAAGCACTGGTGGATTCCCTGCTGGAAGAAATGGGGGATTCCACTGTCCTGACGGTGGGCCAAGATCATTCGGTCGCTGGACGTTCGGCTTACCAGCTGAAGGGCACTCCCAACTCCGAAGTTTCTCTCATTGATTCTTTCGTCGTCTCGGTTGATTCCGAAACCGGACTGGCACTTGACGCGAAAATCTACTCCGTAGGTCAGAGCGAGCCCGCGTTTGAAATTGGGTTCACCTCGCTGAGTTTTGATGTCCCCGATGCCGGACTTTTCAGCTTCACTCCTCCTGCGGGGACAACCGTGGAAGTTCAAGAAGTTCCTGCAGCGTTCCGCGAACTCAGTTCCTCCTACGCGGGGCGCGAGCTGAGCGAAGCCGAGCTGGAGAGCCTCACCGCAGACGCCAAAGCACAGTGGGAAGCCGAGGGGCTCCCCGTGGGTGAAAAAATTGGTGACAACTGGGAGAGCGTGATGTATTTCGCTTCTGTGCCAGCGGACATTCCTCTGGAGATGTTGGAAACAGAATTGTTTTCCGGCTTCATGACCGAGGTTGAGGGTGGAAAAGTATTTTCTTCTCCGATAATGAACGTGTTCCTCTCTGACAGTGGTGAGGTGTTCGCAGGAGCCGTCTCAGTTTCTTACCTGTTGGATGTAGCGGCACGCTAAGTGTCAGGTGCGCTTCCGCTCGCCATTGAGACGATAGGCCTCACCAAGAGCTTTGGGGGAGAAAAAGCGGTCGACGCAATTTCGTTGAGCGTGCCCCGCGGATCTGTTTTTGGGTTCCTCGGCCCGAATGGTTGTGGCAAAACCACCACCATTCGGATGCTCTTAGGTCTTGCCGAAGCAACCGAAGGTGACATCTTGGTGTTGGGGCAGAAAATCCCCGACGATCTCGAACAGACTCTGCCTAGGGTGGGCGCTCTGGTGGAGGGCCCTGCTTTTTACCCCTACCTTTCAGGGCGAGACAACCTGATACGAATGGACTCTGCAGATAAGACTGCCGACCCACGCACTCGCCGCGAAAGGGTGCAGGTGGCATTGGAGCGGGTGGGGCTAACAAACGCGGCCTCGAAGAAAGCCGGCGCCTATTCTCTGGGAATGAAGCAACGTCTTGGTCTTGCTAACGCACTTTTGAGGCCTCGAGAGCTGCTGATTCTTGACGAACCGACGAACGGTCTTGACCCGCAGGGAACCCGGGAAGTACGAAACTTGGTCCGATCTTTGGCAGCGGAGGGAATCACCATTTTCCTGTCGAGTCATCTTCTTCTCGAAATTGAGCAACTCTGTACACATGTGGCTGTCATGTCCGCAGGCTCTATCGTCGCGCAGGGCTCCTTGGCCGAGCTGCAGTCCCGAGGAGAGACTCGGTTAATCCTTGAGGTTGACCAGGTTGATGCCTCGATTGAGGTTCTCACGAAGCACGGTGTGGCGCCCATCATCGTCAAGGGAAATACGCTTACCGCATCGGTCCCACCAACGATTGATGTGGGGCTACTTAACGAGGTACTGGTGAACGAGAAGATCCGCGTCAGCGAGATACGACTCGAGCGCCCCAATCTTGAAGAGTATTTTGTTGAACTCACGGGGGAAGGCTTCGAGGTTGTTCGCTAGATCCGTAAGTTGGTCCCTGATGCTCTCTGAGCTTCAGGTCATGTTCACCCGTCGGCGCACGTGGGCAATGTTGGCGGCCATCGCCCTGATTCCCATTCTTTTGGCCCTCGCCGTCGCGTTGAGTTCTGACCGATTGGCACCCGGAGAGGGACCGCCGTTCTTAGACCGGGTCACCCAAAACGGCCTGTTCACGGGGTTTACGGCGATGCTCCTGGCCATGCCTTTGTTCTTGCCTCTGACCATTTCGGTCGTGTCGGGTGACACCATTGCCGGTGAAGCGGGCCAGGGCACTCTGCGCTATCTCCTGATCGCACCGGTGAGTCGCCTGAGGCTCCTCATTGTCAAGTACCTGGGGACGATTGCCTTCACGATTGCAGGCACGTTTATTCTGATGGTGGCGGGAGCACTGATTGGCGCAATTTTGTTCCCGATTGGACCCGTGACGCTGCTGAGCGGGGATGTTATTGGTGTGCCAGAAGCCCTGGGAAGAATGGCGCTCGTCGCCCTCTACACCACGGTGTCCATGACGGGGATGCTCGCCATTGGATTGTTCATCTCCACTTTGACCACTATCCCGGTGGGTGCCATGACCGGGGTGCTTGTGACCAGTGGGGTGAGCCAAATCCTGGACAATCTTCCTCAGTTTTCCTGGCTCCACGAGTTTCTCTTTACTCATTATTGGCTGGATTTTGCCGACATCCTCCGGCAACCTATTGAGCTTTCCAGTTTTGGGTCCAACGCCCTGCTTCAGCTCGGGTATGTCGCTGTGTTTGGGGCGCTGGCCTATGGGAGATTCACCACGAAAGACATTCTCAGCTAACGGTGTGACTCGTGGGTGTGGGAGGCAACATCCGAGTGACACGTGGGCTAGAGGCTCTTTTTGGGGGGGCTTTCGTCGTCCCAGGTGGCGCCTCGACAAGTCGGTCACGGTGCACACAGAGGCGAAGTTCCTGACAAAGCCAAGGTCGAGTCTCCCTGCCAGGGCTCCCGGTCGGAGCGCCAGATCCGCGCGCCTGTGAGCTAGGCTTAAAATAGTTCCTGGCACATCTCCGGTTCATGTTTGACGGTGAGTGGGGGTCACCTGACGAGCAGAAGGCAGATGAATGAGTTCCACCATTGAGTCCGAAGTTTCAGGCTATTTGCACCGTCTTTTTCCCATGGCGAGAAGCATCACCGGCGCAGCGAATAGGGAAACCCTGCAGATACTGAGCGAAATTTCCCCCATTGTCACGCATGAAGTGCCCTCAGGTGCAGAAGTGTTTGACTGGACGGTTCCCCAAGAGTGGTCGGTTCGTGAAGCATGGATAGCTGATTCCGAGGGTCGCAAAATTGTGAGCTTCGAGGAGAATGCCCTTCATCTCGTGGGCTACAGCACGTCGATTGATCAGACACTGTCGTGGGAGGAACTGCAACCACATTTGCATGTGCACCCCGATCTTCCGGAGGTAATCCCGTACCGGACGTCCTATTACCGCTCTGAGTGGGGATTTTGCCTCACCCATGATCAGTATGCCGAGCTTCAGAATCTGAGCGGTGGCCTCAGGGTGCTCATCGATACCGAACATTTTTCTGGCAGCTTGACCTACGGGGAGATACTTATCCCCGGAAAGTCCCAGCGTGAGATTCTGATTTCTTGTTACATTTGCCACCCCTACATGGCCAACGACGGGGTGAGCGGGATGTTGTTGACAGCTTTTCTCGCGAGATACATTTCGAGTTTGCCGTCGCGAAATTGGAGTTACCGCATAATTTTTGTGCCAGAGACAATCGGCGCGATAACGTATCTCCACGAAAACAAAGCCAACCTGTCCCATGTTGAAGCGGGCTTAGAAATCACCACTATTGGTGGCCCCGGGGGTTTTGGTGTCAAAAAGACGTGGAACAGTGATCACTGGCTGAACGACGTCATTGAGGATGCATTTCACCACCGCGGGATTCCTTACAAGGAATATCCTTTCGATATCCACGGGGCGGACGAAAGGCAATTCTCTTCCCAAGGATTTCGCATCAACACCGGGACCATATGTCAGGATCGGTACCACGAGTATCCCGAATACCACACCTCTGCAGACAACCTCGATTTGGTGACGGGCGCCCAAATTGAGGCGGGCCTCGACATGTACATCGAGGTCATTTCAGCGATTGAGAAACTGGATTTCTTTATCAACACCCGGCCCCACGGTGAAGTAATGCTGTCACGGCATAATTTGTACCCCACCCTGGGCGGCGCGATTGTGCCGATAGCGGGAGAGAAGTCGGAACTGTCCTTAATTTTGTGGCTCCTGTTTTATTTGGATGGCCACACTCCGCTCAGTAAGGTCGCCAAGACCCTCTCAACGAGTGAAGAAACTCTGAGGCCTCTCGTCGATCAGCTCCTCAGCCTTGACCTCATAGACAGGACGTAGCGTGAAGATTCTTTTCATTTCGGGGACCCATAATCGGCACCTCCACTTTTTTAGAAGCCTTCTCCCCTTAGAAGCGGAATTCTCGGCAATCGTCATGCAGCGCGAAGACCAGCTTCCTGGGATGCCGGAAAATTTACTCGAGAGGGATCAGAAGCTCTTTGAGCGACACTTTCGCACCAGGTTCTCTGTCGAAGAGTCCCATTTTGGCCACATCTCTGCTGAGGACACGTACCGGGACATTCCCACCTTCCTCTGCGGCCCCGAGGACATTAATACGGCTGCTGCGGCAAATTTTGTCCTGTCCCAGAAACCTGACCTTGCCATAGTGTTCGGTCCGGACCTCATTAAGTCACCGCTTTTTGAGGCGCTACCTGAGACCACCATCAACCTTCACCTGGGGCTTTCTCCCTGGTATCGGGGTGCCGCAACGCTTTTCTGGCCTTTTTACTTCCTCGAGCCCAACTTTGCTGGCGCTACTTTTCACCAGGTGACCGCAAGCCCTGACGCGGGAAACATCCTTCACCAATCTGTTCCCACTCTTGTGGCCGGCGACGGCATTCATGATGTCGGAGCACGAACGGTAGAAGTTGCGACCCTGGATTTTGTGAGCATCGTTGAGCAGATGATGGGCGGCAAGGAATTCCCCTTCATCCCGCAAAAAGGGCAAGGCAAGCTGTTCTCCCGCAAAGATTTTAGGGCTTCTCACCTCCGGACGATCTACGAGACGTTCGATGACGACATTGTGAGCGAATTTTTGGCAGGAAATTTGTCCGCCCGAGTCGCAAAGGTGCACAGCGCACTCTAGGAACTGTCATGGGGCCTCACCTCTGGTGCGTGAGTAACCCCGTCGTGCACGAAAAGAACCCTCTTTAGCTCTGGAGCGACACCACAAGTTCTGCTGTGGAGACGACGGTGGCAAATTCACCGTGCAGGCTGGCGCAGCTGGCACGGGCAATATCACAGGCGCTGATGACGGTGCCATCAGGGTGGTGAGCGTCAAACGCTCGGGTGGCGTCCTCCACAAATGTCACTTGATATCCGAGGTTCCCGGCCATCCTTGCGGTTGTTTCGCAACAGTGATTCGTAGTGATTCCACACACCACCAGATGGTGGTACCCCTCTTCGGTGAGCCAGTGGTGTAAGTCAGGGGTTCCGTAGAAGGCAGAATTGACCGACTTTGTCACCAGAAGATCAGATTTCCCCGCGATGCCTTCTTGGAACTCAGCGCCCGGGGAGCCAGGGCCCAAAGGAGAATTCTCTTCCCGCGAGTGGTGGCGGACCAAGACAACCGGCCATTCGCGCTCTCGCCAGAGGCCAAGGAGGCTTCTGATGTTGTCTTCGCATCCGGGGTTGCTGCTTGGACCCCAGGAAGGTTCCAAGAACCCTTGTTGGACATCAATAACGAGGAGTACAGGGTGGGCAACGGTCATCGCTCAATCTTAGGAACGGTGCCTTCTTGGCACCAGCGCCCACTCGGGACAGCGTCTCTTCTGTCTTTGGGACCTAGAGGGCAGCGACTGCGGCTCCCGTGCGCTGAGTAAGGGGTGTGAGTCCCAGGCGCGAGCGAAGCTCGTGAGTTTGCCGGTGCTTCATCAACGGGATGGTGGCCACAGTGGCAAGGGTGCCGACCGCCACGAGAGCAACCACACCGCCGATGATCCGGGCAGGGTCGCCACCGGATATGCCGGCCAAGAGCGCGTCAGTGAACCACGACACGGGGGTGAGGCCTTCGAGCACGCGATACGGGGCGGGGAAAATTTCAGTGGGAACCAGCGTGCCGATACTGGCAATCTGAAGTGCCCCAAAACCTATGGAAAGCGCCGGAAGCCAGGAAGAACGCCAGACCCAGACGAGATAGTGAAGCGCTAAGAAGGCAAACACTCCGGCGACAATGACGCCTGCGCTTGCTCCCAGTGTTGACCAGCCGGCGCCGCCAAGCGTGTGAAGAAGCGTCAGCGCAAAAAGAGCTTGGACGGCACCAATCCCCAGCAGCGGACCAAAGCTTGTCCGCACCAGGCGGGCGGGTCGCGAAGTGCTCGTCAGCGCGTGGGAGGAAAGTCGGGGGGCAAGGAGGAGGGTCACGAGCACGACTAGCCACAGCCCTAGAGGAATGATAATGCTCGCCAGGCTAGTTTGAGCACTGACCGCTTCGGAGCGGTCTTCGCCCGAGAACACCACGGGAGACGTCAGCGCAGTGAGTGCTTGAGCCGAGGGCACAGTGGTGGCCGCACTCTGGATTTCATCCGCTCCCTCAGAGAGCCCCGTGGCAAATTCGTCCACACCTTCGGCGAGTTCTGTGGCGCCTGAATTGAGATCGACGACGCCAGTGGAAAGCTCCGAAATGCCTTCGGCAAAGTCACCGGTCGCACCCCGGAATGCATCCGACGCTGTCATAATCTCCTGGCCGGACAGGTCCAGAGCGTCCGCCCCTTTGTCGATTTCCAGTACCCCGGAGGTGATGCCCGAAAGCGCAGTCGTGGTCTGACTGGACAAAGTGGAGCCACCGGAGGCTAGGGTTGCCAAGTTTGCCTCAATCGCCTGCAGAGTTGACTTGCCGGTCGAGTCGGTCAACGAAGCGATGTAAGCGTTCAGGGAAGTTAGGGTGGAAGAGAGCGTAGAAACGCCGGTCGTATAGTTACTGACGCCGGTGGAAAGAGCGCTAAGGCCGCTGGTTCCTGCCTGGAGAGAGTCCAGACCGTCAGACAGAGCGGTCACTCCGGCCGTGTACTCGCCAAGTCCGTTGTCGAAGGTGGCGTACCCTTCCGCCAAATCCGTGGCCCCTTCGTCCAGTTCGGGCATACCCTCTGCGAGAGTGCTGATGCCCTCGGACAGATCAGTGGTGCCCTCTGAGATGGTGGCTGCGGCATCGGCAGCTTCGCCAAAAGCATCTCCTAGGTCCACAATCACAGTGAACAGACCCTTCGTGGTTTGTTCGGCAAACTCCACGCTGAGCGCTTTGCCAATTGAATCACCCAGTTGGTCGCCGACGATTCCGGAAAGGTAACTCCGGGTGGGGTCTGTGCGAATCGTGAAAGTAGCTTGTCGCGGGTCTGAGGTGCTCAAACTTGACACTGCCTGGGAAAAATCAGCGGGTATCTCAAACACCGCATAGACCTCGCCGTTGGCGAGGAGCGTGTTGGCGGCTTCGGTGCTGGTAATCACCCAGTCCACGCGGGTTGTGTCGTTGGTGATCAGCTCGGTAATGAGGGGTCGCGAGGCCAGAATGAATTCTTCTTCACCGTCGTCGTTGGTGGTGGTGACAAGTTCATCGTTGTTGACCAAAGCGACAGGGATACGTTCCAGGGCGGTATCCGCACTGGCGGTGAGGCCCAGGAGGCTGCCAATAACGACCAGGGGCATCAGGACCGCAGCACCCATCCACAGGCCACCGCCGGAGCGCGTTAACGACGACATCATCGTGCTCTTCCACCTACTGATGCTCCTTCATCAGCCAGGGCATCCCGTTCGGGTCGCGAAATGTTCTCACGCGAAGGACCTGTGGCTGACCACAGAACAATGACCTGGTCGGGGTGGGCAAAATGGTTAAGCCCCTGCCACCACAACGATGCGTCATCGTCGTTGGATACCGGAGCTCCCCCTCCGACAACACATACGGGAGTGTTCTCGATAACCGCGAGCGCTGAACGAATCACAATTCTCTGGCGATGGGGCAGAAGCGATGGAACAGTGCCGCTGGTCACGTGCATGCGCTCGGAGGGTTCACACACTTCTTCACACAGAGCGTTCACACCCGTGACGATTTTCGCAAGCGCAAAAGCGGTGTCCCGGGGGGACGGTTTGACGGCACTCTGGAAGGCCATTCGCTGGATAACAAGGTCTTCAAGAGTGCGAAGAGAAACCTCGTCGCCGGTCTCGACCAGATACACGAGCTGGCGCACACGGGAGGCTTCGCTGGGCAGAGCGTAACCGCCGACCTGGAGCGCACCAGATATCGGTGACTCCACTCCGGCAAGCGTTGCGGTGAAGTGCGCGCTGCGCTGTGCTCCACCAACAAGCTGGATTCGAGCCCCTGCTTCCCAACGCCATGTTTCTCCTCCGAGGACACCGGTGTCTGAGGCAATAACGAGGTTTTCCGCGCTAACAACAAAGCCCGCTTGAGATTGAGCCCAGTGGACTTCGTGTAGGTGTTCGCGGAGTTTTTCGCCTTCCACATCAGCATGGGGAAGAAGTCTTTCCAGGGGTGCGGGGAGGGCCCATGCTACTTTCCCAAACAGTGTCATGAGGGCGGGAACTAGGGTCATGCGTACGACAAATGCATCCAATGCGATACCGATTGCAAGCCCCAGGGCAATGGGTTTAATTAGCGGGATTCCTTCGGGGACGAACGCGAAGAACACGAAGAACATAATGAGGGCCGCTGCACCCACAACTCTGGCTCCCTGCGAGTAACCCTCTTCGATGGCGGAGCGCCACTCACCGGTGTGAACGTATTGTTCGCGCATCCCCGAGACTAAGAAAACCTGGTAGTCCATCGCAAGACCAAACAGCACCGCCATCAAGATAATCGGCATGAAGCTCAAGATTGGTCCGGGAGTGTCCACACCGACGAAACTGGAGAGCCAGCCCCATTGGAAGACGGCCACCACCACACCGAATGCTGCGGTCACGGAGAGCACGAACCCGAGGGCTGCTTTCAGCGGAACGAGAAGGGACCTAAACACCACAAGAAGCAGCAGGAACGAGAGGCCCACGACGACAAGCCCGAAAGGAATGAGCGCCGATTGGATTCTTTGGGACACGTCCACCCCGATGGCCGTCACCCCGGTAACAGCAAGGTCGGTGTTCCACCGTTGTTCAATTTCGGGCAGAGCATTGCGCAGCTCGCCGACGAGCGCTTTGGTTTCGCGTGAATCGGGACCCGAGACGGGAATGACCTGGAGAATTCCGGTGTCAATCGTGGGGGAGGGGAAACCTTCGCTCACATAGTCAACCCCGTCAAGAGCAGCAAGGTCTTGACGGATACCCTCTAAATCTGCGAGCACGTCGTCGCTTCGTGTGATGTCAGCGGACACAATCAATGGCCCGTTGTAACCCGGCCCGAAACCCTCAGTGACCAGGTCATATGCTTTGCGCTGGGTCGAATCAATCGGCTCACTGCCTCCGTCGGGGAGAGCCAAATCGAGTTCCAACGCCGGAATGGCGAGGGTGGCAAGGGAAGCGATAGACACGATAGTGACCAGGAGAGGGCGCTTCATCACAAATCGAACCCACCGGCGTCCCATACTCGGTGATGTTGGTGACTGCGCGGCGATGCGCGAGGCTTTCGAACCTGGCGCGGGGCGCAACTTTTCGCCCATCAGGCCCATCAGCGCGGGGAGGAACGTAATCGCCGCGGCAATGGCGATGAGAACTGCGAGCGCGGCAGAGGCTCCCATAACACTGAGGAAGGGAATTCCGACGACGAAGAGCCCCAAGAGCGCGATGACAACCGTCAGGCCGGCAAAAACTACGGCGTTACCTGCCGTGCCTACAGCTGTTGCCGCTGACTCCCGCGGGTCGGCACCGGCGGCCAGCTGGTTTCGGTGGCGCTGGAGGATGAAGAGGGAATAATCGATTCCCACGGCGAGACCCAACATCACCGCTAGTAGAGGTGCAGAGCTGGAGACGGTCACGACACCGGCGGCCATCAAAATGAAGCCGATTGCGATTCCCAGGCCAACCAGCGCGCTTGCCAGAGGTTGCCATGCGGGTCGGAAAGATCTGAAGGTAACAATCAGGACGAGACCCGCGAAAATCACTCCAAACAGCTCCGCAATGGTCAGGTGGACGCCTTGCTCCTGAAAAAGATTGCCGCCAAATTCTACGATTAGTCCGGTTCCCGCGACGTCGTCGCGGTGGGAGACAAGCTCATCAAGCATGTCGTTCGTGATGTCGGCGGTAGCAACGCCAAATTGCACCTGCATGAGCGCGTAGCGGCCATCATCACTCAGCGCTCGACCCGCATACTCGTCAAAAGGGCTGACGGTGTCCTCAATAGCGGGGCTGTCGGCAATCGACTGCGCCAGAGACTCAATGACAGCCCGGTTTTCCTCCGTATCGAGGCGCTGACCTTCGGGCGCCACGATGACGACTTGTGCGCTTCCTCCGCCAAAACCGGGAAAGACAGCTGCGAGGCGGTTGAACGCTTCTTGAGATTCGCTTCCTGGGATGCGGAATTCTTCCTGGGTGTCTCCGCCGAAGGCCACCCCCGCGCCTCCAATAGCGATGAAGGCAACCACCCAGATGACGACAACACGCCATGCATGAAGGTAACTCGCCTTCCCCAGGCGGTAGAGAATCGTTGCCATTAGGGGGCCGTAGTGAGGGTAGGTTCGACGTCAAGCGTGCTCATCAGCGCCTCACGGAGAAAAGCGCGATATTCGCTGTTTGCGAGAGGACTTCGACCGACGAGGCCTGACGATGCGACGGCGTAGGTGGCTCCCGATATCGCGATTGCAAATCGAGAAAGTTCGGAGTGCCCGGGCACGCTCCCTGCCAGCAAATTCGCCATGCGACCCATCAGTTCTTGAGCTGATTGCAAAGCAGGGATGGAGTCCGCCAGGTAGGGGTGGGTGACGATGATTTGGACGGCAAGGCGGTGGTGTAACAGAAAGTCGATAAAGCCCTCTACGAACACCTCGCGAGGGCCGCGGGTATCAAAACCGGTGGTTTCGGCACCACGAACGATGGCATCAAGCGCCTCCAATGCCGGAGAAAGTGCGTTGTCAACGAGCTGTTCCTTGGACGTGAAGTGATACAACACATTGGCTTTGGATGATTGCGCGTGGTCGGCAATGTCCTGAACGCTGGTCGCCGCAATGCCGTGAAGCGCATAACGCTCCAAGGCGGTGTTGAGAATATTTTCCCGTAAGGACATGTTTCCCACCGTAGGGGTCCCGGTCGCGAGAACCTGACCAATTGGTCAGGTTCAGGGCATATTCTCAGCGGAAACAAAGGTTTCTGGGGGCGCGGCGAGGACGGCGCGCGCGCATCACTCCTGTGGGATTCCCGAGGTGCCTCATTTAAAACTGCCCGCGTAGGACATTCGGTGCCTCGAATAAA
>CAYUJX010000025.1:0-3238 GCA_964445125.1 uncultured Microbacteriaceae bacterium
GACACGCTCATCGTTGTTCCTAACGACAGGCTGTTGGAAATTTCGGATCGCAGTATCAGCATGCTCGAAGCGTTCGAAACGGCGGACCGCGTTTTGCTCGCGGGGGTACAAGGCATTACCGACCTCATCACCACACCCGGGCTGATGAACCTTGACTTTGCGGATGTGAAATCCGTGATGAAAGACGCTGGCACGGCCTTGATGGGGATTGGCTCGAGCAGGGGCACAGACCGCGCCATCAAAGCAGCCGAGCTTGCCATTGCCTCACCTCTGCTGGAATCCAGCATTGAAGGCGCCCACGGTGTATTGCTCTCCATTACAGGGGGTTCCACCCTCGGCCTGTACGAAGTCAGCGATGCTGCGAGGCTCGTCGAAGAAGCGGTCCACCCCGACGCGAACATTATTTTTGGTGCTGTCATCGACGATTCGCTCGGTGACGAGGTTCGCGTTACGGTAATTGCGGCAGGATTTGTTGAATCCCAACAGAGGCGGGCTGTGGTGAGCGAAACTTCTCAACCCACCACCACAACTCCAGGGGCAGAAGAGTCCTGGTTGTTCCTCGGTGAGGAGAAGCCTGCGCCCGCCGAACAAGCCCCCGTTTTTGCCTCGGAGGCAGTCGACGAGGGTGAGCTCGACGTTCCCGACTTCTTGCGCTAGAGATCCCCGATGACAGACTCTCCCGCCTCACGATGGCACGCGTTGCAAGAACAGGTCGCGGCGGCTGCCCGCCAGGCGGGGCGTTCCCCCGAGGAGATCACCACCATTGTGGTGACCAAGTTTCATCCCGCGTCGCTTGTCCGTGAGCTTGCCGAGGCGGGCGTCAAGAACGTCGGGGAAAACCGTCATCAGGAAGCTGTGGCAAAGCACCAAGAACTTGTCGACATCGACCTCACCTGGCACTTTGTGGGTCAATTGCAATCCAATAAGGCCAAAGCTGTTGCCCAATACTGTTCGGTCATTCACTCGGTAGATCGGGTGTCTCTGGTCTCTCCGCTGTCGCAGGTAGAGCGAGATATTGATATTTTCCTTGAAATAAATCTCACCGATGTTCCTGGTCGGGGGGGAGTGGAGCCCTCGGATTTGCTTGCTCTGGCGGAGCACGTTCTGGCGGCAGATAACCTGCGACTTCGGGGGGTAATGGCCGTGGCACCACTTGGGGAGCCTGCGCGGGAGGCCTTTGATCGCGTGCTCGTTCTGCACGAGCGTTTGCGTACCATCGCTCCCGAGGCCCGCGAGCTTTCGTTGGGGATGTCGGGAGACTTTGTCGAAGCGATTGCTGTCGGTGCGACACACCTGCGCGTTGGTAGCGCAATTACCGGGAAACGGCCCGTCGCGACCTAATCTGATAGCGGAAACAAGAACGCCGAAGGGGCACTCATGTCGAATCCGTTACGTAAGACGCTCGAATTCTTGGGTCTTGCTGAAGAGTCCATGGACCAACCGACCAGCCAGCCA
The DNA here is from genome assembly GCA_964445125.1 of uncultured Microbacteriaceae bacterium. GTDB lineage: Bacteria > Actinomycetota > Actinomycetes > Actinomycetales > Microbacteriaceae > Pontimonas. The sequence continues at coordinate 1,456 of CAYUJX010000025.1, forward strand.
CGCGCGGTGGGTGCGGTCCCCGCTCCCGCGCAACGCGCCACTGTAACGCCGCTGCGTCGCGGTTCTAAGCAAGGGGTGAGTGATGTGAACGAAATCTTGACGGTACACCCAAAAAAGTATGGCGACGCCAGAATCATTGCGGAAACCTTCCGTGAAGGCGTGCCCGTCATCATCAACCTCACGCAGATGAGCGAGTCCGAAGCTCGGAGACTCGTCGACTTCTCCAGTGGCCTTTCCCAGGGGCTGCACGGCCACATTGAGCGCGTGACTCCCAAGGTTTTCCTCCTCTCACCGTCTCACATTTTGGTCAGTGGCGATGGTGACGGCATGGAGTCCGAGCTCGACGCGGCGCTGACCGACTAACGAGGGCTTCCTCCACAGTTGCTTTCGGGCATACTGGAGGTTCTATGGATATCATCGCGACCAGTTTCGCCAGCATCGTGTACCTCGGTCTGTCCCTTTTTTTGCTCGCCATGTGGGTGAGATTTATTTTTGACTGGGTGCAAGTGTTGTCCCGTGGATTTCGCCCCAAAGGGCCTGTCTTGCTCCTCGCCGAGGCCGCCTATTCCGTCACGGATCGCCCCCTTCGCGCTGTTCGTAAAGTGGTACCCACTCTGCGGTTTGGTGGTGCCGCGATCGATTTAGGCTGGAGCTTGTTGATGTTCGCCACATTTATTGTCTGGTCTTTTGTCGGAGGTTTGCGCTAGCTTCGCTCCTTTTCTTTCCCATCAGGGGTAACCTAGAAAAAGCCGCGTTATCGAGAAAAGACGACCGGCACTCTTGTCCACCAGTCATCGAGATAGAGGTAGGGTCCCATGGCACCGACACCAGAGGACATCGTCAACAAACGTTTTCAGTCCACCAAGTTCCGCGAAGGATACGACCAAGACGAGGTCGATGATTTTCTCGACGAGGTCGTCGTGGAAATGCGCCGCGTGGTGTCTGAAAAAGACGAACTGGCGCAGAGACTCGCGGGCATGGAAGGACGCATTTCCGAGCTTCAGCGCTCGGGAGCTTCCGGCAGCGCTGTGGGTGTCTCCGGATTCGCCGCTAATGGAGAAACGGCTGACACGGCCAACGCGAATAACCTTCTTCAGCTCGCACGCAGGCTCCACGAGGACCATGTTCGCGAAGGAATTGAAAAACGAGACCAGCTGATTGCCGAAGGCCATGGCCAAGCTGCGCGGATTATTGCAGAAGTCGAGACGGAGCACCGAGCGCACCTGATGCAGCTGGAGGGCGAACGTGGGAGCATCACCCAAGAGGTCGAGCAGTTGCGCACCTTTGAACGCGAGTACCGGGCCAGTTTGCAATCCTTTATTAATGGACAGTTGGGGGCGTTGGGATCCTCTAATCTCCCTCAAGGTGCGTCAGATACCCGTCCGGCGTAGTGGTTTTTTCTTCCGGCCTGGCACTGAGAGCACCGCGTAGTGGCTGAAACACGAACTATTGCCGTGCCCGAGGGGCTCGCTGGCGAACGACTTGATGTCGTCCTCTCCCGGCTTTTTGGGTTTTCTCGTTCCTTTGCTCAAGAAATCATTGACGCAGGCGGCGCAGTGGTGAGCGGAAAAGCCGGCATCAAGAGTGACCGAGTGAATTCCGGCGTGATGCTCGATGTGACGTTCGAGCCCAAAAAGGCGCCCCGTATCGAACCCATTGTTGTTGAATCCATGACGATTTTGTATGACGATGACGATGTCGTCGTCATCGATAAACCTCCAGGGCTGGCTGCTCACCCGGCACCGAGCTGGGACGGACCCTCGGTGTTAGGTGCGCTCGCAGG
>CAYUJX010000025.1:3338-13498 GCA_964445125.1 uncultured Microbacteriaceae bacterium
AGCCCCGTTCCGGCGGACCTTCAGGGCGCACTGGATCGACTGAAAAGCTGACCTCTCGGAGTGGTGACAAGCCTCTCGCCGGTAGCGGATTAAGCTAGAGTTTCCTGCCCACTTAGGAGACGTTCTTGAGCCCTTCCGGTGACTCTTTTGCCCATTTGCATGTGCACACCGAGTATTCGATGTTGGATGGCGCCGCCAAGATAGCCGCCCTGGTATCCGAGGTTGCACGGCTTGAGATGCCGGCCGTAGCGATGACGGACCACGGAGTGATGTTTGGGGCGTACGAGTTTTGGAAACAAGCTCGCGGCGCCGGTATCAACCCGGTTATCGGCATCGAGGCATACCTGACACCGGGAACTCACCGCAGTGACAAAACGCGCATCCAGTGGGGCAACGGGGGGGAAGATGATGTCTCGGGAACCGGCGCATACACCCACGCGACGTTGCTGGCGGAGACAACGGAGGGAATGCACAACCTTTTTCGCATGTCCTCTATCGCGTCGCTGGAGGGGTATTACTTCAAACCTCGGATGGATCGCGAACTTCTCCAGACCTACAGCGCAGGGGTTATCGCGACAACAGGCTGTCCCAGTAGCGAGGTGCAGACGTATTTGCGCTTAGGACAATACGACAAAGCGGTTGCTTCGGCTGCGGAGTTCCGCGATATTTTCGGTGCAGATAACTACTTTGTCGAAATCATGGATCACGGGCTGGGGTTAGAAAAACGGGTTATTCCTGACCTGTTGCGACTGTCACGGGAGCTGAATATTCCCCTGTTGGCGACCAATGATCTGCACTACACGACGGCGGCGGATTCGGATGCTCACGCCGCTCTGCTGTGCGTGCAATCGGGGTCCACTCTGGATGACCCCAAGCGTTTTAAGTTTGGTTCCAACGAGTTCTATGTGAAGACACCGGCACAAATGCGGTCACTGTTTGCTGACTTCCCCGCAGCCAGCGACAACACGTTACTTATCGCGCAGCGGGCGCATGTCGAGTTTGATGAATCAGCAAACTACATGCCTCGTTTTCCTGTTCCCGCAGGAGAGAGCGAAGTCAGTTTCTTTGAAAAGGCGGTGCGCATAGGGCTCACCCATCGTTACCCTGCTGGTGTTCCCGAAAGAGTCACCAACCAAGCCGACTATGAAATCGGCGTCATCAGCCAGATGGGTTTTGCCAGCTACTTCCTTGTTGTGGCGGATTTCATCGCCTGGGCCAAAGGCCAGGGGATTCGTGTGGGGCCTGGTCGCGGGTCAGGTCCAGGCTCCATGGCTGCGTTCGCGATGGGCATCACCGAACTGGACCCACTCAAACACGGTCTGATTTTCGAGCGTTTCTTGAACCCGGACCGTGTCTCCATGCCTGACTTCGATGTGGACTTTGACGAGCGTCGACGGGGCGAAGTTATTCGCTACGTGACGGAGAAATACGGTAGCGATCGAGTTGCTCAAATTGTGACATTTGGAACCATTAAAGCTAAGCAGGCGCTCAAAGATGCCGCGCGCGTCCTCGGTCACCCCTTTGGGATGGGGGAGAAGCTCACCAAAGTCATGCCTTCTGGCGTGATGGGGAAAGAAATGTCCCTGCGGGACATGGTGGATAAGTCTCACGACAGATATAAAGAGGCCGCAGATTTCCGGACCCTCTTGGACACTGATCCCGACGCGAAGACCGTGTTTGAGCGCGCCCAGGGGTTAGAAAACCTAAAACGTCAGTGGGGTGTTCACGCTGCCGGAGTGATCATGTCATCTGAACCGCTGGTCGACATCATTCCCATCATGAAGCGCGATCAAGACGGACAAATTGTTACCCAGTTTGATTTTCCCTCCGCCGAGGCGCTGGGTTTGGTCAAAATGGACTTTCTTTCTTTGCGCAACCTCACCATCATCGATGACACGCTCGATAACATCGAGCTCAATAGCGCTCACCGCCCGGTGCTTGAAGAGCTTGCCCTCGATGACCCGGCAGCGTATGAACTGATGAGCAAGGGCGACACCCTGGGTGTTTTCCAACTCGATGGCGCTCCGATGAGGAGTCTGCTCCGATTGCTCAAACCTGACACTTTTGAAGATATCTCTGCGGTGTTGGCCCTGTATCGCCCTGGGCCTATGGGGGCTGACTCTCACACGAACTACGCGTTGCGCAAAAATGGTCACCAAGACATCACTCCGGTACACCCGGAGCTTGCCGGCGCGCTGGAAGAAATCTTGGGCGGAACGTATGGGCTCATCGTGTACCAGGAACAGGTGATGGAAATCGCCCAGAAGCTTGCCGGCTACACGCTCGCCCAAGCTGATTTGTTGCGCCGAGCAATGGGAAAGAAGAAAAAGGAAGAGCTCGATATTCAGTTTGAAACCTTTCGCGGAGGAATGCGAGATAACGGTTTCTCCGATGATTCAGTCACGACGCTGTGGGAGGTCCTGGTCCCCTTCTCGGACTACGCCTTCAACAAAGCCCACTCGGCAGCGTATGGAATGATCTCCTACTGGACTGCCCATCTCAAAGCCCACTATCCGGCGGAATACATGGCCGCGTTGCTGACCAGCGTGAGTGATCAAAAAGACAAGTCTGCGGTGTATCTCAACGAATGTCGCCGCATGGGTATTCAGGTCTTGCCGCCGTGTGTCAACGAATCTATTGCGACCTACAGTGCTGTGGGGAAAGACATTCGCTTTGGCCTCGCCGCAATCCGCAACGTGGGGGTGGGAGTCGTGGATGCGATTCGCACCACCAGGGAAGACAAAGGCGCCTTCGTGTCCTTCCATGACTTCGTGAAAAAGGTTCCCTCTGTCGTCCTCAACAAGCGCTGTGTCGAGTCCTTGGTCAAAGCGGGCGCCTTTGACCAGCTCGGTCACACCCGGCGCTCACTGTTCGATATTCATGAAAATGTCATCGAGTCTGCCTCGAGAGATAAGAAGGCTGAAGAATACGGAGATGTCGGGTTCGACTTCGACAGTCTTTTTGAAGGCAGCGGCACCCCTTCACCGGCCCGTGTTCCGGATCTCCCTGAGTGGCCACGAAAAGAGTTGCTCGCGCTGGAGCGGGACATGCTGGGGTTGTACGTCTCTGATCACCCCCTCGCGGGACTGGAATGGGCGATTGGCAAAGAAGCAGACGTGTCTATTGCCGAGCTGTTGATTCAGGACCGCGAGGATGGCGAAGTGGTCACCGTCGCCGGCTTGATTACCTCCGTCCACCATCGTGTGGCCCGGTCGAGCGGTAATCCTTACGCCCAAGTGTCCATAGAGGACTTTGGGGGAGAGCTCTCCGTCATGTTCTTGGGAAAGACGTATAAGAATTATCAGAGCGATCTTGTCGAAGACACCATCGTGGCTTTGCGCGGGAGAGTATCCAACCGAGACGATGGATTAGGCCTTCACGCCATCGAGCTGATTCCGTTGAATGTGTCTGCGGGAGAGTCACACGAGCCTTTGCTCCTTACCGTCCCCGAGAAATTCGCCACCCACGACATCTTGAAGGCCCTCGATGTCGCGTTGGGTCGACATGAAGGAGGTTCACCGGTGAGGTTGCGCCTGGTCAAGTCGGGAATGGTCCGCGTGTTTGAGCTGCCCCGCACGGTCACCGTGTCCTTGGATCTTCTCGGCGAGGTAAAGGGCCTACTCGGTGCGGACTGTTTGAGCGCTTAGAGCGCTACGGCGCGGCCGTAGCCTCGCTGGTGGTAGACGAGGGCATCTTGCGTGTCGCCCATTTCGCCAGCTTTCACGCGCAGCGCCACCATGGCGGCGAACTCCACTTCGACAAGGCTTACCACCGTGCACTGCAACCACGCGGAGACACCTGAGAGCAGGGGAAGACCCTCGGGCCCCTCGCTCCAATGATTACCGACGAATCTGTCACTCGCTTCGCCCGCCATTTTCCTTGCCAATCCTTCTGAGTCAGCTCCCAAGAAGTGCAAAAGAACGTTCGTTCCCATCTTCATTGACCGCCACGAGCTCGCCGTTTGGGACATGTTGAAGCTGGCCAGGGGAGGGGATGCGGAAAGCGACGCCACGGAGGTGGCGGCGAAACCCGCGGGTGACCCATCCGAGGTCAGGAGAGTAATCACGCACATGCCTGCGCCGTGGCGGCGGAATGCTTGCAAGAAAGCTTGGGAGGGCGAGAGTGCTTCTACGGTATTCACGTACTCCATCTTAAGCGCTCCACGCTGAGGAGGTGACTCAGGGCACGAGTACGATAGAAACCATATGATTCGTCTTCTTGATCTTCGCGGGCTGAACATCACGCCCGCCACCGTGGTGGGCTTTGTTCCTCGTGTCTCCCAGGGGGAGGCAGAAACAAAAGAGCTTGTGGACTCCCTCATGGAGGCCGTTCGGCGAGAAGGCTCGGGTGCCCTCAAAGCGCAGTCTGCATCATTCGATGGTGTCGATGACCTGGTGATCGAGGTATCGGCAAAGGAGCTCTCTCGGGCCGCTGCAGAGCTCTCGGAGCCTCTCAAGGCTGCCATCAAGGAATCTATTCGGCGGGTGCGGGCGGTATCAGACGATTCGATTCCGGCGACAACGTCAACAGAATTTCACACCGGGGGCACGGTCAGTACCCGCTGGGTTCCCGTTGATCGCGCGGGAGTGTACGTCCCCGGAGGCAAAGCGGTGTACCCCTCCAGTGTGGTGATGAACGTTGTTGCGGCTCAGGCCGCAGGCGTGGCAGAGATTGTGCTCGTCTCCCCACCCCAATCGGACTTCGACGGTCGAATACACCCCACCATTTTGGCCACCGCGCATCTTTTGGGGGTCACCGAGGTGTACGCCATGGGCGGCGCGGGAGCTATCGCCGCTCTAGCGTGGGGAGTGCCCGACCTGGGACTAGCTCCGGTGGCAATGATTACGGGGCCCGGAAATCGCTATGTCGCGGCGGCAAAACGCGCCGTCAAGGGGATTGTGGGCATCGATTCCGAAGCTGGCCCGTCAGAAATAGGGATTATTGCGGACGAAACGGCCTACCCGGAGTTTGTTGCCGCAGATCTGATTTCTCAAGCCGAACATGATGAGCGCGCCTGCGTCGTCCTCATTACACCGTCAATGGAGCTTGCACGGCGAGTAATGGTCGCCCTCGAACGCAGGGTGTCAGAAACTCGCCACTCCCAGCGCGTCATGGCGGCATTGGATGGGGAACAATCAGCGGTGATTGTGATGGATTCCCTCGATCAGGTTGTCCTCATGTCCAATGCCATCGCCCCAGAGCACCTGGAGGTCATGGTGACGGATCCAGAAAAAATCCTGCCTCTTCTTCGCCACGCTGGAGCTATTTTTGTGGGCGACTACAGCCCTGTGAGCGCGGGGGATTATGTGGCGGGATCTAACCACGTACTTCCCACCCACGGTTCTGCAATGTTTAGTTCGGGGTTATCGCCCATGTCTTTTCTGCGAACCCAACAGATTATTGACTATGACCGGCAGGCTCTAAGCCATATTGCCCAGCAGGTGAAAATATTTGCTGAGGCAGAAGATCTTCCGGCCCACGCTGAAGCTATTGCGGAGCGGTTTGTGGAGCGTCCCGCGGCCGACGCGCCGGCAGAGGGTTAGCGACCATGTATTGCCCCTTCTGCAGACACCCTGACTCCCGTGTCATTGACTCGCGAACAAGCGACGATGGCGTGTCCATTCGCCGCCGGCGGGAGTGCCCGGAATGTGGCCGTCGCTTTTCCACCATGGAAACTGCGAGCTTGAGCGTCATCAAACGCAGCGGGGTAACAGAACCGTTCTCGCGCGAAAAAATTGCCTCGGGTGTCAAAAAGGCCTGCCAGGGTCGTCCTGTCACCGATCAAGATTTGGCACAAATGGCTCAGCGGGTCGAAGAGACCATTCGTCAGACTGGGGCCTCGCAGATTGACGCCAACGAAATCGGCTTGTCTATTCTGGAACCTCTTCGTGAGCTTGATGAGGTTGCCTACCTTCGGTTTGCCTCCGTCTATCAATCTTTTGAGAATCTTGAAGACTTTGAAGAGGCGATTGGTTCGCTCCGTCACGGTGCGCCAGTGGTCGGGGAGGGTAGTTAATGTATCCCTTTGTGTTTTCGATTCTGAAACGCTTTGACCCGGAGATCATGCACCATCTGGGGATGGTGCTCATCCAAATTGCCGGTCTCCCGGGTATTCGCCGCGCGTTGCGCACCACCACGGCGCCTGATGCATCGTTAGGCGTTAAGGCTTTCGGGTGTGGCTTGGCATCCCCAGTGGGACTCGCTGCCGGCTTTGATAAAAATGCGGTGGCTATCCGTGGTCTCTATGCGTTGGGATTTGACCATGTCGAAGTGGGGACGGTGACCGCGATAGCGCAACCGGGTAATCCCAAGCCTCGACTGTTTCGTTTGCCTGAAGACCAGGCACTGATCAATCGCATGGGTTTCAACAATGTGGGCGCACAAATTGTTGCCGCCCGTCTCGCTGCGCTGCGTCACTGGGGTGGAGCGTTACCCGTCATCGGCGTCAATATCGGCAAAAGCTGGATTACTCCTTTATCCGAGGCAACCAAAGATTATGTTGCGAGTGCCACGTTGTTGGCTCCGTTTGCGGACTATCTTGTCGTCAATGTCAGCTCGCCCAACACGCCCGGGCTTCGCGGATTGCAAGATGTCGCCAGTCTTCGACCTCTTCTCGCGGCTGTGGCCGCAGTCGCCGGGGACACGCCGTTGTTGGTGAAGATTTCCCCCGATTTGGATGACAGGGCGGTGTCGGACATCGCCAGTGTTGTCCTCGATCTGGATCTCGCGGGAATTATCGCCACCAATACAACAACCGCGCGCGACGGACTCTCGACACCCCCCGATGTCCTTGCTCGCATGGGGGCGGGGGGACTTTCCGGTCAGCCACTAAGTCAGACTTCTGTTCACGTGTTGAAGCTTTTGCGTCAAACTCTTCCTCGAGAAAAGTCTGTCATCAGCGCGGGGGGCGTTTTCACGGGTGCTGACGTCAAGGCCCGTCTTGATGCGGGGGCAACCCTCGTGCAGGCCTACACAGGTTTTGTCTACCGAGGTCCGTTTTTTGCGCACCTGCTCACCCGAGAGCTCGCCAGGACTCGCTAGCGGGGCTTTTCGCCCCGCTTGATCTGCGCTTTAGGCAGGCGCAAGCCTCGCATCTGAAGCGAACGCATAGCGGCATACCACCGGACGCCGTTTTCCGCATTCTCTTCGCCATATTTGGCGCGCAAGCCTTTCCTCACCTGGTATCCCGCGAAGGAGGCATCAATGATGGTCATCGCGAAAAACAGCCACAACACGACGATGGCGATGAATTGTGCCTGTATCGAGGGCAAGAACGTGGCGATAATAACCGCAAACATGATGGGAATCAGGAATTCTCCGAAGCTCCAGCGGGAATCCACGAAATCACGAACCCACTTGCGTTGAGGACCTTTGTCGCGGACAGGAAGATATCGTTCTTCACCATTGGCGAGCCCCAATCTCGCCCTTTCGCGCCCTTGAGACATGCGTGCGCGGGCTTCCTTACGGTCGTTTGACACTAAAGGCCTTCGCAATGCCGCCTCGCGGTCGCGCCTGCGAGGAGTGGGGTGACCTTTGCCCGTTTCGGGGGCATCTTCGGGAGTGTTGCGCTCGTTCTTGCTCACAGGGTGGTATCTCTCTCTCCAACAGGGTCCCCCCAGAGTATCGGCCCGGATTAGTAGTCCGCTCCACGCCGGTAACGTTCAGCTCGCGTGGGGAAAAAAGTTCTACACTAAGCGAAGGAGGTTTCTCATGACAGACACCATTGCCACCACCCACTCGGTGAGTTTGACCGACCAGGCCGCCCTGAAAGTTCGGAATCTGCTCGAGCAGGAGGGTCGCGATGATTTGCGGCTCCGTGTTGCTGTTCAGCCCGGCGGTTGCTCAGGTTTGATATATCAGCTCTTTTTTGATGAGCGTTTGATGGAGGACGACTTTGTCCGCGATTTCGGCGGGGTTGAAGTTGTCGTCGACAAAATGAGTTCTGCCTATGTTGAGGGTGCCTCCGTTGATTTTGAGGACACGATTCAGAAGCAAGGTTTCACCATTGACAACCCCAACGCGCAGGGTAGCTGTGCATGCGGGGATAGCTTCAGCTAGCCACCTTTGTGGTGTGTCACTCGGCCCGGGCTCGCCTGGGCCAGAGGGCACATGGACTAGAATTATTTCGTAAAACAATAACAAAAACGAGGCGAAAGGCACGTCGTGCGCCAGCTACACACACGCGGAATCAAAGGCGCGTCTCTTCTTACCCTTATTGCGGTTGTTCTTGCAGGGTGCACCTCACAGTCCGCTCTGGGCTGGCTTCCTACCCAGCGCGGTCTTACCAACCAAGTGGATCGTGTCATCGATCTTTGGGTGGTGTCATGGATGGTGTTGTTGGTGGTGGGAGTCATCACCTGGATTCTCATCATCTGGGCGGCAATCGTCTACCGTCGCCGCAAGGGTCAGACGGGTATGCCTGCGCAGCTTCGGTACAACATGCCGATTGAAACTTTTTACACTGTCGCGCCGCTAATTTTGGTGTTAGGCCTGTTTGCTTTCACCGCGCGCGATCAAATTGAGATTGAAAGTCCTCTCGCCGATCCCGAAGTGTCTATCGAGGTGTACGGCAAGCGTTGGGCATGGGACTTCAATTACCTCAACGAAAATGTCTATTCTGCGGGCATTCAGGCGAGAGAAATTCCCGGTGGCAGTGTGGATTTGGAGCTGCTACCCAAGCTGTATCTCCCCGTTGACAAAAAAGTAGAAATTAAAATCGAATCCCGCGACGTGATTCATTCCTTCTGGGTTATTGATTTTCTCTACAAGAAGGACATGATTCCGGCCCGCACCAATTATTGGTATTTCATTTCCCAGGAAGAGGGAGTCTTCCGCGGTAAGTGCGCGGAACTGTGTGGCGAATACCATTCCCTCATGCTGTTTGAGGTTCACGTCGTGTCCCAGGATGAATACAACCGTCAGATGTCCGCTCTTCGCAGCGATGGCAACGTCGGGCGACTCGGCCCCGAGTTGAATGTGTTACAGAACTTGCCGGGAACCACTCCACCAGGCGAAAGAGAGTAGATCATGACCACGACTGCGCCGCGTCCTTCCCTCACCGAAATCCCTCCCGGATTTTCTAACATTGGAGTGACCAAAAAAGGCAACGTTTTTGTTGACTGGTTGACCACAACCGATCACAAGAAGGTTGGGTATCTCTACTTGATCACCTCCTTCATTTACTTCCTCATCGGTGGCGTTATGGCGCTGGTGATTCGCGCCCAACTTTTCGCTCCCGGTCTCGAAGTTGTGGCCACAAAAGAGCAGTACAACCAGCTGTTCACCATGCACGGCACCATCATGTTGCTGATGTTTGCCACTCCGCTTTTTGCCGGTTTTGCCAACGTCTTGATGCCTTTGCAGATTGGCGCCCCCGATGTTGCTTTTCCTCGGCTGAACGCTCTGGCGTACTGGTTCTTTAGCTTTGGATCCTTGATTGCCGTGGGCGGGTTCCTGACCCCCCAGGGTGCAGCAGCTTTTGGATGGTTTGCCTACGCACCATTGTCGAGTGAAACTTTCTCGCCGGGGCTTGGTGGGAATATGTGGGTCTTTGGGCTCGGTTTGAGCGGCTTTGGGACCATTTTGGGAGCCGTCAACTTCATCACCACCATCATCACGATGCGCGTCCCAGGAATGACGATGTGGCGCATGCCCATCTTCACCTGGAACACTCTGGTGACGTCCATTCTCGTGTTGCTGGCATTCCCTGTTTTGGCCGCAGCGATGTTCGCGCTCGGCAGCGACAGGGTTTTTGGATCCCACGTGTATGACGCTGCGACGGGGGGAGCGATTCTCTGGCAACACTTGTTCTGGTTCTTCGGGCACCCCGAGGTGTACATCATTGCGTTGCCGTTCTTTGGCATAGTGTCGGAGATTTTCCCCGCGTTTAGCCGCAAACCCGTCTTCGGATATAGAACTTTGGTCTACGCGACGATTGCTATTGGCGCGCTGTCCATGACCGTGTGGGCTCACCACATGTATGTCACGGGTTCGGTTCTTCTTCCCTTCTTCGCGTTGATGACCATGCTGATTGCGGTGCCGACGGGTGTGAAGATCTTTAACTGGATTGGCACCTTGTGGCGGGGATCTGTGACGTTTGAAACCCCCATGGTGTTTGCTTTGGGGTTCCTCATTTCGTTTGTGTTCGGCGGCCTCACCGG